>CALLAA010000253.1 GCA_938002955.1 uncultured Acidimicrobiales bacterium
GTCGAGCGACCGAGGACGAGTCATCCTTTCTGCAGACCGTGCTTACCGGCGGTCTGCGTCAGGGCGCGCTCGATGGGGTGATGACGACAGCGATTGCGAAAGCTGCGGGTGTGCCGGTTGCGTCGGTCCGACGTGCCGCCATGTTCTCTGGAGACCTTGGTGAGTCTGCGCTCGTGGCTCTCGACAGTGGTCGCTCCGGACTCGATGCGATTGGATTGGTCGTTGGCCGAGGGGTTCAGCCCATGCTGGCCGCAACCGCAACGTCGGTCACTGAAGCGCTTACCGAATTGGACGGGGAAGTATCGGTGCAGGCGAAGTTGGATGGCATTCGACTTCAGGTGCATCGCTCCGGTGAACAGGTCTGGCTCTTTACGCGAAACCTGAACGACGTGACCGAACGGTTACCCGGCGTCTGCGACATCGTGCGTTCGTTCCCGGTGACGAACGTTGTGCTTGACGGCGAACTGATCGGGTTGGCCGAGGACTCCCCAGAGATGTTTCAGGACACGGCGTCGACGTTTAGCTCCGCGGGCGACAGTGCCCGAGTGGAGTTGCAGGTCCAGTTCTTCGACATCTTGCATCGGGACGGGGTCGACCTGGTCGACGAGGCGCTGTCGGTTCGGTTGGGTCACCTGGCCGAAGTTGTCGAAGATCGAGCGGTGGCCGGAATCGTGACCGAGGAAGCCGACGAAGCCGAGGCGTTTGCGAGGAAGACACTCGATGCCGGACACGAAGGCGTGATGGTCAAATCAATGACGTCGGAATACGCAGCTGGTCGGCGTGGAAAGACCTGGCGCAAGGTGAAGCCGGTACATACGTACGACCTGGTCGTGCTCGGGGCCGAGTGGGGCCATGGTCGACGAACGGGTTGGCTTTCGAACCTGCACCTCGGTGCGCGTGACGGAGATGGCTTTGTGATGGTTGGCAAGACGTTCAAGGGGCTGACCGATGACTTGCTCCGCTTTCAAACCGAGGCCCTCGGTGAGCGCGAAACGCATCGAGAGGGGATCACGGTGTTCGTGCGACCCGAGTTGGTTGTCGAGATTGCAATCGATGGGGTGCAACGCTCGACGACGTATCCGGGCGGACTGGCGTTGCGCTTTGCGCGGGTGAAGCAGTACCGGCAGGACAAGACCGCCGAGGAAGCAAACACGCTCGATGACCTGCGCGCCCTGATCCGCTGAGCGAATATCGCGGATCTCGACCGGGAGTGTCGAGCAATGGCCGCCTTGGGCTACAGCGTCGGTTTCGCGGATCTCGACCGGGAGTGTCGAGCAATTAATAGGGCCCGAGGAACGTGGCTTCGGTGATGTCGTTGCCGCGCGTGCGCAGCTCCCAGGTAGATCCCTTTGCCCAGGCTCGTTGGCCCGCGATGACCATGCCTTCGCGAGCGAGGGTTTGAATGGCGTCGGGAATGATGTCGCCGTGGCTGCATAGTGCCGCGGTGGTGTTGGATTGGGCGAGTGTTCGAAGCAGGTGGAGGGCCATGGTTGCGCTTTGGCCTTCGAGCAGAGCGGGTTCGATCTCGACCTCGACGCCGAGGTGTTCGGCTAACGGTACGACCGTCTCGACGCAGCGGACTGCGGCCGATGAGTAGACCTGGGTGATGCCTTTGTCGCCGAGAAGCGAGATGAGGCCGCTGGCTTGATCGTGGCCGACAGCATCGAGCGGACGGTCAAGGTCATTCCCAGATCCGAAGTGTCCGCGGGTTCCTGCGGAGGCGTGGCGTACGAGGTAGAGGGTCATCGAGGTGAAAGTGTACGTTGCCCTGCCGGCTCCCGATAATCCGTTTTCGCGACGTTTCTGTACTCTGCGACGTATGGCAACACCGTTTCGATTGACCTCGCAGACTCGCCTCCTGTTGACGTACCTTCTCGGTGACGCCACCAGTGATCACTACGGGTTTGAGATCCTGAAGGCCACGGGTTTGAAGCCGGGCACGCTCTATCCCACGTTTGCTCGGCTCGAGGAGGCGGGGTGGATCGAGGGGCGTTGGGAACACATCGATGTGGAGACCACGAACCGGCCAGCCCGTCGCTATTACCGCTTGACCGCGCACGGGTCTACCGAGGCTACTGCGGCCCTTGCTCGCCATGCCGAGAAGGCCGCCTTGAAGGCACCCACGGTGCTTGGCGGTTTGTCTTCGTGAGGCGTCTCGCCGCGCTGTTGATCGCCGTGGCCTGCAAGCTGGTGCCAACGCACTTGCGCGCACAGTATGAAGCGGAGTGGTCTGCGGAGTGTCAGACGATCGCCCTGTCCCATGGCGTGCGTTCGTCGTTGAGCTACGCCGGGCGTCTGGTCTTGGGCGCGCCGCGGACAGGGTTTGTGCTTCGTACCAACAACCGCCCGGTCTTGTTTGATGTGTTGTTGCTGAGTATCACGTTGATGGTTCCGACGGTGTTCTTCATGGTGCATGCAGTCGTCACCCGCCAATCGCTCGTGGCGCTTGCCTACAGCGGCCTTTGTATAGGTCTGCTCGTGGTGGCGTCGTCTGCGTGGAGCGCGGAGTCCGGGTTATTCGGTGGCAAGATTTCGGCGTCGGGACTGATCATCGTGTTGGTCTGCTCGGCTGCGATCACCTTCATGAATTTGCTGGCTGATACGCACAACCCTGCGCTCGACGGCCCGATCCGTGTCCTCCCTGGAAGCGTCGGGGTGCAGATCGGCCTCCTCGTCGTCATGCTCTCGGCGTGGCTTGGAGCTCAGCGCGTCGAGGTCGCACGGTTAGGTCTCTCGCTCATGACGTTGGGTCTCGTGATTTGGGCGACGATCGGTGTTCTGAATACGGTGCTGGTCGAGACGTGGGGGGAGCGGATCTTCCATGCGGTGTCGGTGCCGTCCGCCTTGGCGGTCGCGAGCGGATGCTGGTTGATCCGGCGTGAGGGTCCGGCCTTGATCGCACCGAAACCGAGCCAGGAAGTCGTACTCGTTTCGTAGCGCCGGGTCGGGGTGTTGGCGATCGTGTCACACCCCATCACTACGTTTGACGCGTGGCCATTATCGAGACAGACCTTTCCGCTTCGCCAAACGGCGTGGCGCCTATCGTCGACCGCCCAACGCTGTTTGAGCACGCTGGCATGGAGTCGTTTCATCCGGCGGTGCGAGCGTGGTTCGGTGAACGCTTTCCTGATGGTCCAACACCTCCTCAGCGGGCGGCCTGGCCATATATCGCTGCTCGCCTCGACACGTTGGTGGCTGCTCCCACCGGGTCGGGTAAGACACTGTCGGCGTTCCTTGTTGCCATCGACCGGCTGTACAAGGCCCACGAGCGGGGCGAGCCAACCGACGGTGTTGCACGGGTTGTGTATGTGTCCCCGCTGAAGGCACTCGCAGTCGATATTGCCGAGAACCTCGAGCGGCCGCTCCTCGAGATTGCGTCCATCGCAAAGGCAATGGGGTTTGGTGCGCCGACGATTCGGGTCGGGGTCCGGTCTGGCGATACGCCGACGTCTGCTCGCGCCGCCATGGTGAAGAAGCCTCCGGCGTTTATTGTCACCACGCCAGAGTCGCTGTATCTCATGTGCACCTCGTCAAAGGCGAGAGCCGCCCTGAGTACTGTCGACACGGTGATCGTCGACGAGATCCACTCGCTCGCGCGCGACAAGCGAGGCTCGCACCTATCGCTAACGCTCGAACGGCTCGATCACATCTGCCGTTCGGCTCGCGACGAATCGTTCGTTCGGGTGGGGTTATCGGCAACACAAAAACCCATTTCGACCGTGGCCAACTTGCTCGTCGGCAATCGGCTCGATGACAACGGCGAGCCGGTCTGCAAGGTGGTCGACGAAGGACATGTTCGCGAACTCGATCTCGACCTCGTAGTACCGCCGTCGGAGATGGAGGCGATTGCGCCGGCCGAACAGATGGGGGAGATCCTCGACAACATCGCAGAGCTCGTCGAAGCCCACACCACGACCTTGATCTTTGTGAACACTCGCCGGATGGCCGAGCGAATCAGTCATGAACTCGGGGAGCGTCTCGCCGAACGGGACGAGGGCGCTGAAGCCAACGTCGTTGCCCACCACGGCAGCCTCTCAAAGGACCGCAGACTGATGGTCGAGCAGCGGCTGCGTGCTGGCGATCTGAAGGCGCTGGTCGCCACCGCTTCGCTCGAGCTCGGCATCGACGTTGGCCCGGTCGACCTTGTTTGCCAGCTGGGCTCGCCTCGGAACATCGCGACGTTCTTGCAGCGTGTTGGGCGAGCAAACCACAATCGATACGGGGTTCCCAAGGGGCGGCTCTACCCGCAGACTCGGGACGACTTGGTGGAGTGTTGCGCATTGCTGACGGCGGTCCACGGAGGGCGACTCGATGCGTTGCTTCCGCCGGTCGCTCCGCTCGATATTTTGATCCAGCAGCTGGTCGCCGAAGTATCGGCAGAGGAATGGGACGTCGACGACCTGTTTGCGCTGGCGACGCGGGCAAGCCCATATCGGGATCTGTGCCGAGGCGACTTCGATCAGTGCCTGGCGGTTGCCGCCGAGGGAGTCCAGACCGGGCGCGGTGTTCGTTCGCATTGGATCCATCACGACGATGTAAATCGCGAGGTTCGCGGTCGGCGGGGCGCACGGATGGCTGCGCTGACGAGCGGCGGAGCGATCCCCGAGCTCGGTGACTACCGGGTGCTCCTCGACCCCGATGACACCTTCATTGGTTCCGTCAACGAGGACTGGGCCACCGAGTCGATGCCGGGCGACATCTTCACCCTCGGTACCCACAGCTGGCGGATTCGCCGGATCGAGCCTGGGGTTGTCCGCGTGGTCGATGCCGAGGGTTTGCCGCCGACGATTCCGGTGTGGTTCGGCGAGGCGCCTGGCCGCACGCTGGAGCTGAGCGAGGAGGTGTGCTCGATTCGTCGGGCGGTCGAAGAGCGCCTTCGGGCCGGCGACCCAGACGCGGCCCGAGCGTGGCTTATGGGGGCGGCACAGATCGATGCCGAACCAGCCCAGCAGGTGATTCGCTACCTCGCTGCATCGCTCGCAATCTTGGGGACCTTGCCAACTCGCGACAAGCTGGTCATCGAACGATTCTTCGACGAGACCGGCGGTATGCAACTGATCGTGCACTCGCCACACGGGGCCCGGCTCAATCGTGGCTTCGGGCTGGCCTTGCGAAAGAAGTTCTGTAAGAACTTCGATTTCGAACTCCAGGCTGCGGCCTCTGATGACGCCGTGTGTTTGTCGCTCGGGCCGCAGCACAGCTTTCCGCTTGGCGATGTCGCAGGCTTTCTCAAGTCGAAGTCGGTCGAGGCCACGCTGACCAATGCCACCCTCGTCCCTCCTTCGCCAATGTTTTTGAGCCGTTGGCGCTGGAATCTCAACCGGTCGTTGCTCGTGCTTCGTTGGAAGGGTGGGCGCAAGAATCCGCCGCCGATCCAGCGGATGGAGGCCGACGACATGATGGCAGCGTTGTTTCCGGTGGCTGCGGCCTGCCAGGAGAATGTTTCGGGTCCGATCGAGCTTCCTGACCATGTCATTGTTCGCCAGACGATGGACGACACGCTTCGGGAGGCGATGGACATCGACGGGCTTCGGGGCTTGGTCGAACGGCTCGAGCGCGGCGAGCTTGAGGTGGTCACCGTCGACTCCACCGAACCGTCACCGCTGTGTCATGAGCTATTGGTCGGTCGCGCGTTTACGTTTTTGGATGATGCCGAGGCGATCGATCGGCGCAGTCGTGCGGTGCCGCTTCGTCGTGGCCTACCGGTCGATCTCACCGAGATCGGCACGGTTTCGCCCGATGCGGTGGCCGAGGTCGCCCAGCAGGTCATCCCCGATCCGGCGAGTCCTGATGAGCTGTATGAGTTGATCGAGTCGCTGGTGGTGACTCGGGCGCAGGATTGTTGGCGGACGATGTTCGACGAGCTCGTGCGTGCGGGTCGAGCAGTCGCGGTCGTGGCCGATGCCGACGATGGCGAGTTTTGGACGGTTGGTGCCGATCACATTGCTGCGGCAGCGTTGCGCCCGGATCTGTGGCCAGGCGTCGAAACGACGTCCGATGACCGTGTCGATGCGTTGTCGACGGCGGTCCGGGGTCGGCTCGATTGCTGTGCGGTCACGACGGCGGAAAAGTTGGCGGTGCAGCTCGGTGTCGATCGTTCGGCGGTCGAGTTCACGTTGGTCGGCCTCGAGAGCGAGGGCTTCGCAATTCGAACGTCGGCTCGCCTACCGAGCCAACGGCAAACGAGTTCTGTCGGTGGGGTGGGGATCCGAACGGAAGTTTCGGCGGAAAATTGGGCGTCGAGGCGGCTGCTGTCGCGTATGCACGTGTACTCCCAGAAGGGGAAGCGTGCACGCGTCGAGCAGGCGACCGCCCAGGACTACATGCGGTTCTTGTTCGAATGGCAACACGTTGCGCCCGGGTCTCAGCTCAGCGGTGTCGACGGCCTGACGAACGTGGTGGCGCAGTTGCAGGGTTGGCATGCGGCAGCAGCGGCGTGGGAACCGCATCTCCTGTCGTCTCGCCTCACCGACTTTCGTCCCGAGGTGCTCGACCGGCGCAGTCTCGCGGGCGATCTGACGTGGGGTCGCATGGTGGCTTGCTCGACGGAGTCGGCTCGCCCCACAGCCACGAAGGCAACGCCGATCACGCTCGCGCTCCGCAACGATCTCGAGTGGCTTGTCGCTGCGGTACGCGGCGATAGCGCTCCAGACGATCTCGGTGATGGGTGTGCTCGCGAGCTTCTCGATGAGCTGCGAACACGTGGAGCCCGGTTCCATCATGAGCTCGGCTCGGGCACCGGCCGTATCCCAACCGATGTCGAACAAGGGCTGTGGGAGCTCGTGTGGCGGGGGTTGATTCACGCCGACAGCTTTCATGCGGTCCGGTCGTTGTTCGATGCGCGCGATCGCGGCCAGGGGCCGAAGCGGGCCGGTCGAGGTCTGCGGCGCGGTACAGCGGCTCGCCATGGTGGTGAGGGGCGGTGGACGGTGTTTGTTGATCACGAACTCGACGCCGACCGTGATGAGCTCGCCGAAGCCGTCGCCGAGCAGCTGTTGGCTCGCTGGGGTGTGGTGTTTCATGCCGTTGTGCAGCGGGAACAACTCGCGCTGCCCTGGCGTGAGGTGCTGTGGGCTCTGCGCCGGTTGGAGGCGCGTGGGCAGATTCGTGGCGGCCGGTTCGTCAGTGGCTTCAGCGGCGAGCAGTACGCGCTTGGCGAAGCTGCCCAGCACCTCGATCGCATGCGAGGAACCGAACGGTCAGGTGTACGGATCGCGTTGAATGCATGCGATCCGCTAAACCTCACCGGCGTCATCACTCCCGGGGATCGGATCCCAGCGCGCCGGTCGCTCACTATCGAGTACGAAGATGGCGTGCCACTGCTGGCCGAGCCGGCTACCGCAATTGGGGCCTCAGAACTGTAGAGAGTCCTTAACCAAGGGGCACGAGTCGCCGACCTAAACACCTATGAACCCCGGCTATAACGCGTCCTCACAGACGTCGTGGCAGTCCGAAGATGGTGCGGACGGTTTCCCCGGCGGTTCTCACGCGTCTGCGTTAGCGGTCGACCTCGACCTGCTATGTGATGCGAACTTCGTCGTCCGCCGCGTGTCTGTCGAGCCCGCTGGACTTCGTTGCAGCGGGCGGTCTCTGCTCGACGCCGTCGTCTCCGATGACCGCAAGCGGTTGCGCGAAGCCGTCGAGACCGTCTCGGCAGGGGGTGGCCCCGTTCGGCTGTCGGTTCGGCTCAATGTGGGTGATGCGCCAACGGCATTGCTCGGAGTCGCTGCTCGCGAGGGCGAGCTGCCACTCGGCGTGTCGGGCATCTACCTCGAGGCCAGCCAAACAATGTTTGGGGCCAGCGTGGATGAAGCGTCGCTGTATCGCCGACTTATCGATCGGCTACCCGTCGCGGTCTTCTTCAAAGACACAGAAACCCGGTTCGTCGGTGTGAACGACCACCTGGTCAGGACGCTCGGCCAACAGGACGCACACGAGTTACTCGGCAAGACCGATGCCTCGATGCACCATCCCGACGAAGTGGAGCTTTACCAGCGCACCGACCGCCAGGTTATGACGTCTGGTGTTGCGGTCACCGACCTCACCGAGGTACAGACTCGCGGCGATGGATCAATCAACGTGATGCACACATCAAAGTTCCCGGTGCATGACCGTGGCGGCGAGGTCGTGGGCCTCATGGGATTCAGTCGCGACGTGACCGAATCGACTCGTGTCGTCGAACAGCTCGTCGAGAGCGAACAGCGCTACGCGTTGGCAACACGGGCCACGCGGGACGGAATTTGGGACTTCGATGTGGAGACCGAGCAAGCGTTCTTCTCCCCTCGGTGCTGCGAGCTACTCAACGTCCCCGTCACGGCAGACCCTGTCGAGTGGATCGAGATCGCTCGACGGCTTCGGCCCGAGCACGTCATGCCGCTCGCGAACGCGGTGCAGAGCTTGCGCGACGACCCAAACGGGCTGTTCTCCGAAACGGTATGTGTGCAGCTCGACGATGGCGGCGAGCGTTGGGTGCAGCTCATCGGTACGTCCCTCGCCGTCGATGGTGATGTCGTTCGCGTCATTGGATCCGCCGCCGACATCACCGAGGAGCGGGCAAATATCGCCAGGCTTGAGTATTTGGCCACGCACGATCCGCTCACCGGTCTCGTGAACCGTCGTTCCATCGTCGAGTGCATCAACGAGACGCTGGAGGTGGATGGTTCGGGTGCGGTGATGATGTTGGACCTCGACTACTTCAAGGTGATCAACGATTCGCTCGGTCATCAAGCCGGGGACGAAGTCTTGCAAACGGTGTCTTCTCGTTTGCGGTCGGCCCTCGATGCCGAGACGGTAATTGCCCGGTTCGGTGGAGACGAGTTTGCCGTGTTTGTGCAGCACGAGTCTCGCACTGAGGTTCTGCGCGCTGCACATGTCGTGCTCAGCGGTATTCGTGAGGAGATGACGATCCTCGGCCTCGACCTGTACACCACGGCGAGTATCGGGGTGGTCTTCCTCGATGACCTCCACGACCACGCCGACCAGGTCCTTCGCGATGCTGACATTGCGCTCTACGCCGCGAAGTTCGCGGGCAAAGCAAGAATTTGTGTGTTCGAACAGTCGATGCGAGATGCCGCCGAGGATGCCCTCGAACAACAGATGTCGGTCCGACGCGCCGTTCACAACATGGACTTTGCGCTCGTCTATCAGCCGATCATTCGGGCGTCGGATAGCACGTGGGCTGGCGTCGAGGCCTTGCTTCGACTCGCTCCCGAGTCAGGAGCGGTGAAGTCACCGGCAGAATTCCTCCCGTATCTCGAGCAGACCGACCTGATCATCGATGTGGGCGAGTGGGTGATCCAGACCGCTCTGAGCGATCTCGCCCGTTGGAAGCGAGAAGGGCAGGTTCCGGAGAACTTCGTCATGACGCTCAACGTGTCGCGAAAGCAGTTTCAGACCGACCGTTTGGCAGGGTTCATCCTCGAGTCGCTCGGCCGCTTCGGCCTTGCCGGCAGCGACATCGTGCTCGAGATCACCGAGACGGCGGTGCTCCACACCGAGACCGCGATCGTCGAGATCCTGCAGACGTTGCGAGATGTCGGCGTCAAGATCGCCATCGATGACTTCGGCACGGGACAGTCATCGCTTGCGGTTCTTCACGACCTGCCGGTCGACATCTTGAAGATCGACAAGTCGTTCACGGACCGGATCCTCGCACAAGACGACGAACCGGTGATCACCGCTGCTCTGGAGGTGGCACGTTCGATGGGTCTTGTCACCGTGGCCGAAGGCGTCGAATTCCAGCGGCAAGCGGATTGGCTGCGAAGCCACCGGTGCGATCTGCTTCAAGGTTTTCTCTTCTCCCGCCCGGTGCCGGCCGATCAACTCCTGGTCGATCTTGCGTGGCGTCAACTCGGCTAGCCACCAGCCACGGGCCGTTTCGGTCGACGCCGATACGGTGAGTGGGTGCTGCAACCGCTGAGCGATCCGCCACCTTCGGTCCTCATCTCTGCAGCGGTATTCGCTACGGTCACGACGATCTTGCCCGGCTTCCTCGTTGGAGCCCTATCCGTCCAGGTCGCCGATGAGTTCGGCGTCACCGAAGCGACCTACGGCTGGGGTCTTGGCGGATTCTTCCTGTCGGCGACACTCGGTTCGAAGGTACTTGGCGGAGTAGCCCAGCGAGTTGGGCCGCGCCGTCAAGTCGTTGCGTCGTTGGCAGCGTCGGTGGTCGCCCAACTTTTTATTGCAGCGCTGGCATCGTCGTTCTGGCTCTTCGTCGGTGCGCTCGCCGTGACCGGACTCGCCAATTCGGCAAACCAAAGCGCGATCAATCTGCTGCTGAGTACCGCAAAGTTGCCCCGTCTTGGACTCGCTATCGCGCTCAAACAATCGGGGATGCCCGCAGCGTCACTTCTCGGCGGGCTTGCCGTTCCAGTTATCGCCCTCACTGTCGGATGGCGATGGGCGTACGTGATCGGCGCCGTTGCAGCGACGTTGGCGGCGCTGAATATTCTGCGGGTCGTGCAGCCGATCGGTGCAATGGAACGAGGCGTCGTGCCCCAGCCCCGCACCGAGAGACGAACGTTGGTCATGGCGAGCGCCGGTCTTGGCTGCATGGCGTTCGCAGCGGGAGCGCTCAATGCGTGGATTGTCAGCTCCGGGGTCGATGCTGGCATCGACGAGGCTCGCGCTGGGCTGCTGTTGAGCCTCGGTGCGGGCTTTGGCATTGCGATCAGGCTCGCGATCGGGTTTCGGATCGATCGGATCGCCGCCCGTCCGTTTCGTCTCGCTGGGATCTTCAGCATGGTCGGGGCTTTGGGCATTGCCTTGCTCGCGATTTCGACACCCGTTGTGGCGGTGCTCTCGACGATTTTGGCGTTCGGTGCGGGGTGGGTCTGGCCCGTCTTCACCAACTTCGGCATCGTGACGGCGAACCGGGAGGCTGCTGCGGCCGCGAGCGGCATTACCCAAACCGGTGTCTACATCGGGGTCTTCGCCGGCCCGCTTCTGTCAGGAATCCTGATCGAGGCGGTCGGGTACTCCTCGATGTGGCTCGTGACAGCCGCAGTCATGGTGGCCGGTGCCAGCATCAGCATGGCTATCGCTCCTCGCATGGTCGCTTCGAGCGAACCCGACATCGTGTGACAGGCTCTGTGGGTGACGGTCGGCGTTGAACGCATCTACATGCAAACCGGACTGGTCCGCCGGGCGACGTTAAGCGCGTTCTGGCCGCTGTTCTTCGTCCGACTCGTCACCGATGTCGAGCTCTCGCCGCTGCAGCTCGTGTTGCTCGGCACGGTGATGGAGCTATCGATACTCATCGCTGAGGTGCCGACCGGGATCGTGGCTGATCTGTATAGCCGCAAGTGGTCGGTGATCGCGGCGTTCATCCTCGGCGGACCCGCGATCATGGCGAGTGCTGTTGTCGAGAACTACTGGGCGCTGGTGGTTGTTCAGTCCCTTATCGGGATCGCTGCAACCTTTGAGAGCGGTGCAGAGACCGCATGGGTTACCGACGAGCTCGGGTCGTCAAAGAAAGCCGAGCCGCTCATCTTGCGTCGCGCGCAGTGGCAAATGGGAGCCGTCGTGGCGGGCGTTCTCGGATTTGCCGGACTGGCATCGATCACGACATTGACGACGTCGCTCATCGTGCTCGGCGGCGTCTACACGCTGTGGGGCGTGGGGCTTGTCCAGCGGATGCCGGAGACGAATTTTCAACGTGATGAACACGGCGGCTGGAGCGGGTTCGCGAACATGCTGCGACGCGGTTGGGAGCTGTCTAGCGGGACGAAGGCGCTTCGGGTTCTGGTACTCGTGATCTTCATCACCGGTCTCGCAAAGGAAGCAATCGATCGGCTCGATGTGCAACGCCTCGTCGACGTTGGACTGCCAGAGGATCTCGACGAAGCACTCGTGATCGGTGTCATTGTTGCCGTTCGCTCGAGTTTCGCCGCTGGGGCTCTACTCATTGCACGTCGCCGAGCGACCGGTCGCGGCGTCGTCGTCGCCATTACCGGGCTTCTCCTCGGGGTGGCTGTAGGAGTGGTCGTTCTTGCCCACGTCGAGATGCTCGCTGTCGCTGCGCTAGGCCTGATGCTGCAAGGTGGTCTGCACCTCGCAACCGTGCCCCTGGTGACGACCTGGGCGAACAATTTTGCGCCGTCATCGGCGCGAGCCACCGTCCATTCGTTCATTGGCCAGGCCGAGGCGTTCGGAGAAATTCTCGGCGGGATCGCGCTCGGCGCTGTCGCGGAGATTTTCACCGTGCCGACCGCAATGACACTGTCGGCTGTGCTCTTCGCGATCGCAGCGATCACCGCATTGTCTGCGAGGCCGACATGGGAGACGAGCGTCCAGGACATACGGTAAATGTCGTGACCGAACACGATGCCATCTATCGCGGACCTGACGACATCGACGGCGACGGAGATATCGACTTCCGTGACGCTGCTATCCAAGCGGAGATGGAGGTCGGGCATGCCGAAGATACGCCCACGAAAGCGTGGCATCACGTTCTCGTCCGCTTGGGTCGGATGGTCCTTGGCTTTATCCTGCTGCTCGCCGGCGCGGCGATGATGGTTCTGCCGGGGCCCGGACTTGTGGTTATCGCCGCCGGCCTTGTCATTTTGTCCCGAGACGTGGCGTGGGCCGATCGAGCACTGCGCTACGTGCGCAAGCGTGCCCCTGGCCTCGAAGAAGAGGGGCCGATCCCAAAGTCGACGATCATTGTTTCGGTCATGCTGATGGTCGCCGCGGGCGCGGCGGCGATCTGGTGGTTCAACGGCGGCGAAGAGTGGTTCTTCGATCTGTTCTAACCGGCACGATCACCATGTGACGAACACCGATGCGGTGGGATCCGGCAGAATTTGCGAACGGCGATACCCTGCTAGCTGTCGGGCGGTTAGGCCCGATTCTTGTCTTGGAGGGCAATCCAGAAGATGTCCATTACCGAAGAACAGGTCATCGAGGCACTACGCCCCGTAGAGGACCCCGAACTTCATCGCAGCATCGTCGATCTCGGGATGGTCAAGACCATCGGAATCGCTGGTGACGCGGTCGACGTGCAGATCGCGCTCACCGTTGCTGGGTGTCCGTTGAAGAACGAGATCACCCAACGAGTGACCGGCGCGCTCACCGACATCGGCGTCGCAAGCCCGTCTGTTGACTTCACGGTCATGAACGACGAAGAGCGTGCCCGGGTGCGTGAGATGCTTCACGGCGACCCCGCCTCGACAGCGGGCAACAACCCATCGCACGGTCACGCCGAGGGCCGGGACATTCCCTTTGCCGACCCCGACTCACGTACACGTGTCCTGCTGATCGCGTCGGGCAAGGGTGGTGTTGGCAAATCCTCAGTCACCACGAACCTTGCGATCGCGCTCGCGAAGCGTGGCAAGCGCACGGCCATCATCGATGCGGACGTGTGGGGATTCTCGATCCCGCGCATGCTCGGTATCGAACACGCTCCGGTCGTCATCGACGACATGTTGATCCCGCCAGAAACGCACGGCGTCCGTGCGATCTCGATGGGCTTCTTCGCCGAGGAAGACCAGCCGGTCATCTGGCGTGGGCCGATGTTGCACAAGGCGCTCGAGCAGTTCCTCACCGACGTGTTCTGGGATGAGCCCGACTACTTGCTGATCGATCTGCCTCCAGGCACCGGCGACATTTCGTTGTCGCTCGCACAGTTCCTTCCTCGATCGGAGCTGTTCGTCGTGACGACACCGCAGCCAGCGGCTCAGCGCGTGGCTCAGCGTGCGGCGTTCATGGGGGAGAAAGTAAACCTCAAGCTGCATGGTGTCATCGAGAACATGAGCCATTTCACCGGTGACGATGGCAAGCGCTATTACCTGTTTGGTGCTGGAGGTGGCGAGGAGCTCGCCAACCGCCTCAACGTGCCACTCGTTGGCCAGGTTCCGCTCATCCCTGCGCTGCGAGAGGGCTCCGACGGCGGTAAGCCAATCATGGCTACCGACCCAGAGAACGAAGCCAGCCTTGTGTTTGCGGCAATGGCCGAAAAGATCGATGTCGAGATGGCGCCGAAGCGTCGCTACACCAAGAAGCTGAACCTGCTCAACTAGAGCGGTCGAACGTACGAAGGACATTCATGGATATTCGGATCGGTGTGACCTACACCCCCAAAGAAATCGCACTGGAACTCGCTGAGGGAACCAAGGCTGACTCGGTAAAGGGCGACATCGACGCTGCACTCTCTGGCGAGAGCAGCGTCTTGTGGCTCGAAGATCGTAAGGGTCGACAGGTCGGCGTTCCTGCCGACAAGATTGCCTACATCGAGATCGGCAGCGAGGATTCGAACCGCCCAATCGGCTTCGGCTGAGTCTGTCGATGATGGCCGACCGATGACCATCCTCGACCGTCGCCTTCTCATCGTTGGGGGCAAGGGCGGTACTGGGAAGTCATCGGTCGCGGCCGCGCTCGCTGAGCTCTCCGCGTTTCGTGGCGGTCGGACCCTGCTCATCTCCGCCGATGGCAGCCCTGGCGCTGCTGGGATGTTTGGCGTCACGCCGGAGCACGAGGCCGTTGAAGCGCAACGCAATCTCAGCGTTCTTCAAATCGAGTCGAAGGCATCGCTGCGTGAGTTTGTTGGTCTGCAGCTCGGGCCGCTCGGTGCGATTGGCAAACCAGTAGCGAACGCGTTCTCGTTCGTGGCTGAAGCTGCGCCTGGAGTGTCGGAGCTCTTGCTCGTTGGCAAATACGCCCACGAGGCGCGCAGTGGCGACTGGGATCTCGTCGTGGTCGACGCGGCCTCGAGCGGGCATCTGCTCGGCGAGCTTGCAGCGCCGCAAAATGTTGGCGAGATTGCGCCCGTTGGTCGTCTCGCTCGCGAGACCGGATGGGTGGTGGCTCTGCTCGCCGATCCGGAGATAACGGGAGTCGTGAACGTCACGCTCGCCGAGGAAGTCCCCGTGTCGGAAACCATCGACTTCGTCGATCGCCTCCACACGGAGACGCCAGCACGCCTCGCTGCCGTCGTCGTGAATCGGACCCGTCCGCAGTTGTACGCGCGGGCTAGACGTGCCGAGCTGGCCGAACTGTTGGCCGATCGGCCGACCCGCCTGTCCAAGGGCGCTTCTGGACTCTTCGACGCAGTGGAGATTGGTCTGGAGCGTGCCGACGTCGCATCGGCGATCGATGCTCGCTTGCGTCGCGAGCTTCCCGATGAGATGCCGGTGTTGCACGTGCCCGAGTTCGGCGACGTCGCCGATACCCGAGCCTCTGTTCGAGAAGCAATCGCCGACGAGATGTCGCTGTAATGGAGATGTCACGGTAATGGAGATGTCACTGTAATGGAGATGTCACTGTAATGGAGATGTCGTTGTAATGGCCGCTCGCTCACGCTCGTTGACCGCTGGCCTCGGCGAGACGGTCTCGGGACGGTCCCTGCTCGTTATTGCTGGTAGCGGTGGGGTCGGGAAGACCACCGTGTCTGCGTCGTTGGGGTTAGCGGCCGCGCAACAGCTCGATGGCGACGTCCTCGTGCTCACGATCGACCCGGCGCGCCGGCTCGCCGCAGCGCTTGGTATCGACATCGAAGGGAACGACGCAGTCAACGTCCCGATCCCCGGCCAACGGACGTCGAACCTGTACGCCGCGATGCTCGACCCCGGGCCAGCGTGGGACGCCATGATCCAGACCGAAGCAACCCCGGAGATCGCCGAACGAATCCTTCGCAACTCGGTGTACCGGCGGATCGCGGACACGTTCGTGCACGGCAACGACTACGCGGCGCTCGGATGGCTCGATGCAGCGATCGAATCCGAGCGCTATCGGTTGATCATCGTCGACACCCCGCCGTCGCAGAACGCGCTCGACTTCTTTGACGCTCCGGCCCGAGTGAGCGAGTTCTTCGGCAGTTCGCTGTTGGGATGGTTGACCGGCGGCGATGGCACGCTCGTGGGCGGCGCTGCCGCCAAGACGTTCGCTTCGCTAGCCGACAAGCTCCTCGGTGCGGAGTTCTTCGCCGACGTAGTCGAGTTCTTCCAACTGATGAGCGGCGTCGTGCCCGGTATGGTCGAGCGGACAACAGCGGTGGCCAACGATCTCGCTGGGGACGATGCGGCCTTCTTTGCAGTGACCGCACCGTCTACCGACGTTGTGGAGAAGCTCGACCGTCTCGCCACGTCGCTCGAGTCGCGTGATCTGACGTTCGACGGGGTCGTCGTCAACGGCGTGGAACCCGACGTGTTCTGGGACCCCAAGGTCTATGACGTAGCGACACGAGTCGTCGAGAACACGAAGAGTCCGCTGACGGTGTCCGCAACTGCACTTCTCGCTCCTGGGGCGGAGTACGTCGTCGAACGGTGCGAGGTCGCCAACGCTCAGCGGGCCGTACTCGCCGCGCTCCCAGCGTCGGTCATCTCGACTATTCCGCGGCTGGTGCATTCGCCGACCGATGTCGACGGGCTGCTGGCCCTCGGGCAGATCTTGTGGCACGGAACGGTCGACGAGCAATAGGCGCACGTCGATGGCGATTCGGTAGCGTTGCGACATGGCCTCACCGATCAAGATCGCTCAACAAGTCGCCGGCTTCGACAGTGCAGCAGTCGAGCACTTGCAGCGGCTCATCCGAACCTGGGGTCTCCTCGCCGACCTCGCGCTCGGCGATGTCTTGGTCATGGCGCCGACGGTCGATGACCCCGAGGTCTATGTCGTTCTCGCGAATGTGCGTGCGTCCACGGCCACGACCGTCTATGTGCACGATCCCATCGGCGACCGGCATCGGTCGACCAACCGTCCACTCGCGCATCAGGCGTTCGTAACCGGTGAGCTCCAACGCGCTGTGGTTCAGCTCGGACCCCACTTCCCCGATGGCGAGGCAGAAATTCTGGCGGTGCCGTTCCGAGTCAACGGCGAGCCCGTTGGTGTCGTGCTCCGAGAGCGGCGAGTATTCCAGCGCGAAATTCTGCTTTTGGAGCAGACGTATCTCGACCTGTCCGATCGAATCATGCAGATGATCGCGGACGGCTACTTTCCGTTCGTCGGTGCGAACGAGCCACAGTACGGGGCTCCTCGTGTTGGCGATGGCCTCCTCGTGCTCGACGAAAATCGGCGAGTGGTGTTCCAGTCGCCCAACGCGGTCTCGGCACTCCACCGACTTGCGATTCATCGGACGCCGACAGGGCTTCGAATCGACGATCTCGGTCTGGACGACTCCTTTGTTCGAACCGCGTACGCGATGAAGGTCGGGGTTACTCAGGAACTTGAGCGCCGCGACGTGACGGTGACGACTCGGTGTTTGCCGATCATTAAGGACGATGTGGTCGAGGGCGGCTTCATCTTGATGCGCGATGTATCGGAGCTGAAGCGTCGAGACCGGATGTTGTTGTCGAAGGACGCAACCATTCGCGAGATCCACCATCGTGTGAAGAACAACCTGCAGACGATCTCGTCGTTGTTGCGCTTGCAAGCTCGACGGGTCGAGTCCGAAGAAGGAAAGTTTGCGCTCTCGGAATCGGTCAGACGAATCGGGGCGATCGCGATCGTGCACGAGACGTTGGCCAACGACGCGAGCGAAGACGCTTCTGGTGATGACGCGCCGTTCGAGGACGTGGCCCGTCCGCTCATCCGGCTCATCGAGGAAGGCCTGCAAAGTCCCGATGACCCAATCCGGTTCGTGCTCGACGGTGAAGCTGGACGGCTGCCGTTGATCCGGTCGATGCCACTCGCAGTTGTACTCACCGAGCTGTTACAGAACGTGGTCGACCACGCCTTCCCAAAGGAATGCCACCCAGCCGATGGGCGCATTGTCACGGTGTCGTTCAGCACCGAAGAGGATGACCTGATCGTCAGCGTCGCCGATAACGGGCAAGGCCCGCCTGTTGGATTCGACTTTGCCGAAGCGCGCGGTCTTGGGCTGACGCTCGTGCACACCTTCGTGACGGCCGAATTGAACGGAACGATCACCATGGTGCGCGGCGACGGTCCCGACGAGGCGCCTGGCACTGCCACGGTGGTGCGTTTCCCGAGGACATGGGAAGACCGCGTCGTCGGTCCAGCAATCGACGCCTAGTTCAACGTCGCTGCGGCGGCGGTTCAAGAACAGCCCGCGACGTGCCGTTACTTTGCCGGGAGTAGGTTTGGCATCGCCGGGCCGAATGTGAGAAAAAGGACACGATGCGTCGTACCTCTAGCGTGCAGCGGTTTGCACTGATGTTCGTGGCGTTCTCGATGCTCGCCGCATTGGTGGCGACAGCGCCAGCAACAGCCCAGACTCAACCCAAGCGTCCAGCCCTGAGCCGCCGCTTCGTTCCCGAGGCCCCTGACTTTGCGTCCACGGCCATGGCCGACTCGTGGGATTTCGGCCAAGACCGCGACCTCCCGAACGTCGCTGGTCTGAGCCACAAGGGTTTCTCCAACGTCGTGATGTCCGGCGGCCGCTGGAAGGGCACGGCAGCGTCGCAAGCCAACATCCGCTTGCTGCAGAGCTGGAATAGCTTGCCGAACGGACGCGATGGTTCGGCGACACCAATCGACGCTGACAAATACACCCACATCTCGATCCGTATGCGAATGACCGGTCGGACAGCGGCGTGGGGCGAGCTCAGTTGGTACGACTGCGGACGTCTGGTGACGGCCTGCCGCGGCGCACAGGGTGTCCGAGTGTTTGAGGGCTGGCACACCTATGACTTCAAGATCGAACGCGACCCTGCTCGCTCCGGCTCGGTCGACTGGTCGGGGCTGATTCGCGGCCTCGTATTCACGCCGACCGCACCGGGTGGAAACATCGAAATCGACTGGATCCGGGTGTACAAGCCCACCAACCCCGAGATCGTCGTCACCTCCCGAGACCCGAACCCGAACGCCACGATGATCTGGGATCGTGACCGGAACCCGGCGAACAACAGCGCCGCAAATCCGAATTGGGGAGTGGTCGAGGACGGCACCTTCAACGTCGATGCCATGTTCCCGGGAACGTATTTCTTCTACACGCTGACGGGCGAGGATCGATCGTTGGTGAACCCCCTCGTGGTGAACAAGCGACCGCGGCCACGCGTGCTTCAGCCCGATGCAGCCGGCGGCGCCGATTACGCAACGGTTGTCCGTGGCGACGCTTGGGACTTTTCCCAAGCCCTCGACGTGGGGCGCCAACACAACTCGACCGCGCCGTTCACCCCGAACATGACCTTCACGATCCAAGACGGCGAGCTCGTTGGCACCAACACCACGCCAACGATGAGCGACTCGGGATTCCGCGTCGAGATCCCCGCTGACAAACCGATCGACGGCAGCCGTTTCACGAACTTCTCGGCACGGGTGTTCTACGAAGGCGGCTTTTCGCTATCGGGCGACCCCGGCGGCGGAATGAACGCTCGGATCGTCTGGCGGACCACCAACGGGGTGTGGCGGGTGAGCGAGGACATCGTCGTGTTCCCGGGATGGAACACGATCACCGTCGATCTCGACGACACCCCGCCACTCGAGCTGATCGAAGGGAACACGACCACAAACGCGGCGTGGGATGGTCAGCAGATCGAGGTGCTCCGATTCGACCCGCACGAGGACAAAGGCACTCGCCAGTTCCGCGTTGACTGGATCAAGCTCTCGGAGAACGACAAGCCCAAGAACAACGTCGTCACGATCGCGTATCGAGACCTTGCATTCGAGCAAGGCAGCTTTGTCCGGATCTACCTCGATCGAAACGGCGACGGCACCCCCGACCGTCAGATCGGCCTGCGCACGGTCCGCCCTGGCTTTAACTCGTTCAAGTGGACGGTGCCGCCAGAATTACAAGGCTCGGGTGAGTGGTTCGTGACGGTGCGTATGGCCGATTCGAGATTTGCAACGACGTTTGCGACGTCCACCGGCACGATCGAGCTATAGAGGCACGCCTAGCCAGCTGTCGTTGCCGCACAACTAGAGTTGCGCCATGCAGGTCCCCGAGCAGGCAATTCACTCATACGCCGCGTCGATCGAGATCGCCGCGTCACCAGAACACGTCTACGACATGGTCGCCGACGTCACCCGAATGGGGGAGTGGAGCCCGGAGAACGTTGGTGCCGACTGGTTGCGCGGCGGCGTCGGAACACAAGGTGACTGGTTCGCTGGACATAACAAGAGTGGTGAACGGGAATGGACACGCGAGTGCGAGGTCGCCGCTGCAGAGCGAGGGCAAGACTTTACGTTTGCGGTCATGGGAGTCGACGCAAACTGCACGTGGTGGAGCTATGAGATGGTTCCATCGGAGACGGGCACGACGCTCACCGAACGCTGGTGGATGGTGAACAAGACCCCGGCGATGGCCGCAGCGGACCCCGAGACGTACGCAGCGAGAATCGCAATGACGGGACCCATGATCGACCAGACGCTCGCGAGCATCAAGAAGGCAGCTGAGGTCGCTGGTGGCTGAGCAGCGAATCGTCTCGCTTCTGCCGGCGACCACCGAGATTCTGTATTGGTTGGGTGCCGGCCCATCGGTGGTTGGTGTGACCTACGAGTGCACCGAGCCCGCCGACGCACAACAACTCCCACATGTCACCGACACGATCATCCCCGATGGAGCGACCCCAGCCGAGATCGATGCGTTGATTTCGGCGGCGATTGCTGAGGGGAAGCAGTTGTACACCCTCGACGAAGGCCTGCTTCGAGACCTCGACCCGTCGTTGATCGTGACCCAGGATCTGTGTCGCGTCTGCGCGCTTCCGGCCGGGTCGGTCGCCGATGCTCTCCGCCACCTCTCCCTCGACTCGACCGTGTTCAGCTACGACCCAATGACCCTCGATGAGGTCGTGGACTCGATCGAAGCGCTCGGCATCGCTGTGGGAGCGCCCGAAACGAACGAACGCGTCGCAGCGTTGCGCGATCGGCTGGCGACGCTTCGGGCATCGGCTCCGCCGAACCGACCAAAGGTGCTGATGCTCGAGTGGCCCGATCCGCCGTACACGCCTGGGCATTGGATACCCGATCAGATCGAGGCAGCTGGTGGCGAACCGTTGCTTGCCCACCCTGGTGGTCGTTCGAGTGCCACGTCTTGGGACGAGATCGCCGCATGCGAAGCCGACGTCGTAATCGTGGCGCCGTGTGGATTCGATGAAGCGGCCGCACGCGCCCAGCTCGACATCGTCACAAGTCGGCCAGATCTTGCCGCTATGCCAGCGCTGGTAAACGGCCGAACCTACGCGATCGATGCTGACGCCTACGTGGTGCGGCCCGGACCCCGACTCGTCGACGGTGTCGAGGAGCTACGCAAGCTCATTCACCCCTAGGGCAGTAGTTGGTCCGCCGGTGCAAAGGCATCGGTGAGGACGAGCGCATCGGTTCCGATGAATTCGACAACCGTCTGGTTGTCGAGTTGACGTCCGTCGGGCGGGTCGATGTCGAAGGTATCCACCGGGTTATGGGCGGCGACGAGGATTTGGTTGATGGGCTCGGCCGGGATGTCCCCTTCGGGATGGATGACCGAGAGTTCGTCAAAGACCTCGTTGAGGGTGGCGAGTTGTGAGCGGGCAAAGCGGCTTTGGTCGCCGTCGATCACGTTCATGACATAGATGCCGTCGTCGGCGAGGAGCCGATCGATCCCGCGAACCACCTCGACTGTCGTGAGGTGCCAGGGCACCGAGTCACCCGAGAAGGCATCGCCGACGATCAGGTCGAATTCGCCGGTCCCGAGGTCGCCGAGGTGGAGGCGCGCATCGCCGGTTCGAATGTCGAGGCCATCAGCGTCGGTCAGGCCGAGTTGTTCCTCCGCGATCGTGACGAGCGCGGTGTCGAGTTCGAGGACGGTATTGCTGCTGCCGGGGCGAACCGCGCTGATGTATCGAGGCAGCGAGAATCCGCCACCGCCGATGTGCAGTACGCGAAGCGGCCCGTCTGGCATCGACGCCGTGACATCTGCGAGCAGGCGGATGTATCGGATGTCGAGATAGGTGGGGTCGTCGAGGTCAACGTGGGCATGGCGCAGTTGGTCGAGTACGAGGCTGCGACCTCCGGGCCGGGCGTCGGGGCCGTCGACCGGGTCAGCAACAATACGGACGCAGTAGTAGTCGGTCGTGTGGTCACAGGGCGACTGGATGAGCAGACCAAAGACCGCGGCGAGGATCACCGCTGCGATCTCGGGCCCTTGCGGCCTGGCTCGGCCCGACTTCATGAAGATTGCGATGCCTCCGAGTACGAGCAGCGCACCGACCGCAATGATGATCGTTCGGACCGGAAGGAGGGCGATCAGCACGAAGCCGGTCCCGAAGGTACCGAGGAGCGCGCCGAACGTGCTCGCCGCCGACAAGCGTCCGACCACAGCTCCGGTTTCTTCGAGGGAACCGAGTTCGAGCTTTGCGACCATTGGCCCAATGCCGCTGAGTACGGCAGCGGGCAACAGGAAGGCACATGCCGAGAGGGTCACGATGGCCACCGGACCAGATCCGAGGCTTGGGCCAAGAATGCTGACGATCGGGATCGATAACCACGTGAGACCGCCGCCGAAGAAGAGCGCTTGGGCAATGAGCCGAATCGGGTCTTTCCGGTCGGCGAGACGGCCTCCCACTGCGGCACCGACAGCGATGCCGGCCAGGATGGTCCCGATGATGCCGGTGAAGGTATCGAGCGAAACGCCGATGTACGGCGCCATCAGCCTGCCGGCGAGGATTTCGAGCACGAGCACCAGGCCTGAGGTAATGGCGACGAGAAACATCGCCGCCTTTCCGTTGAGTCCCGTCGAGTCCTGCGTAGAAGTCACCTCAGAAGCTTATTGTCATACCCCATCTCTACTGTTGCCGGTATGGAACTTCTCCCCATCCTTATCGTCCTGTCCCTCGGCCTGATCTGCGGCTTCATCGTGTTGTTCATGCTGCTTCGTCAGTTCCTTGCCGACCACGCCGAAACGAGCGGCGACGTTGCCCTCGACCATGCCGTCGAGGCCGCGGTTCGCGCCACGTTGTCCGAGCGCGGGGCTACCGCCGAGGCGCTGGGACGTGACCGCGAAGCCACGGTGCAGGCCGCCGTTGTGCGCGCCGCCGAGGTCGCCGACGCGAAGCTCGATGCTCGGCTCCGGTCGGGTACCGAACAGATGGACGCTCGGCTTCGTCAGGGAACCGAGAAGCTCGAAGCGAATATGGCACTCGGTCACCAGAAGTACGACGCCAGTGCATCGATTATTGAGAAGCAGAACCAAGAGATGCGCTCGGAGCTGAAGCGTGTCGAGAAACTGCTTACCGAGCTGCAGGAGAAGACCGCCGGGCAGCACGGGGCGGTCGTGGCACAGTTGCACGAGGCGGCCAAGGTGACCGGCCAATTGCAACAGACCACGGGCAGCCTGCGCGATGCGCTCGGTAGTTCCAAGAAGCGCGGCAATTGGGGCGAGCGTATGGCCCAGGACGTTCTCGCACACGCGGGCATGGTCGAGGGCATCAACTACCGAGTGCAAAAGGGAATCGAGTCGGGCGGCCGCCCAGACTTCACCATCTTGATGCCGCGCCAGATGGTCCTGCACATGGACGTGAAGTTCCCCGCCGACAATTACCTCAGCTTTCTTGAAGCTACCGATGCTGGGGCGACGGCTGAGGCGGAGGCATTCCGCAAGCAGTTCGTCAAGGACGCTCGTAATCGAGTCAAAGAACTGGCGACTCGTCGCTACCACGAAGAAACGGACTCGGTTGACACGGTCGTGCTGTTCATTCCCAACGAGAGCGTGTTTGCGTTCGTTCAGGAGAACGACGCGTCGCTCATGGACGAGGCCATGCGATCAAAGATCGTTCTCTGCGGACCGAGCACCCTCATTGCGGTGTTGGCCATCGTCCGCCAGGCAATGGACAACTTCATGCTCGAGCAGCGCAGCAACGAGATCATGGAGTGCCTGTCCGGGTTCAAAAACGAGTGGACCAAGTTCTCCGAGAAAGTCACGCAGCACGGCAATCAGCTGAATACCGTCATGAAGTCCTTTAGCGACCTGTCGGGTACCCGTACCAACCAGCTGCAACGTCAACTCAATCGCATCGACGAACTTCAGGTTGCACGCGATGTCGAAGCCGAACAGCTTGCATCGGGCGATCCATCGAGCGATCCCGACGCCGTTGCGACAACAGATGCATGGCCCCGGCTTCGCGAGGTCGCGGCAACAGCGTAGAGACGTGAGCGGGTGTCAATACCGGTTTGACTAGGGGTGAGCTAGCAATCCAGAGAGCATACCCTCTGGTCGACTACCCCAGAATTGGGGTCAGGGCATGGTGATCGCTATCGCGTCCTGTGGTGAGGCCGATTGATCAGAACCGCTGCGAAGCGGGTTGGTGGCGCTGAGGTCTCCTTGGCTCAGAGAACGCTGACCAATTCCCTTGGAACATGATGTGACTTGCCCTCGCCTCATCTTCCTTTGGTCAACGTGACCTCTTGCTCCGTTCCCCCCACGGAGCAAGAGGTCAAGTTCACCGTCTGCAACGGTGTTCGCCGGTTGGCACGGCGGATTGCTTCGCCGTCTGTAAAGCCAGGCGCGGTCTAGGCTTGGATGGGTGAGCACGTTCTACATCACCACACCCATCTATTACGTCAATGACGCTCCCCACATTGGGCACGCGTACACCACGGTCGTCGCGGACGCTTTTGCGCGTTGGCACCGCCTGTTGGGCGACGACACCATGATGCTCACCGGTACCGATGAGCACGGACTCAAGATCCAGCGTGCCGCGGAAGAGAACGGCGTCAGCCCCCAAGAGCAAGTGGACTCGACCAGCGTGTTGTTCCGCGAAGCTGCGGCGCTGATGAACATCGCCAACGACGATTTCATCCGCACGACCGAGCCTCGCCACCACGCTGCGGTGCAGGAGCTCATGCAGCGGATCTACGACAACGGGTACATCTATTCCGACACGTACGAGGGCCTGTATTGCGTTGGTTGCGAGGCGTATTACACCGAGGACGAGCTGAACGACGGCAATTGCCGAATTCATGATCGACCGGCGGAACAGATGGTCGAGGAAAACTACTTCTTCAAGCTGAGCGCCTTCGCCGACCAGCTGCTCGAGTACTTCGAGCAAACCAACGGGGTCGTCAAGCCCGATGGCTACCGCAATGAAGTCCTGGGACTACTCAAGCAAGAACTGCGCGATGTAAGCATCTCGCGTTCGTCGCTGTCTTGGGGTATTCCGGTGCCGTGGGATGACAAGCACGTGTTCTACGTCTGGTACGACGCGTTGATCAACTACGCCACGGCCGCCGGCTTTGGCGCCGATGACGCTGCCTTTGAGAAGTGGTGGCCAAACGTCACGCACATCATTGGTAAGGACATCATTCGGTTCCACTGTGTCTTTTGGCCAGCGATGCTCCTGGCTGCAGGCATCACCGACCTACCGAAGTACTACGTCCACGGTTGGTTGCTGATCGGTGGGGAGAAAATGAGCAAGTCGAAGCTCAATTCGGTGACGCCGAAGCAACTCATCGAAGGTGATGGCGACCAAGGTTTCGCAGCGTTCGGTGTCGACGGCTTTCGCTACCACTTCCTGCGGGACCCGCCATTTGGGCCAGACAGCGACTTCAGCTACGAGCAGATGATCACCCGCTACAACTCCGATCTGGCGAATCAGTTCGGCAACCTCGTGCAGCGCGTGATTACGGTGACGGGCAAGAAGTGCGGTGACGTTTCGCCAGCACCGTCGGCCGACTCGCCGCTCGCAGCGGTCGCATCCGAGGCCTACGAGGCAACCGCCGCCGCATGGGAACGAGCCCAGCCGCCGATCGCGTTCGACGCCACGTGGCGCCTGATCCGTGAAACGAACGAGTATCTGGCCGCCAACGAGCCGTGGAAGATGGATGAGGGTGCCGACGTCGACCGCGTCATGGGTGATGCGCTCGAGGCCATTCGTATCGTCACCATCTTGGCGTCGCCAGCAATTCCCGAGGCCGCTCAACGCACGTGGGAACGAATTGGCATGGACGGCAACGTCCACGATCAACGGTTGCCCGAAGCTGCAGGCTGGGGTGGGTATCCCGGTGGCGTAGCGCTTGCGAGCGGCGATCCACTCTTTCCTCGTTTGAAGGGGTAGTTGACCGTGCTGTCGTGGATCGACAACCACTGCCATATCCCACCCGGTGAGGATGGCGATGCCTGGGTCGAGGCGGCCCGCGCCGCGGGCGTGGCGCAGATGGTGACCGTTGGGGTCACGCACGAGCGCTCGGTCGAGGCAATTGCCGTGGCGGCACGCCACGACGGGGTGTACGCCACTGTCGGCGTACATCCGCACGACGCTACCGACGGAACCGACGGGCTCGCCGAGCTCTTGTCGGCGCCCAAGGTCGTCGCAGTGGGCGAGGCTGGCCTCGACTACCACTACGACCATTCGCCGCGCGACGTGCAGAAATCTGTGTTCGCCGAACACATCGCACTCGCGAACGCCCATGACCTCCCGCTGGTGATCCACACTCGCGATGCCTGGGAGGACACCTTTGAGATCCTCGACGCCGAGGGGACCCCGCGGCGAACCGTCTTCCACTGCTTCACCGGAGGCCCTGACGAGGCCCGGCACGGGCTCGATCGTGGAATCGTGGTTTCGGTCAGCGGCATCGTCACCTTCAAAAACGCGCAGGACCTGCGCGATGCGGTCAACATCTGTCCGCTCGACATGTTGATGGTCGAGACCGACTCTCCGTACTTGGCCCCGGTACCGCATCGTGGCAAGAAGAACCAGCCGGCAAATGTCGTTCACGTCGGCGAAGCGGTCGCCGAATTGCATGGCATTTCGGCCGAAGAAGTTGCCCGAGCGACGTCTTTTCGAGCAATGGAGTTCTACGGACTCGGCTCATTCGGGTAATTCGCCTCCGAGCAATTTCTTTCGCACGAGTTGCAGTTGGTCAGGTGGTTTCCTAGCGTGTTGATTCGCGCGGACGGGCCTTCCTTTCCGCGCTGTTGTATGTATGGGCAATAAAGGGGTTGGTTCGGTGAATTCACCGAAGGTAAACGAACGTTGGCGGGTCGCACTCGCCGGACTCGTTGCGGCCTTAGCGATCCCGTTCCTCATCATCGATTCCCCAGCGCCAGCTGAGGGCGTCGAGACCAACGGCCAGGACGCTGCCTCGACCGAAGCCGACGAAGAGGCTTCTCAAGACCCTGTCGAAGAACCCGCGGCCGAGGACGTTGCCGCCGACGATACCGAAGTCGCCCTCGGTGCGGTCGAGGTCGTCATCGTCGACGATCTGGTTAGCCCGGACATCTCGCGACTTGCCGATCACGCTGGCACATGGGGCGCGGCTCGCAGTCAGGCCATCGCCGATGGCCGTGTCGAAGCCAGTTCAGTGCCGCCACCGTCGAACACGAACTTGGCCCTTTTGCCGAAGCTCCCACGTCTTCCGGAGCCGGAGGCGCCTGCTGAGGAGCCGTCCGAGGAGCCAGTTGATCCGGAGGCGCCTGCTGAGGAGCCCTCCGAGGAGCCAGTTGACCCGGAGGCGCCTGCTGAGGAGCCCTCCGAGGAGCCAGTTGATCCGGAGGCGCCTGCTGAGGAGCCCTCCGAGGAGCCAGTTGACCCGGAGGCGCCTGCTGAGGAGCCTTCCGAGGAGCCTGTCGATCCCGAGACGCCGGTCGAAGAGCCGACCGAACCTCCGGTCGTCGAGCCAGAAACGCCATCGGCACCACCGGTACCAGCCCAGGTCAACGGACGTGTTCCTGTGCCAGCAGGTGGCCCAACCGCTGCGCAGTGGGATGCCGTTCGCAAGTGCGAATCCACGCACAACTACCGAGCGATTAGCCCATCGGGTCTGTACCGGGGTGCGTACCAGTTCTCGCAGCAGACTTGGGACTGGGTTGCGGGCATCCACCAGCCACATCTCGTCGGCATCGACCCAATCGATGCAGAGCCTGCATGGCAGGACATCATGGCCTACACCCTCTACGCAATGCGTGGATGGGACCAGTGGCCAATCTGTGGCAAGAACTTGCTGTAAACGATTCGATGTGACCCATAGCCGTCCAACGATTCACGAGCTCCTGGACAAACACGGTCTCGCCGCGCGTCGCGAACTCGGACAGAACTTCGTGGCCGATCCCAATACGGTTCGTCGCATCGCCGCGCTCGCCGATGTTGGCGAAGGGGACCTCGTCGTCGAAATCGGTCCGGGTCTCGGTTCGCTCACGCTCGCGTTGATCGAGACCGGCGCAATCGTCGTTGCGATCGAGATTGACTCTGGGCTCGCCGCCGCTGTCGCAGAGGTTGTCGGCACCGACGCTCGGGTCATCGAGGCGGACGCGCAGACGGTCGACTGGAATGAGGTGATTGGTGACCACGACGGACGGGTCCATGTGGTCGCCAACCTGCCATACAACATCGGGACCACACTGGTGCTCGACATTCTCGCCGACGAGCCTCGGGTGTCGACGATTACCGTGCTCGTGCAGTCCGAGGTCGCCGAACGCTTCGCCGCCCAGCCCGGCTCCAAGATCTACGGGATTCCGTCGGTGATGGCCGCGCTGCATGCGGACGCGCATGTGCTCGCCACGGTGCCGCCCACCGTGTTCGTGCCGAGACCCAAGGTGCAATCTTCTGTGGTCAAGCTCACCCGCAGAGACGGCGGCCCCGAGATTGCCCACGGCGATCTCGGCACGGTTGTCCGAGCCGGATTTGGGCAGCGGCGCAAGATGCTCCGCCGGGCGCTCGGCGGGTTACTTACCGAGGAACAGATAGCTGCCGCCGACGTCGATCCAACAGCGCGCGCCGAACAGCTCGACCTCGCTGCATGGATCAGGTTGGCCAGGGTCGTACAGTCGACACCATGACAACCAACCCCGTGTTGCTCGCCCCAGCGAAGCTCACACGAACATTGCGAGTTACCGGCATCCGAGACGATGGTTTGCACCTGATCGAAGCCGAGATGGTCACCCTCGACCTCTACGACGAGATCGAAGTCCAGCCCGGAGGCCGTGGGGTGTACGTCGTCGACAGGGGAGCGTCGGTCGACCTCGACCCGTTCGACAACCTCGTCGCTAGCGCAGCCCGGCTCGCCGGAGTGCAGATCGGGGCGCGGCTAACGAAACGAATCCCTGCCGGAGCCGGGCTGGGTGGTGGCTCTGCCGACGCCGCAGCAATCCTGCGGTGGGCCGGATACGACGACGTCGTGAACGCCGCTTCGATCGGCGCCGACGTCGCCTTCTGTCTCGTCGGTGGCCGTGCCATCGTTCGAGGAATCGGCGAGATCGTCGAACCGCTCCCGTTCGAACCTGCCACCGTTACGGTCGTGACCCCGCCCGTGCATTGCAGCACGCCGGCGGTCTATAGACGCTGGGACGAGATGGGCGGCCCAACAGGGCCCAATGGCAACGACTTGGAACCAGCGGCACTCGACGTCGCCCCCGAGCTTCATGAGACCCGCGAACGTCTCGGAAACGCAACAGGTATGACGCCTCGCCTCGCCGGCAGCGGCAGTAGTTGGTTCGTCGAAGGAGCCTTTCCCGACGCCGGGTTAGTGCTGCGAACCGTGCCCGCTTCGGAATAAAGGTCGTTTGGAGGTCGGTGCCTCCGAGCAATGGCGCTATCGTGCGATCTCGTTATGGGATCTCTTATTAAAAAGCGCCGTAAGCGCATGCGCAAGAAGAAGCACCGCAAGATGTTGAAGCGGACTCGAGCGCAGCGTCAGCGCGGCCGCTAGTCACCGCTAGCACACAAAACCTATGTGGAATTGGCCCGCCCAGCGGGCCTTTTCCGCGCCGTAACAACGCAGGCCGCCGAAGCAATCGAGCGGACGGTAACGTTATGGCAAATACCATGGCCAATAGTTCAGTTGGTAGAACGCCAGATTTTGATTCTGGAGGTCGAAGGTTCGATCCCTTCTTGGCCAACGTCAGTCCCTCGGCGCCTGGGCGCCGTCCGAGATTCTTGTTTCCTTTGCAACTGCATCTCGCCTCTATAGCGAGACGTTTGCTAATACTTGAGGCATGGACCGCACCCATATCGCCGCGCTGATCGTGCCGACGCAATCTGCGCCGGATGAAAAGTCGCCCGGCGGTGCAACCGATCCGCTCGCCCCAATCGCTGGAAAGTCGGTTCTCGGCTGGATCGTCGATGCAGCACTAGGCGCTTCGGTGCGTCGTATCGGTGTTGTCGCAGCCGCACCGAGCGTTGCCGTCCGCTCTGAAATCGCTGCTCGTTCCGACGAAGCCATGATCGAGTTCGTCACCCCCACCGTCGATATTGCCGAGACCCTCACCTACGCAATCGAACGCCTCGGGTCAGAGCTCACCCTCCGGGACACGACACAGGTGCTGCTGCTACCGGCGGAGTCACCGCAGATCGAGAGCTCGGAACTCCGTACGCTGATCGACGCACATGTCATGAGCGGAGCAGCAGCCACGATGCTCCTCCCCATCGAGGTTGAGAACGAACTCGCCACCGACCCGGTGATCGTCCGCAACGACGTCGGCGAGATCAGCTCGATCCTCGACACCTCGGTCGAACAAACCGGGATCATGTGCATTCGCGCAGCCCTACTCGTGCCTGCCCTCCGGCGAGTCGTGGTTCCGTCATGGCAATCTGGCGCACCCCTCGTCGAGATCGCGGGGGTCCTCGAGGAACTCGGCCACAAGGTCGACATCATCGAACGGTCAGCACCCATTACGGCGATCCGGTCCGCAGCGACACGCACGCCGATCGAGATGGGTTTGCGAGATCGAATCATCAACCGCTGGATCGAACGTGGCGTGGTCATGCCGGACCCTCGCCAAGTCTCCATCGATGAAACCGTGCTGCTCGGCAAAGGTGTGACGATTCACCCCGGATCCGTTCTCGAAGGTTCAACAATCGTCGGCGACGGAGCGATCATTGGGCCGAACACCCAACTCATCAACGCCTCGGTCGGGAGCCAAGCCGAAGTTCCCCACAGCGTTGTTCGCGATGTCGAGGTTGCGACTCGTGAACAACTTCCCGCCTTTTCGGTACGAAGCGCTATCTCTCGCTGACGCGCCCGGTATCGTCAGATCGGGAGTAGTGCATCTGCCGATCCACGTGCGCTGAGTCCTGAACGAACAGCCAGTGAGGGGCTCATGGAGCAAGTATCGAAGAAGAAGTTGGCGCTGTTTGCTGGACGCAACAGCAGCGAACTCACCCAACGGGTAGCTGAGCATCTCGGTGTCGAAGTCGGTGAGGCGAACATCGCCGAGTTCTCGAACGGGGAGATCCACTGCCGGTTCTCCGAATCGATCCGCGGCGCCGACGTCTTCATCATCAACACCCACTCGGGTTGGGAAGACGGAACGATTAACGACTCGATCATCGAACATCTGGTCATGGTCGACGCAGCCCAGCGCGCCTCAGCCAAGCGCATCACCGTCGTTGCGCCCTTCTACGGATACGGCCGCCAAGATCGCAAATCCGCCGGACGCGAACCAATCACCGCCAAGCTCGTCGCCAACATGTTCAAAGCAGCAGGCGCCGACCGTCTCGTCAGCGTCGACCTGCATTCCGGACAGATCCAGGGGTTCTTTGACGGCCCGGTCGATCACCTCACCGCAATGCCGGTGCTCGTCGACTACCTCAAGTCGCTCGGCACGGAAGACCTCGTCGTCGTCTCGCCTGACGCAGGGCGAGTCAAGGTCGCCGAGCGCTACGCCAACAAACTCGGCGCATCGCTTGCCATCGTCCACAAACGCCGGGTAGCCGACAAGAAGAACACCGTCGAAGCTAAAGACGTCGTCGGCGACGTCGACGGCAAGGTCTGCGTCCTCATCGATGACATGATCGATACCGGCGGGACCATTGTCGCCGCTGCCGAGCAGCTAACGGAAAAAGGCGCACGATCGGTCATCGCCGCAACCACGCACCCGGTGCTCTCTGGGCCCGCCGTCGACCGACTGAAGAACTCGAGCATCGAGAAGGTCATCGTCACCGACTCGCTGCCAATCGGCCCCGAGAAGCAGTTCGACAAGCTCGTCGTCCTGTCGGTCGCCGACATCATTGCCCGTGCCGTCGAAGCAGTATTCGCCGACACCACGGTGTCGGAAATCTTCGACGGGAACAATCATTCCTAATTGGATTCGTCGCAGCGGCTCCGCCGCAATTTTGCGACGATCAAATTAGGACTGTGCTCCCTTTCAGGGAGCGTTCAAGCGGCACGCAGCCTGGGCGCCGGAGGCGGTGCCTGCCGGGTTGGCATCGCAGCTTCGAACTCGGGTGCTCCCTTTCAGGGAGCGTTCAAGCGGCACGCAGCCTGGGCGCCGGGGGCGGTGTTTGTCGGGTTTGGGGTCAGACCCCGGAACTGATCGACGGGGGCTGTTGCTCCTTTCGGTGAGCGCTTTTGTGGCACGTGGCCTGGGCGCCGGAGGCGGTGTTTGTCGGGTTTGGGGTCAGACCCCGGAACTGATCGACGCAGGCGACCGAGACGCGTCGATCTCGGCGAAATGCCGGTAACCTTGCAAAGTCCAAAAACCTATCTAGACGAAGGATGGCGCCATGAGCGAGCTACTTCTCACCGCACACACCGGTCGCGTTACCGGTACCCGATCGAGCCGTCGGCTCCGCCGCGAGGGCATGGTCCCCGCAGTCGTGTACGGCCTCGGCGCCGACCCCGTTTCGGTCGCCGTCGAATGGCCAGCACTGCGCAAGGCGCTCACCACCGACGCAGGCGTGAACGCACTGCTCACGCTCGACATCGAAGGCGACCAGCAGCTCTCGATCGTCAAGGACATCCAGCGTCACCCAACGCGTCGCGACGTCATCCACGTCGACTTCATCCGCCTCGACGCAAACGCAGAGGTCGAGGTCGAGGTTCCTGTCATCCTCATCGGCGATGCCAAGAAGGTCACCGACGTTTCCGGCATGGTCGATCAGACCATGTTTGCTCTGTCGATCCTGTCGAAGCCAAACGCGATTCCAACGGAACTTCCCGTCGACATCTCCGGACTCGAGGTTGGCGAAGCAATCCACGTTTCCGACGTTGCGCTTCCCGAAGGTGTCCGTACCGAGGTCGATGGCGAAGAGACCATCGCAAGTGCACTCGTTACCCGTTCGACGCTCGAAGCAATGCGTGCAGACGAAGAGTCTGATGCAGAAGAGGGCGAAGAGGGTGCAGCACCCGCCGACTCCGGCGATGCCGAGGGCGGCGACGAGTCCTGATAACGGACCGACGCCTTGCATTGCAGCGTGAGCGATACCTCACGCCGCATGCGAGACTCACCTGATGTTTGGTCGAAAGTCTGCTGATCGCACCGGGACCCCCGCTGACCTCTTAGTGGTTGGCTTGGGGAACCCGGGCGATCGGTACGACGGCACTCGGCACAACGTTGGTGCCGATGTCGCCGACCTGATGGCAACCCGTCAGGGCACGGCACTGAAAGCATCGAAGCAAGCAGCGCGCCTCGCCGAACTGCGAATCGGCACGAAGTTGGTCGTGGTTGCGTTCCCGCAGACGTTCATGAACGAGTCCGGGCGCAGCGCACGCGATCTCGCAAAGCGTTACGGCATCGAGGACGCCACCAAAATCGTCGTCATTCACGACGAACTCGACCTCGAGGTCGGCACGCTCAAAGTGAAGTCAGGCGGCGGCCTCGCTGGCCACAACGGCCTAAAGTCGCTCAAACAGCACCTACACACCCAAGACTTTCTCCGGCTCCGAATCGGCATCGGTCGACCTCCCGGAACACAGTCGGTGTCCGATTATGTGCTCCGCCGTCCCGGTAAAGCCGATCGCGTCGAACTCGACATCGCCATCGAACGCGCTGCCGATGTCGTGCCTCGGTTTCTCGACGAAGAACTCGAGGCGATCATGAACGACGTAAATCGCAAATGAGCGACGCTCCACTTCACGCGCTCGTCACCCCACTGCAGGACGATCCCGGCCTCATCGGGGTCATGGGAAAGCGATCCGCTGTCGTCGCCGTTCCCGAGGCTGGCCGGCCGCTCACGCTCGCCGCAATCGCCGAACAAACCGAACGAACCCCAGTCGTCGTCGCCGTTCCGACATCGACCGAGGCAGAACGTCTCCGATCAGATCTTGCGATCTACCTCGGCGAGGACGAGGTGGCGATCTTTCCAGCGTGGGAAACGCTTCCGTTCGAACGGATCAGCCCGAACGTCGAAACGATGGGCCGTCGGCTCGAGGTGCTCTGGCGTCTCCAAGACCCCGCTCGAGCGCCGAAGGTCGTCGTTGCATCGGCGCGTGCGCTCGTGCAACGTCTCGGCCCCGGTATCGACGATCTCGAGCCGATCATCGTTGGGGTCGGCGATCAGATCGACATCGCCGATCTCGCCAGGCAGCTCGTCGATTCGGGCTACCGCCGCGAACCGCAGGTCGAGAGCAGGGGACACTTTGCGGTGCGTGGATCGATCGTCGACGTGTTCCCCAGCACCGCGAGCGCCCCGGTTCGAATCGACTTGTGGGGCGATGAGGTCGACCGCCTCAGCGAGTTTGGCATCAACGACCAGCGCTCGACGGTTACGCGGTCCGAGGTTGTGATCCATGCAGCTCGCGAAGTTGTCGCCTCGGAGGCGATTGCTGACCGGGCGCGCGATCTCGTGGCGTCCGAGCCGTGGGGCCGCGAGCATTGGGAGCGTCTCTCCGACGGCGAATTCTTCGACGGTATGGAGTCGTGGCTTCCGTGGCTCACCGACCGCGACTCGGTGCTCGTCGATCACGTTGGCGCTGACGCCCTCGTCGTTCTCGTGGAACCCCGCCGTCTGCGCGATCGCGCTGGCGACATTCGCGACGAAGAAGCTGACCTCGCGACAACACTTGCTCGGACCTGGGGCGCAATCGATGACGACGGCGATAGCGAGGACGAGTTTCCCCGGCTGCACGTGCCGTTCGATCGGATCCTGACCGAGACCGAGGCGCCGGTGTGGACAATGACCACCGCGCCCGAAAGCCCAGACGTATCCGTCGTTGCTGCGACCGGCTGGGAATCGCCGATGGGCGATCCGCCGCCGCTCGTTACCCAGCTGCAACGCCTGATCGGTGACGGCTTCACTGTCGTCGTCGGTGCCGACGGCACAGGCACCGCGCCCCGGCTCGCCGTGCTGCTCGCCGACAACGGCATCCACTTGCCAGTGGTCGAAACGCTCGATCTTTCGAATCCTGGCATTGTGGTCGCTCCGCTCGAGCGAGGGGCCGTGTTTACCTCCGCAAAGATCGCGGTGCTCAGCGAGTCCGACATCACGGGCCGGCGTCGCACGCACCGTAAGGCCCGCGCCCGAGCCAACACCTCACAGGACACGTTTGACGACCTTTCGCCCGGCGATTACGTCGTGCACCACCAGCACGGCGTTGCACGCTTTGCCGGAATGGTCACCAGGGCGATCGGCGGGGTCGAACGCGACTATTTGCTGCTCGAATATCGCGGCGACGACAAGCTCTACATCCCGTCTGACCAGATTGGCGTTGTTCGCCACTACACCGGCGGAGATAGCCCGACGCTATCCAAAATGGGCGGCAGCGATTGGGCAAAAGCCAAGGCCAAGGTCCGCACCGAGGTCAGCGAGATCGCCCAAGAACTCGTTGTTCTGTACCAACGTCGAGTCACCGCTGAAGGCCACGCGTTCGCTCCAGATACGCCGTTCCAGACAGAGCTCGAAGACTCCTTCCCGTACGAGGAAACTCCCGACCAGCTCACGGCGATCGTCGAGGTCAAGGGCGATATGGAACGGCCGTACCCCATGGACCGGTTGGTCGTGGGCGACGTCGGGTTCGGCAAGACCGAGATCGCCGTTCGTGCTGCGTTCAAGGCAATCCAAGACAACAAACAGGTTGCTGTTCTCGTGCCGACGACGCTGCTCGCCCAGCAGCATCATCAGACGTTCTCGGATCGCTACGCAAGCTTTCCGGTTCGAGTCGAGGTGCTCAGTCGCTTCCTCACCAACGCGCAGGCGAAACGAATCATCGAAGACACCAACGATGGCAAGGTCGATCTGCTCATCGGCACGCACCGCATGCTCAACCAAGACCTGAAGTTCAAGGATCTGGGCTTGCTCATCGTCGACGAAGAGCAACGCTTCGGCGTCAAGCACAAAGAGAAGATCAAGGCGCTCCGGACCGACGTCGATGTGCTCACGCTCACGGCAACTCCGGTGCCTCGTACCCTCGAGATGAGCCTCACGGGTATTCGAGACATGACCCTGCTGTCGACGGCCCCATCGGAACGTCAGCCAATTCTCACGTACGTCGGCGAGCAGAGCGACCGGGCCATCACCGAGGCGATTCGCCGTGAACTCCTCCGTGAGGGCCAGGTGTTCTTCGTCCACAACCGAGTCCAGGACATCGAACACACCGCAGCCAAGATCCGCGAGATGGTGCCCGAAGCCCGCATCGCGATCGCACACGGCCAGATGGACGAAGGCTCGCTCGAACAAGTTGTCATCGACTTCTGGGAAGGCGAATACGACGTCCTCGTTTGTACGACGATCATCGAGACCGGCATCGACATGCCGTCGGTGAACACGCTCGTCGTCGATCGGGCGGACTTGTTGGGTCTTGGGCAGATGCATCAGTTGCGCGGACGTGTTGGACGCTCGGGCCAACGCGCCTACGCCTACCTGATGGTTCCTGCCGACAAGTCTTTGACCGAGCAGGCCTACGAACGGCTGAAGACCATCGGCGAAGCGACCGAGCTCGGCTCCGGCTTTAAGATCGCCATGCGGGACCTCGAGATTCGCGGCGCCGGAAACCTGCTCGGCACCGGCCAGTCCGGCCACATCGCTGCCGTTGGCTACGACCTGTACTGCCAAATGGTCACCGAGGCCGTCAGTGAGCTGAAGGGCGAAGAGGTTGAGGAGCCGGACGAGCTCACGATCGAATTGCCGATCAAAGCGTTCTTGCCCGACAGCTACATGGAGACCGAGGACCAACGCCTGGAGGCGTACCGTCGCTTGGCGGCCGTGACCACGACCGCCCAGGTCGAAGACATTCGTTCCGAGTGGGAGGACCGCTACGGTCCCGTGCCCGAACCTGCCGCGAACCTGCTCGATGTCGCAACCGTTCGCTCGGTATGCATCCGTGTCGGTATTACCGAACTCACCGTCGGGAAGGGGCCTGGCTTCGGCGGGCCCGAGTTCATTGTCCGAATGTCTCCGGTAACCCTGCCGACGTCAAAGCAGATTCGTCTCGACCGGATCTACAAGCACTCGATCTACAAGGACACCATCGAAGGCGCTGACGGTGGTTTCCTCCAGCTCGGAATGAAGAAGGGCAACATTGCTGAGAACATCGTGACGGCTTTGAACGATCTTCTTCCGGAGAACGACGAGTAGCATGATCAACGTGATTCGACGTCTCGGTGTTTTGTTTGTGCTCGTGTTGGCTCTCGC
>CALLAA010000254.1 GCA_938002955.1 uncultured Acidimicrobiales bacterium
ACGTTCGTCCCCAAGATTGTCGGAGCGCTACTGCTTCTTCTGATCGGTAAGTTCGTGGCCGGCTTTGTTCGCGGTCTCGTCCACAAGCTGCTCAAGGCACTCAAGTTCGACAACGCTGTCGACAAGTCCGGACTCGGCGCACACGTCGAGCGTGCAGGCTTTGCTGACTCCGGTCTCCTGCTGGCAAAGATCGTCGGTTGGATGATCATGTTGATCTTCATCCAGCTCGCGGTATCGACGCTTGGCATTGCTTCTATCGAGACCCTCATCAACGATCTCGTTGCTTGGATCCCGAACGTGATCATCGCAATCATCTTGATCGTGATCACCGGCGCTGTCGCCAACTTCGTCAAGGGCCTTCTCGGTCCAGCACTCGACGATGTTGCAATGGGCGACCTCGTTGGCAAGGTCATCGTTGCAGCTATCTGGGTTCTCGGTGGCATGATGGCGATCGATCAGCTCGGCTTCGGTCGCGACATCATCGACCAGCTCTGGAACGCACTTACCACTGGCTTGGTTGCGATCATCGTGATCAAGTTCGGCATCGGTGGCATCTGGGCTGCCCGTGACCGCTTCTGGCCAGGCGTGTACGACGCAGTCGACTCCGCCAAGAGCAACAACAAGGCGTAACCCGTTCGCTGCGAGGCCAGACCCTCGCACTGGCTTCGCACTTCGGTTGCGAAACCGAGTGCGACCTGTGCCTTCTTGCGAAGGTACAACGAACACACGGTGCAACCCCGGGCTTCGGCCCGGGGTTGTTGTGGTTTTGCACGTGAACTCTTGCGTGGTTCTTGACTTCGGTTGGGAACACGTGGCGACGGTCGCTGGTTCTACCCAGTACTGCAACCTCTCAACGAAAGTGACGTGATGGCATGCGGCAGTCGCTGCGCCTTGGTTCGATCTCAGGAATTCCCGTAGGTATCAACTGGGGGTTGCTGCTGATCGCTGCGTTCTACACCTTCAACCTTGCCGTTGGGGTTCTTCCGAGCGCAGTGCCCGACGCATCCGCGCTGGGCTATTGGATCTTCGCGGCGATGAATGTCGTGGTCTTCTTCGGTTCCGTTCTTGCGCACGAGCTCGGGCACAGCGTCGTTGCGCAGCGCAACGGCATTCGGGTCAAGGAGATCACCTTGTGGCTTCTCGGCGGAGTTGCCCAGCTCGAGAAGGAAGCTGACGACCCCGGTGTCGAGTTCCGGATCGCGGTTGCTGGGCCTGCGGTGAGCGTGGCGCTCGCCGTCGGTTTTGCCGGTCTCGCGTTCGCCCTTGGCCCGGCCTATGGCGGTGGGTTGTTGACCTTCAGCCTTGGCTATCTCGCCGTGGTGAATGGCGCCTTGGCCATCTTCAACATGATCCCTGCCGCTCCGCTCGACGGTGGCCGTGTCTTGGCGTCGCTGCTGTGGTGGCGAAGTAATGATCGGCATCGGTCGCGGGCGACCGCGGCACGGGTTGGCGAGGTCTTCGGAACCGGCCTGCTCATCGTTGGTGTGATCGGGTTCTTCATGGGAGCGGGCACATTCGTTCTCGCAATTCTCGGCTTCTTCTTGCGCACCGCAGCGGGAGCCGAGCGGCGACGCGCCGAGGCGTTCGAGGTCATTCAGTCCGCTGTCGTGGCGACCGCGATGTCGCCTATCGTCGCACCGATTGCGCCTGGGGTTACCGCCGCTGGTGTCCAAGCGTTGAGCGGCGGATACGAGCGGCCTGTTGCCTTTCCGTTGTGGGGCGCTGATGGCGTCATTGGGCTGATCCCGTCGAGCTCGATCGATGCAATCCCTCTCGCACAGCGAGCGTTTGTGGATGCCGATGCGTTGGTCGTTCCGTGGTCCCAGTTCATGAGTGCGAGCGTTCACGAGTCGCTCACGGCGATTGTCCAGCGAGCCCATGCCAGCGGCAAGCCTCACGTTCTCGTCTACGACGACCAGGGCGCTCAGGTGGGGTACATCGGGTTGGATCGAGATCTTTCGACGCTCGGTTGACCCGACTCTACGTAATGTAAATGCAACATTACGACCCCTGTTTAGGCGTGGTCATTGAATCACCGACGGTGAAGATTCCTGAATGACGTTGCGGTTTGGTTACGAATGTTTACTCTGGAGGCGGCGCGCGGCAGGAGGAACATGAAAACCAAACTGATCGGAAGCGCGCTAGCGCTGCTGTTGATCGCGACGACGTTGACCTTTGCGGTGGCGCCACCGGCCGAGGCATTGCGAGATGGGGTTTCGTTCGGGGCCTACGCAGCGCCTGTTGATGGCCTGACGAACCAAACCGCGATCGAGGAGCTCGAACAGCAACTCGGCACCACTCTGCCCGTGGTCCGGACCTTCGGGAAATGGGATGGTGCGATCGGCGAAGACAAGAAGTTCCATCGGTGGATTCGAGACGGTGACCGTCAGATGATGGTCTCGGTCAAGCCACAGCGGAGCAATGGTCAAGAAGTCCGTTGGGGTTCCATCGCTAGTGCACAGCCCGGATCGAAGATCCACGACGAGATCGTGGCGCTCGCGAACGGGCTGAAGGACTTCGACGACACGGTGATCATGGGGTTTCATCACGAGCCCGAGCACAAGAAGAACCTCGGCTTTGGTACCAGCACGGAGTACCGGGCTGCCTTCCGCAAGATCCACGACGTCTTTGCGCAGCAGGGCGTATCCAACGTTCGCTTTGCGTGGATCATGACCGCATGGTCGTTCGAAGTCGGCGACATCCGCCCCGACGATCGACGGATCGCGGACAAGTGGTATCCCGGTGATGATGTCGTCGACTACATCAGTGTCCAGGAGTACAACTGGGCGACGTGTCGGGACAACAACGACACGTGGGAATCGCTCGAGGATGGTCTTGAACCGTTCATGCGCTTTGCTAGCAAGCACCCCTCGAAGCAGTTGATTCTCGCCGAGTTCGGAACACCAGAGGGCAACAACGGTCAGAAGGCCGAGTGGTTCGACGACGCTCGTGCGTTGTTCAAGAGCGGTGAGTACCGCGACCGGTTCGCCGCGATGCTCTACTTCCATTACGACGACGCCCCGAACGGGAATCCGAACTGCAACTGGTGGCTCGACTCGAGCGCATCGTCGCTTAACGCGGCTCGACGTCTGGTGAACGACAGCTTCTATCAGGCCGAAATTGGTGCGCTTGGCGTCGCCACACCTCCGCCGGCCGGGGCTGGTTGTACGGCGACTCGAGTTGGTACCACGGTGACTCTCACGTGGACCGACAACGGCGAACGGCCGTCGGTGCGCCGGAATGGCAAGTGGGTCACGACGCTGAGTCGTGGCACCACGTCGTATGTCGATCGCAACGCTCCAGCGGGGGCGAGCTATCTGATCAGGACAAACGGCCAGTTCGATCGGTCGTGTGCCGGCGGCGGCGGTGGTGGCGACGTTGCTGGCTGTTCGGCGACGCGGGTTGGAAACACGGTGACGCTTCGTTGGACCGATGATGGCGGACGCCACATCATTCGACGCAACGGCTCTTGGCTGCGAACGGTGGGCTCGGACGTTGATTCCTTCGTCGACAATAACGCCCCAGCTGGGGCCACCTATGTGGTCAAGACCCGCGGCAACGGCGATGTGATCGACACGCCATGTAGCTAACGACGCCTTCGAATCAAAACAAAGGAGTTGAACGTCGGGCAGGTTTGGAGTCTCTTCGCCCGTACTGCGCCGGCAGTCAGGTCGCCGGTGCCAACTCCTCTTTGATGCGCTCGAGCTCGTGTGTTGCGATCATCAGCTCGGCGTCGAGTTTCTTGGCGTCGAGCTCTCCAAACGTGATCGTCTGCTCTCGACATCGGAGCTCAGCTTCCTCACAGTAGGCGGAGAATCGAGACGCGCCGACGGAGGCGGCTGAGGACTTCAATGTGTGCACGTGCATTTGTAAGGAGCCGAGATCAGGGTCTGGTCCCATTGCCTGGACCTGATCGACACGGCTGCGTGCGTCGGCGAGAAAGAGATCGATGATCTCACTTCGTGTGCTTCCGTCGGCATCTTCAAGTAGTTCACCAAGCTCCTCAAGGACCGTGGGGTCGACGGCAGGGACGGCGTCGCCTTCTCGTCGACCTACCGGTGGTTCGATCGTGACAGCTGGAAATTCCTGTTGGCGAATCTCTGGGCCAGGCAGCGCGAGTCCGTCACGAGATAGTTGGAGTTGTGGAGCGTTCGCAAGGGCGTCGGCCAATCGGCGTGGTTGCACCGGCTTGCTCACGTAGTCATTCATCCCCGTAGCGAGAAATCGTTCGCGGTCCCCTTCAAGGGCATTTGCCGTCATGGCAATGATCCACGGTTGCCTGTCGTCGGGGAACGTTTCTCGTATCCGGCGCGTTGCGTCGCAACCATCCATCTCGGGCATATGGACGTCCATCAAGACAACGTCGTAGACCCGTTGCTCCAACATCCGTATTGCCTCGATCCCGTTGCCCACGACGTCTGCTTCGTACCCGAATTTGCGGAGCAGGCCGAGGGCGACTTTCTGATTTACTTGGTTGTCCTCGGCGAGCAGGATTCGAAGTCGTTTGGTTGCCGCCTTCGAGGAGCGCTCGTCCACTTCGTGCTCGGGAGATGCCTGGTCGACGCCCACGACGACTTCCATGAGCGCATCGAAGAGACTTGATGCCTTGATGGGCTTGCTGACGTGCGAGGAGACGGATACGTCTGTCCTTTGGTGTCGTTCGCCGAGCGGGGTCATCAGAATGAGTGATGTCTGGGGTGATGTGTCTGCGATTGAACGGGCTAACTCAATGCCATTCTTTGGTGAAATGCGGATGTCCACGATTGCGACATCCACCGGTTTCGACCGCTCGATCGCCGCGACAGACTCGTCGTAGTCGCCTGCGGCAATGACATCGAGTCCCCACATGACGAGTTGGCGTTCGAGGTGTGCACGTGCTGTTGCGTTCTTCTCAACGACGAGGACCGATTTGTCTTTGAAGCGCTCGTGCTCACTTGCGAAGAATGCAGACGAGTTCGGGTTCTCGTTACAGTGTGCGAGGACCGTGAAGTGGAAGGTCGAACCTTCGCCCTCCGTGCTCTCGGCCCATGCTGTGCCTCCCATGAGTTCGGCTAGCTGCTTGCTGATCGCCAGCCCGAGGCCGGTTCCACCGAAGCGTCGTGCGTGCGATGAGTCAACTTGAGAAAAGGATTGGAACAGACGGTCTAGGCGATCTTGGGGTACCCCGATCCCGGTGTCCGACACTTGGAAATGCAGACGCCACTCTCCTTGGACATCGGCGTTGCGGTCGGTGGATACTTGCTCGCCCGTGACGCGGAGGACGACCTCGCCGTGTTCGGTGAATTTCACCGCGTTGCTCAGATAGTTGTTCACGATCTGTCGAATACGGGCGGAGTCTCCAACGAAGCGCTCGGGTAGCCGCTCGTCCACATCGAAGACCAGCGACAAGTTCTTGTTCGCGAGCATCGGAGAGATGACGTCGAGGGCGCCTTCGAGCTGATCTCGGAGTTCGAAGTTGCATGACTCAATATCGAGCTGTCGTGCTTCGATCTTTGAGAAGTCCAAGATGTCGTTGATCACGGAGAGCAGGGCATCTCCGCTCGAGCGGATCGCGCCGAGATACTCCAGCTGTTCATTGTCAAGGTCGGTTTCGAAGAGGAGCCCGGACATTCCAATCACACCGTTCATCGGCGTGCGGAGTTCATGGCTCATGTTTGCGAGGAAATCGCTTTTCGCCCGATTCGAGTCCATGGCTGCCGTCTGAGCCTGCACGAGCTGGAGTTCTCGCTCCTCGAGCTTGGCCCAGGCTTGGTCGACTCGGCGCACCGCTGGGAGGAAGACTCTTCGGCCCATGATGAGCAGGGCCAGCATCGTCACGGCGAAGGTGATTACGCCGACTTGTTGCACGTGGGCGACGCGATCTCGCGAGGTATCGATCAAATCGACCGAGATCGCCTCGAGTTCCTCACGGAGTATTCCGATGGCGGCCTCAAGTTCGGCCAAGATCTGGTCGACTTGCTCGTTTGACAAAGCGGCTGATTCACGGGCACTGAGCTCGTCTGTAATAACCCGAATTTCTCCATGGAAATTGTCGAGGTCTTCGAGGTGGGCACGCTCTATGGCTGACGAACGGTTCAATCGATCGAAGCTAACGCTGTACTCGGCAGTGGCTGCGGCCAAGGTTGTTTCGGGGTCCGGACTGCTTGCATCCGGAGTGCCACCGGCAACACCGGCAACACTCTGCCGCGCAGCAGCGAGCAGCTCCTGAGCATCGAGCTGGTGTTGTTCAACAAGGGTCGCTGCGTCTCTTCCAATTCGATGCTGTCGGAATACGAATTGTGTGTACGCCCCCGTGAGGCCAAAAAGCAGTGCCAGGACACAAAGAGCCGAGACGAAGCGACGACGAAGACGTGGCACCACGATCGAACGTTGTCGAGTGGGGTCAAGTTCGCTCATCGGTGCTCCGCTCGGTGGTATGTGATGTCGCAGGAAACCTTCGACCGATCCGTCAGAAGCGCTTAGCTGCTCGCCGCGATTCCATCGAATTTGCCGGGCGAGATCGTCCGGAGCCCAGCGGAGTTGTTAGGTCGGCGGCGAGTGTGACGCGCTCGCTAGGCTCATCTACATGTTGGTGCTTGCCTAGATGGACCTGTGGTTGATCGTTGTTGCGTTCGGATTCGGTTTCGGCGCAAGCCAGGTTCGACTGCCGCCGATGGTCGGATACTTGGTGGCCGGCTTTGTGCTTCACGCTGCCGGGCAGGAGACCACCGAAGCGATCGAGACGCTCTCCGACATCGGCATCTTGCTGTTGCTCTTCGGGATTGGACTCAAGCTCAAGGTCAAGACGCTGAGCCAGCCCGTCGTCTGGGCGGGAGCGTCGCTTCACATGGTCGCCACGATCGTCTTGGTGGCGCTCGGGGTCGTTGTCGCTGGTTCGCAGGGCCTGCCGTTGGTAGAGGGGCTGTCGATTCGCGAAGCGCTACTTATTGGCTTCGCCTGTTCGTTCTCGAGCACGGTCTTTGCCGTCAAGGCGCTACAGGAACGGAACGAAGGAAGCTCGGTCCAAGGTCGCAATGCCATCGGCATCCTCGTCATCCAAGACATCTTTGCGGTGATCTTTCTGACTGCGACCGTTGGTTCTCTTCCGTCGATCTGGGCGGTGCCGGTCGTGGCTGGTGTCATTGCTGGCCGTCCGTTGTTCGGCTGGGTCCTCGACCGGGCGGGTCATGGCGAACTGTTGCTGCTCTTGGCGTTGGCCTTGGCTCTCGGCGTGGGCGCCGAAGCCTTCGACGCTGTGGGCGTCAAGGCCGATCTTGGTGCGCTGCTCGTTGGCTTCATGTTGGCCAAGCACCCTCGGGCGGGTGAACTGTCGGACTCGATCCTCGACCTGAAGGATGTGCTGCTCATCGGCTTCTTCTTGTCGATTGGCCTCGGAGGGTCGCCGGGCGCAGCCGAGGTTGCGATTGCGGCGGTGCTCGTGCTGTTGGTACCGCTCAAGACGGCGGGGTTCATGGCGCTAAGTGCGCTCTTCGGTTATCGAGCTCGTACGTCTTGGCAGATGGCGATTCGCCTGAGCACGTTCAGCGAGTTTGGACTCATCGTCGCGGTGATCGGCATCGATCAGGGCCTCATCGATGAACGGTGGTCGACCACGCTCGGCTTGGCGGTTGCGGTGTCGTTCCTGCTGGCCGCCCCGGTCAATTCGGCGAGCTTCGCTATTTTCGACAGATTCCGAGACGTGTTTGCTCGGCTCGAACGGAGTGACCGAGACGTCGAGGATGCCGTTGTTGATCCCGGCCGCGCAGACGTCATCATCTTCGGCATGGGGCGCGTCGGCACGGGCGCCTACGACGAACTTGTGCAACGCCATGGCCTGGTGGTGCTGGGTGTGGATCGCAGCGATGAAGGTGCGATCAAACAGGTCCAGAGTGGTCGCAACGTTATTCGCGGCGATGCGCTCGATGGCGAGTTTTGGACGAGGGTGTCGCTCGATCCAACCGTCAAGCTGGTCCTGCTTGCCATGAACGAGCACGCGGCGAACGTGGCCGCAGTAAATCGATTGCGTCGCTTCATCCCCGATGTTCCCATCGCGGCCATTGCGCGACATCCCGATGAGGTCGACGAATTGTGCGACCACGACGTAACGGTGGCTCGAAACCTGTACGAGGAAGCTGGCCAGGGACTCGCCGACGACGCCTGCTCTGTCCTCGGCCTAGACCGATAGCGGCCGCTCGATACGACACGCTGCTCATCGATCAACTTGACCAAAAATGCGTGAGAGCGCCGACCATCTTTGGTCGACGCTCTCATCACCCCATCACCAATGGCGGGTCTTGATGACGTTGGGCCTCGGGCTTAGCTAGCTGGGAGCAAGACTTGATCGATGATGTGAACGGTTGCATTCGCTGTTGGTACGTCCTGGCAAAGGGCAATGGCCTCGCCGATCATGAGTTGTCCATCGATTGTGAAGTTCAAGTCGCCGCCACCGACGGTGGTGATGCTGCCGGCTTCGGCGAGTTCAGCTGCGCTGAGGCTCTGGCCACCAACAACGTGGTTGGTCAAGATTGCGGTCAACATTTCCTTGTCAGCGAGGACGGCCTCGAGGGTTGCGGGGTCGATTGCTGCGAACGCATCGTTGGTCGGTGCGAAGATCGTGAATGGTCCGTCGCTGTTGAGTGTGTCGACGAGTCCGGCTTCGGTGGCTGCGGTGACGAGGGTGGAGAGCAGCGGGTTGTTGGATGCTGCGGTTCCTGCTGGGTCGTCGGCCATT
>CALLAA010000255.1 GCA_938002955.1 uncultured Acidimicrobiales bacterium
CACGACGGTGTTGCCAGCGACGACAGCCGAGACCGCCGGTGCGATCGTGACGGCCGACATCAACGCTGATGGTTGGATGGATGCCATCGTGGCAAATGGCTACGACTTCGATCGGGCCGTCGACCATGTGCTGACCAACAAAAAGGGCACGAATGCGCATTGGTTAGAGATCGACCTGGTCGGTTCGAACCCCGATGCCATGGGTGCTGTTGTGTATGTGGGTACCGACAAGTGGCAGGTCCGCGAGATGGGTCACCGCTATCACCGTTCGCAGGATGGCCGGACGTTGCATGTGGGCTTGGGCTCGCAGACGAAGCTTGCGCCGGTTCAGGTCCGTTGGGCCGATGGAACGTATTCGTCGTGCACGGTGTCTGGTGTGGACCGCCGGGTGACGATCACTCAGGGAAGCGCTGCGTGCAAGGCGCAGACCAAGACCGGGCTGATCGCGACGGTTGGTGCTGCTCCGGTGACGACTCCGTCGGTTCCGCTGTGTGCTGGTTTGGAGATCACGGTCGATCTGGCCAAGGGTCAGCGTCCAACGTCGGGTGACGATGTCATCCGGGGAACGGTTGGCAACGATGTGATCAACAGTTTGGGTGGCCGTGACACGATCTGTTCGCTCCAGGGCGACGATGTCATCAACGCTGGTGACGGTTTCGACAAGGTGTTTGCTGGCGCTGGTAACGACACGATCAACGGTGGGGTCGGCAACGACTTGCTCATCGGTGGTCTCGGTAATGACACGATCAATGGTGGCAATGGCAACGACCGCATCCAGGGTGGCGATGGCGCCGATCGTCTCAATGGTGACAACGGCCTCGATCGGATGATGGGCGGCAACGGCAACGACGTCATGAGTGGCGGCGATGCGGCCGACATGTTGTACGGCAACCTTGGTCAGGATCAGATGTTCGGCGACGCCGGTAACGACGTGCTTCGTGGCGGCGCTTGGCTGGACACGATGAACGGTGGCGCCGGTAACGATGGCTGCACGTTGAACGACCCTGGTGGTCTTGTCGAGACCCGCACTGGTTGCGAGACCGGGGTAGCTGGCCGTTAGCGGCGACTAGTCGGTGTAGTTCGACACGGAGTCGACGATCCAAACCTCACAGCTGACGACTTCTTTGTCAGCGCTGTCGCCTAATGAGAACAAGAAGTCATAGCTCTGCCCGGGGTCGAGTGGGGGTATCAACGTACCGACGTCAAGTTCTCCGACCGAGCCATCTGTGTACTCTGCCCTCGATGCGGTTTGGTACCAAGGCGATACTTCGTCGGCCGTGTTGGTAACTGTTCCTTTCGCCCATTGGATTGTGTTGGTCTCAACCGGCCCGCACGAATCGAGCTCGATATCCCAGAGGGCTTCGTCGATGGGTACCGGACCTGGCCAGGAATTCGAGCAGGCGGTTAGTGCGAACGCTGCGAAGAGGAGCGAAACGAGGTTACGCATTCGGGTCGGTGACATCGATCGATACCGTAGTTCCGTCTTCGGTGAATCCGGCGGCATCAAGTTCGGCGAAGAAGTCGGACACCCGGGCATCGTCGGCCCTGCGTAGGTAGTCGGTGTAGTTACTTTGGTGATGGCCAACACCGGTCAGGCCTCCTTCGAACTCGATGAGCAAGACGTTGTGGTCGAATTCGGCGATGCGGTCGTGCATCAGTTCGACGGCGGGAATCTCGGGAATGTCGATCGAGATGTCATGCACCGAGGCGACGGCTTGTTCGACTTCGTTGATCGACTGGTTGACGACCCAGGCAGCCCCGTCGATTGCCGCTTCGACACCTTCGACGTATAGGCGAGACGAGGCTGGCACCCCATGATCGAGGCTTTCCCAGTCGCCGGCTAGGACATGGTCGACGGTCGCACCGGCCTCTTCGAGCGCGACTGGGACGTCGTAGATGTTCTGCGCCGCAATGACGGTTGTGTGCTCGGGAACCGAGCTGAACTGTGGTTCGTTGTGGTATGCAGCTGAGTAGACGTGGGTGATATTGAGGAGCACCCCGTTTACCTGCTTATCGGCGGCAAGGTCGAGGGCGGTATCGCCTCCGTAGCTATGGCCTACGATCGTTGTCTCAGCACCCTGAGCGATCGCCCCTAACAGCACTTGCGCCTGAATCCAGTCTCGTATCCGGAGCCCGTATTTGTTGTCGGTCAGCAGGGCCGAATGGGACGAGGGAATCGCGTTCTGGTCTAGGTCGCGGACACTGTTGGTGTCGCGGTCGAGGCCGATGCCGGGCGAGCTCAGGTCGATCACGCCGGGGAGCACGAGCGTCAGGTTGCCGTTGTCATGGATGATGGCTTGGAACTCGTCGCGCAGAATCGTGTCTTGATCAGCGGTGTTGTCGAGGGCTCGGATCAGCAGGTCCCGGCCTCGTTGCTCGGGAGTGGCGGAGCGAATGCGTAGCGGGTGGCCGACGCGTACGTCCTCGAAGTTGGCGTCGAGGTCGCCGTAGGTGCCGGTTGTCGTGTGTGGGGCTTCGATGATGCTGATGGCTGTTTCGAGGCGGCGGATGTCGTTGCCACGCCGTATTTGCTCGTCGGTGCTGAGCGCTCGTAGGGCCGAGAGTTCTTGGCGGAGTTCGGCTTCGTGATACGTCCAACCACGGGCGATGGCGTCGTTGGCGAGTGTCGGGTTGACGAGGTCTCCAACACGGGCCGACAGTTTGAGGGCAAGGGCAGCGTCGGCCTCGATCAGGAAGTCGCCTCGTCGTTTGAGGTCCATGGCGTCGAGGCGCAGGTCGCCGGCAGCTTCGTTGAGGAGCCGCAGGGGTGGGTGTGCTGGGTACGGCTCGTCGAGCAGTTGGTATGCCCGGCTGAGCAAAGGCGCGAGTTCGTCACGGGCATCTCGGATTGTGTCGACGGCGTGTTCGTACGCGTCGACGAGCTCCTGATGCCTCTCGGTATGGATCGCCACTCGCATGCATCGAAAGATACTGAAATACATCAATGTTTGCCAACTGGGACGATCGCTTCGATATTTGACCGTGGGCTACGCTCCGTCGTATGCAGATTCGAGCGGGACGAACAGCTGTTGTGTTCGCAGGCGTTATTGGGTTGGTGGCGGCCACTGCCTTGGCGCCGGTGAGCGCCGACAATCCAATCATTGAGCCGATCGTCGACCGCGGCGTCGTGGTTGAGATGCAGCCATATGTACAGATTCCCGACTCGCGTCGAGGTCGAGCTCGGATCAACAGCTTTGCGACGGCCGGTGACCGGTTGTTCGTGGTCGAGGATTACGACGGCAAGATCTACGAGATCACCCGCACGGCCAATGGCGGTCAGGCGTCGTTGTTCTTCGACGTTCGTTCGTCGATTGCGGCGGCGACGGATCGTCAGCTCGACAACACGAGCTTGTTCCATGGCGGCCTGCGGTCGGTTGCCTTCCACCCGAACTTTGCGGCCAACGGGTTGTTCTATACGTCGGTGATGGAGACCCGCTCGAATTCGCTGAGTGCGAGCGATTACCTGAGCAACGCGACCAATCCGATCGTGGCCGATGGTGTGGTGATCGAGTGGCAGGCCGATGTGAACACCGGCCAGGTGAATCCGGCCACGTATCGGCAGTTGTTCCGTGTGGGCATGCCGGTGTACGACCATCCGATCAAGCAGATCGCGTTCAATCCGTTCGCTGAACCGGGCGAGTCCGACTACGGCAACCTCTATGTGGCTCACGGCGATGGCAGCGTGCAGTCTGCGACGGCGGGCGGTGGGTTTAACAACGACGCGCTGGGCAAGATCCTGCGGATCAACCCGACGCCGAGCGGGGGCAATGCGTACACGGTGCCCGCCGACAATCCGTTCATTGGCGACTCGTCGATGCTCGATGAGGTTTGGTCGCTCGGTCATCGGAACCCACATCATTTGGCCTTCGCCGAAGACGATGACGGCAACGTGCACCTGATCGCGGCCGAGGCTGGCCGGGACAATGTCGAAGAGGTGAACCTGATCGTCGGAGGTGCCAACTATGGGTGGTCCGAACGTGAGGGCACGTTTGTGCACTTGCCGAATGGCGATCTGATCGATGGCATTGCTCCTCTGCCGGCGAACGAGGCCGAGAACGGGTACACGTATCCAGCGGCGCAGTATGGCCATGAGGGGGAGCGGGGTTCTGGGTTCTCCGGGCAGGCGATTGCCGGCGGCTATGTCGTGGCGAACGGCTCTGCGCTCGACGGCGAGTACTTCTACAGCGATTTCCCGCTGGTGGGGAAGTTCTTCCATTCGTCGTTCGACGAGATGCTCGGTGCGGTGACGTTGCTCGACCCTGACGATCCGAGTCGGGATGCTCCGGGCGATCTGACGCAGGCGGCGACGGGTCGTGTGTCGATCTTGTTCGATCACGACAGTGACCCGGCCACGCCGTCGTTGGCTCGAACGGACCTGCGTGATGTGTTTAACGATGCGAATACCTATGACGGTTCGGGTCGTGCCGATGTGCGCTTTGGGCAGGGCCCCGATGGCGAGCTCTACAT
>CALLAA010000256.1 GCA_938002955.1 uncultured Acidimicrobiales bacterium
CCCATGTCAGGCATGCCGCCGCCAGCGCCTTCTGGCTCTGGCTTGTCGACAACGAGGGCCTCAGTGGTGAGAAGAAGCGCAGCGATCGACGCTGCGTTCTGGATAGCTGCACGAGTGACCTTGGCTGGGTCGATGACGCCAGCTGCGATGAGATCGACGATCTCTCCGGTCGATGCGTTGAGTCCCATTGGACCCTCTGCCTCTTCGACCTTCTGGACCTGTACAGCGCCGTTCATGCCAGCGTTCTCTGCAATGAGCTTGGCCGGTGCGTCGAGGCTTGCGAGCACGATCTTGGCTCCCGTTACCTCATCGTCGGTCAGGCTCTTCTTGCGAGTGACTGCTTCGACAGCAGGCTTTGCACGGACGAGGGCAGTACCGCCACCGGCGACAACGCCTTCTTCGATCGCTGCACGAGTTGCCGAGAGGGCGTCCTCGATGCGGTGCTTCTTTTCCTTGAGCTCGACCTCGGTGGCTGCGCCAACCTGAACGAGAGCAACGCCACCGGCGAGCTTCGCAAGACGCTCTTGGAGCTTCTCGCGGTCCCAATCGGAATCGGTGTCTTCGATCTCACGCTGGATCTGTGCAACACGTCCGGCAACCTCATCCTTGGAGCCTGCGCCCTCAACGATGGTGGTGTTGTCCTTAGTGATAACGATCTTGCGTGCCTGACCGAGCATGTCGAGGCTGACGTTGTCGAGCTTGAGGCCGACTTCTTCAGCAATGACCTGGCCACCGGTGAGGATCGCCATGTCGGTGAGCATTGCCTTGCGGCGCTCGCCGAAGCCTGGGGCCTTGACTGCAACCGAGTTGAACGTGCCGCGGATCTTGTTGACGACGAGGGTCGCAAGTGCTTCGCCTTCGACATCCTCGGAGAGGATGAGGAGTGGCTTGCCTGCTTGCATGACCTTCTCGAGGACAGGAAGGAGATCCTGAACCGAAGAGATCTTGCCCTGGTTGAACAGGATGTATGCGTCTTCGAGGATTGCTTCCTGGCGCTCTGCGTCGGTGACGAAGTATGGCGAGAGGTAACCCTTGTCGAACTGCATACCTTCGACGAAGTCGAGGTCCATGCCGAAGGTGTTGGACTCTTCGACCGTGACAACGCCGTCCTTGCCGACCTTGTCGATTGCGTCAGCGATGACCTTGCCGACGGTCTCGTCAGCAGCCGAGATTGACGCGACCTGAGCGATCTTGCTCTTGGAGTCGTCAACCTGAACAGCCTGCTCAGCAATTGCCTCAACAGCAGCTGCAACAGCCTTCTCGATACCGCGCTTGAGGCCCATTGGGTTGGCGCCCGCAGCTACGTTGCGGAGGCCCTCCTTGACGAGTGCCTGAGCGAGCACGGTTGCGGTGGTGGTTCCGTCACCGGCGACGTCGTTGGTCTTGGTGGCGACCTCTTTGACGAGCTGTGCGCCCATGTTCTCGTATGGATCTTCGAGCTCGATTTCACGAGCGATCGAAACACCATCGTTGGTGATGGTCGGTGCGCCGAACTTCTTGTCGAGAACAACGTTGCGACCCTTTGGGCCGAGCGTGACCTTGACTGCGTCAGCGAGCTTGTTCACGCCGGCCTCAAGGCCACGGCGCGCATCTTCATGAAACTTCAGTGTCTTTGCCATGTTGTAGGTCTCCTACTACTTGACGATCGCGAGCACGTCGCGAGCGTTGAGGATGAGCAGGTCTTCACCAGCAGAGCTGATCTCGGTGCCGCCGTACTTTGAGTACACGACAACGTCGCCAACGCTGACATCCATTGGGATGACCTCGCCGGACTGATCGGAGCGCTTGCCGGGGCCAGCAGCGAGTACTTCACCCTGCTGTGGCTTCTCGGTTGCCGAATCTGGGATGACCAGACCGCTAGCGGTGGTCTGTTCCGGAGCTGCCGGACGGACCACGATGCGGTCTTCGAGTGGCTGCAAGTTCATTCACGCCTCCTATGGCGATGTTGCAATTACTGATGGATTGCCAGGGGTTTTCTGCGGCGCTTTTTGCGTTAGCAGTCTCACCTGGCGAGTGCTAACGATAGGGAGAAGCACCCCAACGCGCAACTTCATCGAGCGTTAACTTCGTCTACGCTCACTTCCGTGACAACCGCCGTTTCCACGCTCGTCGGAATGACTAAGCAAGCCCTGTTCGATCTCGCCGGTGATGGGCACATCATCCAAAGCGGCGGCGAGGTGCTTGACCCGAACTTCGCAGTGCCGAACGTGAGTGCAACGGTGACCGTGGCCGCCCCATCGATCGAAACATTCATCGTCAACCACACGAACCGCACGGCAACGCCAATCGGCGCCAACGACGATCTGAACAGCGCCTGGATGCCTGCCGTACAGGCGATGGCAAATGCGGTGTTCGAATGGCTCGATTCGCACGACCTCGCGATCGCCGGCGACGCCTACATCACGACCTCGATTACCGCAGCCAACGAAGTTAATGGCGAAGCGCATTTCGACGATGACCAGTTCATGGCCAATAGCGGAGCGGGTGTGTTTGCCATCGTTGGCGATCTCGCCGGGCCTCGAGCCCTCAACTCCCCACTGCCTTACCGCCAGCTCAAGGCGCCTCATCCGCTGACGCTCGATGACGAGGTAAAGGCGGACTTCGAGGACGCGAAGACACTCAACCCGGTTTCGTTCGGCGCCGGTGAGCTAGTGCTGATGCCACAGTTCGGTCAGCTGCATGCAGGCCCGGGCCCGTGCGGCACGGCAGAACA
>CALLAA010000257.1 GCA_938002955.1 uncultured Acidimicrobiales bacterium
ATTCACGGCGCCACTACTCCCACATTGTCGATCAACCGGACATCGCCGAAATACACCGCAGTGAGGAGGCGAATCTCGCCCGACAAGATCTCCGGCGTGCGCAACGAGGCAGCATCGACCACCGCGATGTAGTCAGGCTCGGCAGCCAGTGGAGCGGTCGCAATAATCGCTCGAACAATCGCTTCGACAGCCGCTGGATCGCGTTCGCCGCCCTCGATCGCCGTCACGCCCGCCTGCAACGCCCGTTGCACCGTGGGCGCCTGCTCCCGATGTTCGGGCGTAAGGCGGAGGTTCCGGCTCGACATGGCCAATCCGTCCTCTTCTCGCACGGTCGGCATGCCCTTCACGTCGACGGGAAAGTTCAGGTCGGTCGTCATACGCCGCAGCATCGCCAGCTGCTGATAGTCCTTCTGCCCGAAGTACGCAGTGCACGGACCAACGATGTTGAACAGCTTGCTCACCACCGTGGCCACGCCAGCAAAATGCGTTGGGCGGCTCGACCCTTCCCATGGCTCGGTCACGACTCGCAGCGAGACCGTGGTCCAATTCTCCTCGGGGTACATCTCGCGCACGGACGGCACGAAGAGATACTCGATTCCGGCGGCCTCGGCCTTCGCCGCATCCTCGTCGAGCATGCGGGGGTAACTGTCGAGGTCTTCGTCGGGAGCGAACTGCAATGGGTTCACGAAGATCGATGCGACACCGACGTTGCACATCGTGGACGCCGCCACCATCAGGCTCTCGTGTCCATGATGTAGCGCACCCATCGTTGGCGCGAAGCCGATGGTCTTACCGTCGGCACGCTCTCGATCGAGATGGCTGCGAAGTTCCGAAATCGTGTGAAGAATTTCCATGCCCGATCAGTCTGCCCGATCCGGTGAGCATTGAGCCAAGGAGTTCGCGTCAGTCTCCGGCGCGAGCTTCGAGGAGCTTGCGAGCGAGCCCAACCATGGCGTCATACCCCTCGATTTCGCCGGGATGAGCGTCGCCAAGCGCAGCCCGATGCGCATCGATAGTCGCCTGATCGCCCCGTGCTACCGGCCCGGTCAGCGCAGCGGCAGGACCATCGGTGAAGGCATTCTCGACACTTGCACGGACGATCGGCAGGAACGCTTCGAGCGGTACCCCAACCGAATCGGCGAGCCGCTCGACCTGACCGAGCAGCGCAACCGAATGGTTCGACGCCACCGCGGCGGCACAGTGATACAGCGCCCGATCGGCATCGGCAATTGTGAACCACTCGCCGCTCAGAGCCTCCGCCATCTCTTGTGCGATTGGATCTCCGGCGACCGCATAGTGGCAGTCCCGCAATGCGGCAGCACCGTCGTGTGCGTTCGGCAACGACTGCAATGGGTGTAGCGCCGCTACCGCATTCGAATCGCCGAGGGCGGACAGCGGGGTTGCGCCCGAGAGATGCACGAGCACTGCGTTGCCCGGCTGAATCGCCGCAGCGACACCAGCAATAGCCGCATCAGGCGTAGCGATAACACACACATCAACACCACGGGCAGCCTCGGACACGTCTGCGCCGCGGCGATAGATCGCAGCGCACTCCCACCCGAGGTCGGTCAGCGCACCGTGCAGCGACATACCAGCGCGACCGGGCCCGACGAGCGTGAACCGGCGCACGTTCCTATCCCTCAGCGGGTTGGTACGGCCAGACGTCGTCGAGCGGCGGATCGACAAAATCGTCCGGGATGAGATCTGGGGCGAGCTCGCGAAGCGGAATGAGGACAAAGGCCCGCTCGAACATCCGCGGGTGAGGCACGGTCAGGTCGTGATCATCGATGACCTCGCCATCAACCCAGAGCACATCGACATCGAGCGTGCGAGGACCCCAGCGTTCCTTGCGGACCCGGTCGGCATCTTCCTCGCGCTCGCGGCACACCGTAAGGAGCTGGCGAGCCGTCCGATCGGTGGAGAGTTGGACAACCATGTTCAGGTACGGATCCTGCTCAGGTCCGCCCATCGGTGCGGTCTCCCAGATCGAAGAAATCTTGACGACATCAGGGATACGCCCAACGGCATGGTTGAGATGGGCTTCACGATCTCCAAGGTTGGAGCCGAGCCCAAGAAAGGCTCGGCGCGTCACGAACGTGACCGCCGTACCGTCACCCCGGAACTTGCGAGGTCTTGGGGCACTGGCGGGCGAAGCTTGCGAATGGTCACACGCGTCGCAAGCGCCTTGTCATAGCCGAGCACAACGTCAGCTACCTCCGAAGCGAACCGCTCCAGCAGTCCATAACGAACGTCATCGGCGAGCTGCTGAATACCCGCGACAAGACCGCCGTAGTCGATCGTGTTGTCGAGATCGTCCGAGCTACCCGCAGCACGCAGATCGCAATCGACATCAACATCGATTTCAAACGGCTGACGCCGCTCGACCTCTTCGGCCAAGATTCCGCAGTACGCCATGACGCGTAAACCGCGAAGCTCGATCGTGTCAGTCACGAAGGTCGATCTCGATCTCGTCGGCCTCTGCGGCCGCTTCAGCTTCAGCTGCGATGGCGTCATTGATCGTCTCGCGATCGATCTTGCCAGCAACGGCCACGATCTCGCGACCCACCGGGCCGATCTGGCGCTCGAGGAGCTGCTCGACGGTGACGATGGCCTTCGGCTGGTCTTCGACCATCTTGGTCCACACCAAGTAGCCGGCGATAAGACCGGTGATGTGATCGCCAAGCTCTTCGCGATGCATCAGGATCTTGAAACCCTGCGTGGTCAACATGTTGATATCCGAATAGATGTGGTTGAGAAAACGCTCACCGTCTTCAGGACCACGAAACGGACGATGGATCCAGGCCATGTCCTCTTCGTCATAGTTATGCAGGTTCGACGTGTTTGGGATCAGCGACAGGATCCGGTCGAATCCGTTGACCTTCGTCCAGATGATCTCTTCTTGACGACGCACTCGACGATGAGCGTCGCCATATCCACCGAGACGCTCACAGACGGCGAGCTGCCCGCGAAGAACCCACTTGAAATGTCGTGGCTCAATCCCGAGTGCCCACTTGCCTTTGAGCTTTTGGCTACTTGCCATGTTTTTGCTATTCCGATCGATTGGTTGAGTAGCGCGCCGGTGTTGCTCTAGGAGAAACGCGCCGTTGTGTATAACGAAAGAAGCCGTGCAGCAGCAACGCTTGCGCGCACGTCGTGCACCCGCACAATATGTGCCCCGAGCCTCCAGGACCACACCGCGGCGAGCACCGAACCCTCGAGCCGGTCATCCACACCCACTGGTTCCCCAGAATCACTGTGGTCACTCAGCGCGTGAATCTGCCCAATAATTCTCTTTCTGCTCACTCCTACTACTAGTTCTGGGCCGACATTAGCCAGTTTTTTGAGGTCGCGAAGCAGGTTCAGGTTGTGATTTGTGGACTTACCAAAACCAATACCGGGGTCAAGCCACATTCGGGCGACACCCGCGGCCGAACCTCGTGCGGTGTATTCGGTGAGGGACGCCGCGATTTCGGCGACAACATCGTCGTATGTCGGGTTAGCTTGCATGGTTCGAGGCTCACCCTGCATGTGCATCGCCATCCAGCCCGCACCGTGAGAACCAGCTACCTCTTCGAGCGACGCCGTGATGTCGTTGACGACGTGGGCGCCCGCACGAAGCGCAGCATCTGCTACGTCGGCCTTTGCGGTGTCGATCGACATGACACAGCGGCCAGCGAGCCGCTCGATGACCGGGATGACCCGACGCATCTCCTCGTCTTGAGAGATAGCTTCTGCCCCCGGCCGGCTCGACTCACCACCGATATCGATGATGTGCGCGCCATCGGCGATCATCTGCTCGGCGTGTGCGACGGCTCGATCGAGCGTGCCCCAACGCCCGCCATCGCTGAACGAGTCCGGTGTGGTGTTGAGGATGCCCATGACAAGTGGGCCTGGGCGTTCGAGTGCCCGAAGTCCGCCCGAGTGATCAAACGCCGCGGTCATTTTGGACTCAGGTTCGTCCGGTGATAAATCGCATTGCTTCGGCGCGGCTCGCTGCACTGTCACGGAAGCTTCCATGGACAGCTGAAGTCACCGTCGATGATCCCGGCTTACGAACACCACGCATCGACATGCACATGTGTTCCGCCTCGACAACGACCAAGACACCGGCCGGATCGAGTACTTCTTGCACGGCGTCGGCGACCTGGCGGGTCAACCGCTCCTGCACCTGAGGCCGGCGAGCATACCCGTCCACGAGGCGGGCGATCTTTGACAATCCGGTGATCTTGCCGCCTGGCTTTGGGATGTAGGCAACGTGGGCTTCGCCATAGAACGGCAGCAGATGATGCTCACACATCGAGTAGATCGGGATGTCGCGCACCATGATCATCTCGTCGTGGTCGACATCGAACACCTTGTACAAGTGCTCCTTGGGGTCCTCTTGCAGACCACCGCTGATCTCTGCATACATACGGGCAACGCGTGCCGGCGTATCGAGCAGCCCGTCGCGGTCAGGATCCTCGCCGATCGCCTCAAGAATGTCTCGGACGGCTCGTTCGATCTTGCCGTGGTCGACCTTGTTCGCGCGTGGCTCGAGAAGGTCGTCGTCGTGGTCGCTCATATCAGTCCATTCCTTCCGTGCGCATCTGCTCTGCGCGCTGTGTGGTTGTGAGATGCTGTGGGGTCGTGAGATTCGGTTGTGTCGTGACCGAGCCGGGAGAGTCGGCGACCGCCCCGCCGACGGCGGCCAAGATCTCTTCTAGCGCTTCGCCCTCGAGAGACTCGTGTTCAATGAGGCTTTCTGCAAGCTCGTCGAGTACCGCCCGATGGATCGTCAAGATCTCGCGTGCCTCGGAGTGGGCTGCCTCGACGAGCTCGCGAACCTCGGCGTCAATCCTCGCCGCGACCTCATCGCTGTAGTCAGCTTCATGGCCGCTGTTCTTGCCGAGGAAGACCTCGCCCGACTTGTGCCCAAGACGTTGCGGGCCAAGCGATTCGCTCATCCCGTATTCGGTCACCATGGCCCGAGCAATCGACGCCACTCGGTCGATATCGTCGCTCGCTCCAGTCGTGGGGTCGCCAAAGATCAGCTCCTCGGCCGTTCGTCCCCCGAGCAACATGGCCATCGTGTCGGTGAGCTCGCTGCGGGTTTGCAAATACTTGTCTTCGGTCGGGAGGGACAGCGTCCAGCCGAGCGCTCGTCCGCGTGCGACGATCGACACTTTGTGAATCGGGTCGGTGTTCGGCAGCGCATGACCCACGAGGGTGTGTCCGGCCTCGTGATAGGCGATGACCATCTTTTCCTTGTCGGACATGGCCCGACTCTTACGCTCGGGTCCAGCGATCACCCGATCGATAGCGTCCTCAATTTCGGCCTGGCCGATGCGGTTCTTGTCGCGGCGGGCGGCGAGCAGCGCGGCCTCGTTGAGCAGGTTCGCAATGTCGGCCCCCGTGAAACCCGGCGTACGTCGGGCAATGACCTCGGTGCTGACATCGTCGTCGAGCGGCTTACCCGCGGCGTGAACATCAGCGATGGCCTTGCGGCCATGTAGATCTGGCCGGTCGACAACGATCTGACGGTCGAATCGACCAGGGCGCAATAACGCGGGGTCGAGAATGTCGGGACGGTTGGTCGCAGCGATAAGGATGACACCGGTGGTGACATCGAAGCCGTCCATCTCAACGAGCAGCTGGTTGAGCGTCTGCTCGCGCTCATCGTGCCCACCGCCAAGACCTGCTCCTCGGTGACGACCGACGGCATCGATCTCGTCGACGAAGATGATGGCTGGTGCTTCGTCTTTTGCTTGCTGGAACAGGTCACGAACCCGGCTCGCTCCAACCCCCACAAACATCTCCACAAAGTCCGAACCCGAGATCGTGAAGAACGGAACGCCCGCCTCGCCGGCAACCGCTCGAGCGAGCAAGGTCTTGCCCGTGCCAGGAGGGCCAAACAGCAGGACGCCCTTGGGGATTTTTGCGCCGATGCGTTGGAAGCGTTCGGGGTCGGACAGGAAGTCACGAATCTCGGTGAGTTCGTCGACGGCCTCGTCCGCGCCAGCGACGTCGGCAAAGGTAACGGTCGGCTGGTCCTTCGACATTTTGCGGGTCTTGGCTTTGCCGAATCCCTTCGCTCCCCGACCGCCCTGCATCGAGCTGAGGAAGAACCAGAAGATTCCGACGATCAGGAGGAGCGGCAAGAACTGTTGGAGCAGCTGGCCCCATGCGCTCGGGCGTTGACTGTCGGTATCGAGGTCGATCGCTGGTTCGGCAGCGCGAAGCTCGGCGAAGATTTCGTCGGTCGTTTCGCTCGGGAACGTGGCGATAAATCGCTCATCGCCTTCGATCAGCACACCGGTGACCTGATGCGATCGGTCGAGCACGGTCGCCTCGGCGATTTCGCCGCCCGAAATGGCTGCTTCAAGCTCGGAGAATGTCAGCTCGGTGGGGGCTGGATCGCGCGTCAACACCGACGCGATGAGTAGGGCAACGAGTACGACGCTGCCGACGAGCAGCATCGCGGAACGAGAGAGCTTCTTCACGATGCGCTTCAACCTACCGAGCAGGGTTCAGAATCGCCCTATTCGTGCGTGACGGTGCGAGCTACTGGGTGTATTCGGCGATGTATGGAAGGTTGCGGAATTGGCCAGAGGCGTCGAGACCGTAGCCAACAACGAAGTCCGGGGGCAGCTCGAAGCCGACATATGCGAGCTCTTCGTCGACTTTTTGACGGCCTTCGCGCACGAGAAGCGCGCACACCTCAACCGATGCTGCGGCCCGGTTCTTTAGGTTTCGACGCAGGTAACTGAGGGTGAGGCCGGAGTCGATGATGTCCTCGACCACGATGACATGACGCCCTTCGAGGTCCTCGTCCAGATCCTTGAGGATGCGGACCACGCCCGACGATGCGGTTTGGTTGCCATAGGAGGACACGGCCATGAAGTCGATCTCGACCGGGAGATCGATCTCTCGCGAGAGGTCTGCGAGGAACATGTACGCGCCGCGAAGCACCGCAACGAGGAGCGGCTTCTTGCCCGCGTAGTCGGCGGTTATCTGCGCGCCGAGTTCTCGAACCCGCTGGTTAATCTGCGCTTCGGTAACCAAGATTCGACCCACCGACTCTGCGGGGGCCCTTCCGGTCATTGGCGTGCCGTCATATCTCGCGTCGGTGCTCATGCAGAGCCGAACGTTACTCGGCACCAGCAGTCAAGTCACCCTGGGAGCTGTCCCCGTTACTCACAGACATCGCCGTCGATCGACTCACGGATGAGATCGGCGTGACCGCAGTGGCGCGCGTACTCCTCGATCATGTGGATCTGGATCCAGCGCAGGTCCCACTTCTGACCGTCGCCGTTGTGATCCTTCACCGACAGGTCGTCAAGAGACACAGCGTTCTTCACCCGCTGGCGCGAATCTCGAACCGCGTCGTCGAACAAGCGCATGAGCTCGTCGACGGTGAGGGTCGACGCGAGCGTCATCTCGGCGTCGCGATCTGCATCCCAGTCGAGCGAGGTAAAAACCTCTGGCATGTCGTGCCCGGCGAAGCGTGAGCGGTACCAGTTGTACTCGACCATCGCCATATGACTGATGAGGCCACCGATGGTGAGCGAAGACGGCGGAAGTGGCGTTGCGAGCTGTTCCTCATCGAGTCCGTACGCCCGATCGAGCAGCGCTGCTCGGTAGTAGTCGAGGAACGCGTTGAGCATCGTGGGCTCGTCGCCGTGTCGAGGGATGTGCGGTGCGGGCGGCCGTGTCATGGCCACAAGCTAACAAAGGGGTCTGACCCCCCTTCGAAAAGGGTCAAACCAGGTCACTCTTTGGCGGCGGCGCGGGCGGCCTCGATTCGTTCCGTGGTCAAGATTCGCGATGCGACTGCCAGAAGCAAAACATGGCCCACCGCAGAAACGAAGAAGGGCAGCCGCAGTGCCATCTCCCGACTGAACGGTCCTTCGCCGAGCGTCACGATCAGGCCGGTGAGGACCGCTCCGATGGGCATCGCTCCCCAAGCAAAAAACCGGTAGACCGAGTTCACCCGGCCGAGGAGCTCGTCGGGGATGATCGCCTGGCGAAGGCTTACGGTGATCACGTTCCACAGCATCGCCGACCACGTAAAGAACACACTGAGCACCCACACGATCGTCCACGACGTGGCCAGACCCATGCCGGCAATCGCGACGATGCCCGTACCGATCGTGATCCACAACGATGGTCCTGGTCCGACCTTCTTCGATATCCATGACGCCGACCAGCCACCGATGATGCCGCCGAACGCACCGCCCGTGGACATGATCGCGAACTCGGTCGGCGACGTGTCGAGGACCTCCTGGCCGAACAACACCATGATCGTCCACGGCACGACCCCCAACATGTTGAGCACGCCAAGGATGATCGCCAGTGGGAACAGGAGCTCATGGCTTCGCAACCAGGAGAACCCCTCTCGCATTTCGTCCTGCCATCTCCGGCCTTCTACCGCGGCGACAGCCTTTTTCGGACGATTCCGGGCGATCAGGACGATGAGACCGGCCGACACGAAGAACGATGTGGCGTCGATGACGAACGGCAACGCGAAGGCAACGGCGAGCAGCAGCGCGCCGAGCGGAGGCCCGACGAATGTGTTCGCCACCATCTCGCTGCTCCACAACCGGCCGTTCGCTCGTTCGAGGTTCTCCTCCTCGACGATCAACGGGATCGACGTTTGCGACGCGTTGTCGTACAGCACCTCGCCCATGCCCAACAAGAACGTCGCCGCAAGCACGACCAGATACAGGAACAGGTTGGATTCGAGGTCGTCGCCGAGCTCGAGGATCTCGTCAGCCGACGGCAAGCTGTCTCGCTGGGTAAATACCGCCACCGCAACACCCAGCGTCAGGACGGCTCGGAACACGTTTGCTCGAACCATCAGCGTGAAGCGATCGACCCGATCGGTGATAACCCCAGCGGGCAGGCTGAAGAGCAACCATGGCAGCCGCTGCACCACCACGACGAGCGAGATCAGCAGCGGATTCCTCGTCACGGCGGAGGCGAGCCACGGGTATGCGATCGTGCCGATGCCGTCGCCGAGGTTCGAAATGACACTGGCCCCAAAGAGCCTGAAGTAGTTCGCGCCAAGCTTCTTCGAGGGCGCACGCTCCTCGGTCATTGGTCGCCACCGGTCGGACCGACGGACAATCGCTGCTGTGACCGCGACACTCGCCACCCGCCGCTGACCTCGGCGGCGAGCGAGTCGCCTCTGGCGACCGCGAGTACTCGACCGATGGACGCCGCGTCGATCGGGTGTTCATCGTTGGTCTCGGATCGAACCCAACGCTGAATGGCGATCGACGAAACCGGGGTCGGAGCTGCGGCGACTGCCTTGGCGTCGGTTGGATCGATCTGGTCGGCATGTCGAGAGATCAGGTCGGCAGCGTCGCGGGCGTGCGTGGATGAACGCACCAACAAGGGCACGACGTCGCGATCGGCGATGTCATCGAGCAGCGGTAGCAGCTCGTGACGGACCCGGTTGCGGACGAACCGAAGATCGCTGTTGGACGGGTCGACAAATGAGTCCCACCCGAGCGTGGAACACACCGCTTCGGTATCGGCACGGCGCAAGGACAGAATCGGGCGACGTGGGCCAGGTTGCATTGCGCCAAGCCCGGTCAGTCCAGCACCCCGCATGAGGTTGATGAGCATGGTCTCTGCCTGGTCGTCGGCGGTGTGCCCAGTCGCAGAGTCGGGGCCAAGCACCTCATATCGCGCAGCTCTCATACGCGCTTCGAGGTTCGGCCCAGCTGCAACATCGACCGTGGCCGCCTCGAACGCGGCGCCGATCGAACCGGCGTAGGACCGGACGCGTTCCACCTCGGCATCGGACCCGTTGCGCTGACCATGATCGACATGTACCGCCGTGACTTCACAACCAGCAGCAACGGCGAGTGCGAGAAGCGCAAGGGAATCAGCACCTCCAGAAACACCACAGCGCAGCGGTGACCCAGCCTCGGGAAACGTGCAACGCTCAAGCCATGCCGAGAGGGCACGGCGATGATCCACGCTCAGGCGACCTTGTCGGCTGGAGCAGCCCGATCGATCCACAACTGAGGATCCTTGATCTCGGCGAGGAGCGGCAGCATCGTCGGCCCTTCCCACACACGGTCGATCAGTTCACGACCGCCATGATCCTCGACCGCCTCGATGAAGTTCTCGCCCTGGGCGTATTGCTTCATCTTTGCTTCGAGCCCGGCGAGGCGCTGAATGAGCGAAACAAAGGTCGACTTGTTCTGTCGGCGTTGACGCAAGATGCGTCCGAAGCGAGCAGCGTCATGCACATAGCCGACACCAGCTCGGTCCATCGTGGTGTCGCCGTGACCTTCGAGCAGGCTCATGAGGCCACCGATGTGGTCGAGGGTCTCGCGCTGTTTCTCCGACGCGAACACGGCGGTCAGTCCGCCATCGTCGAGCGGATCGCCCCCAGCCTTCTTGACCTCGAGGGCACGACGGAGTCCATCGATAAAGCGCTGTGGATCGGGGTCAGCCTCTTCCATCGTCGTGGTGACGAGACCCAAGAAGTGTTCGCGCATCCACGGCACGCCGGTGAATTGTGCGCGGTGTGTGACTTCATGGAGCGCAAGCCACAGGCGGAAGTCGCGTTCGGGGAATGCAAAGCGCTTCTCGAGCGCAGCGACGTTCGACCCGACGTAGTACACGATGTCTTGATCTTCGGGATTCTCGTCCTCGATGACCAACAGGTCGTACTGGCCGAGCACCCGTGTGCTCATCCAGCCGAGCAACATGCCGAGCTCCGCGCCCGCAACCTTTGGACCGACCGCGCTGAATGGGCCGGTCATCTCCTCTTCCATCTTCGCGAGCATTGGCTTGAGCAGGCGTTGGAACGACGCGAGGTTTGCATCGACCCAGTCGGCCCGGTCGGCGACTCGGCCACGCGCACTGCCATCGAGCGACTTCAGCCCGGTCTCTTTTGCGACAAGGTCCTCGGCGAGCGCCGTGAACTCTTCGAAGTCGGCGTTCATCTTGGCGCGTTCGTCGCCAACGATTTCGGGTTCGTTTCGGTTGACCTTGGCCGCGATTGTGCGAGCGAGGTCCCAGTCGATTGCTTTGGATTCGCTCACCGATTTAGACAAGTCAGCGCTACAGCTGCTGCTGCTTGCGCTGCTTACGGCTCGGGTACTGCTTGGAAGTAACGAAGTACAGGTAGCCACCGATAATCGCGACGAGCAGCCCAATGGTGCCAATCACGAGAGCAGGTGCGATCCAGAAGGTCCAAACGACAGCGAACATGGTGAAGAGCTTACCGGCCCGAAGGGGTGGTTTGAGAACCTAAGCGTCTTCGGAGAAACCCAGCGCCCGGGTGATGCGTGCTCGCACATCCTCTGGCATGGGGTCGAGCGCCTTGGAAGCAACGGTGGTTCGCAGCTGCATCTGGAAGGCCTGTGCGCTCTGACATGAGCCACACACGGCCAGATGCTGGCTAACGGCCTGGGCCTGCGGGAGGGCGAGTTCACCGTCGAGAAAGACCGACAGGCTGCGGTGAACGTCCATGCACGAGGCGTTGATCGGCGTCTGCTGGAGCGGCGCGGCGAGCGGCAACGGACCAGCGGGGTTAAACCCATCAATCCCGAGAAAAGGTGTGTCTGCGGCAACGAACGGATCGGAGGCGGCAAAGACAGCGCTTTGACTTGGTTCGTTCGGATTCATTGGGGTCTGACTCATGGCGTTACGACCTCCCCGTCGGTTGCCACTGCGGATGTATCGGACTCACTTGCTTCGGTCTCGACAACAGGGTCTTCGGCGTCTTCATTCCCAAAATCCGCATCAGGAAGCAGATTTCTTTCACCGGCGTAGTCGTGCAACTGCTTTTCGAGCGCTTTGCGACCACGGTGGATCCGGCTCATGACCGTGCCGATCGGGACGTCGAGAATCTCGGCGATTTCCTTGTACGCGAAACCTTCGACGTCGGCCAGAAGCACCGCGATGCGGAAGTTTTCGGGGATAGCCTCGATCGCTGCTTTCACGGCATCGTCGGTAACCGAGCTCAAGAATGACTCCTCGGCGCTCGTCCCGAGTTCGGATTGCTCTCCGCCCAGGCGACGGTACAGATACATGTCCTCCACATCGGAGATGTCGGTTTCGTCAGGGCGGCGTTGCTTCGCCCGGTACCGGTTGATGTAGCTGTTGGTGAGGATGCGATACATCCACGCCTTGAGGTTCGTTCCCTCTTGGAAGCGTTCGTACCCGCGGTAGGCCTTGAGGTACGTCTCTTGGACGAGGTCCTCAGCATCGGCGGCATTGCGAGTCATGCGCAGCGCTGCCGAGTAGAGCTGGTCCATAAGCGGCATTGCCGCTTCGGCGAAGGAGGCTTGATCTGCCATGATCCGACTCTATCGACCAGGTGCGGTCGCTGGAGAGTCGCGGCCGCGAAGGTGACGCTGTGCGGCGACAATATGCTCGGGTTATGGGAATTGCGAAGAAGTACCTCGAGAAGAAGGCAACGCAGCGAGTACCTGCGCCCGTTCTCGACGCGGCGGGCCGTGCATTGATCGAGGGAATCGACCGAGCGGTCGTCGCTCGGTGGGAGCGAGCTCAAGAGGTGGCGCTCACGACCGCTCCTGGTGCGAGCCCCGAGATCAAGGCTCGGATGATCGCGTCGCCGATCCGCAAGAAGATGACCGCTCTCGGCGCAGCCGCTGGCGCAACCGCCGCCGCTCCCGGTGTTGGTACGAGCATCGCAGTCGGCACGCTCGCTGCTGAACTCGGCGTCGTGGCGCTACAAACCACCGACATGGTTATGGCGATCGGCGCGGCGTATGGCCACACCGAAGCGACACCCGAAGAGCGCCGGGCGTGGGTCCTCGCCGTGCTGGCCTTTGGCGACGACGCCGCCGAGGAGTTTTCGACGCTCGCCCGGGACATGGGGATGAAGCTCAACGACGGACATGCGATCGAGGTCGCCGGCGAAGCGCTCGGCGGTGGCGCTGGTCAGGTCGCCACGATCGATGCATTGCGACGGATCAACACGACCTTGGTCGGCCAAGTACTCAAGAAGTGGGGCACCCGTCGCGGCGCCGCGACCGTCGGAAAGCTCCTGCCCTTCGGCGTCGGTGCGGCTGTCGGCGGAAGCGCGAACTTCCTCATGATGCGCGAGTTCGCAAAGCAGGCCGACACGTTCTTCTCCCAATACGACCGTGAATTCGTGCTCGGCATCGCCCGACAAGACACCGTGTTTGGCACCGACACGATCGACGTTGCGGGGCGGCGCGTCGAGGAGCAACGCGTTCAGGATCAGATCCAGGACAGCGTCGCACCCCATCTGCCACCGCCGCCGAGCCCGGACGCCGAACCGCACCGGTAGCCGACCGATATGCCATAGACGAATCCGCCCGGGACCTTCATTCCTCGCGTCGGATTGCCGACCATCACCCCATGAAGTGGGACAACGGTCTTCCAGACGCTCCGACGATCCGCGCCGCGTCGCGTTATGACTTTGCGGTGCCGACGATCGTGGAATTGTCGAATGGACTGTTCAAGACCGCTGACCGATCCGATGGACTACTCGTGGAGCTCTCCGCCGGCGGCGCCGCAATCGTGATTCCCAGCGACCCGCGGTTGAAGGTGAAGAAGCGCTACCGGGTGTATGTCGACGACCACGAAGGTGTCATCGAGGTTCGCAATATCACCGAACTCATCGATGGACAGACCCGAATCGGCGTGTCGTTCTTCCGCCTCGGATTAGAGCTGCAAGAGCTAGTCGTCGACTCCCTCGAAAGCGCAAAGCGAGAAACGTCCCGCCTAGCCGGGTAGCGATCACAGCGGGTCGGTGAACCGTTCGCCGTGTTCCTTCACGTACTCGGTCCAGCGATGACCGTCCCAGTAGCGAAGTTCGTGACGCCCAACGGGATCTTCAAAAAAGCCTGGGGTGCGAGCGGAGAAGCCCGCAGTCCGCTCCATGTCGATCGATACACCCGACCGCTCATGAGCGCCGACGAATGCTCGATTCGGAGCGTGTGCTGGCATCCGTCCCGGCTCGACCATGCTCACGACCCGCTTCCGGGTCGGGTTCTGTTCCGGGGTCGGACGGCCGCGCAACTTGGCGGCGCGGGCAGCCACCGTGTCCTCGGGAGTCGAGCCGGAGTTCGATGGTTCGATGCGAACGCCGTCACTCATGACGGCATTGGTGTTCTTCGGGGTCGAGACCAGGATCGGCGGCGCCGGTGGTCCATCCACTGTGGCGTCGACGGGCGTCGGTGCTTGAGTCGTCGACGGTGCAGCGTGTTCGGGAGCCGGTACCGAAACTTCGGTGGTGGCTGCGTGCTTGGCCGATGCTGCGTGAGCGGGCGCTGGACGAAGCTCAGCCGAGTGCAACGGCATCTTCTGGGGCATCTTCTGGCGACTCTTCGTCGTTGCATAGGCAACGAGACCCGCTGCCGCCGCAGCTGCCAAAAGGAGCGCCGCGAAGATCAGGGCAATCCAGTCGATGAAGGCAAGGTCGGTAAACATGAGAGTAAGCCTGTGCAGCTTCACCGAATGGCGCAATATCGCACAATGGCGCGAACTGAAGATGATTTCTCACCTTCCGTGGGGATCGGACTATTTCGGCCCGGCGAATCACAGAATGCGGTCGAATAGCCCAAAACGACCACGTGTGGAGGTATCACCGTGTGCGGTTGCTCAAGAAATTTCTTTTCGCCTCGTACCAAGGCCCGGGTACCGATCTTGTTAGCAACATTTCGGTCGTTGCGCTTATGTTCGACCGGTTGACGCCGAATGGTTGCCTAGGTAATTCGACTAGCTAATGAGGGTCTCATGGACCAAGAGATGGGCAACGACAACGAGGCAACGGACTGGCCGGCACTGAGTGCTGACCTGAACCTCGCTCGCGCAACGGCACGCACGATCACGCTCGATACGCAGCGAGCAAGTGAAGATGGCCGAATCCTCGAGGTGACTTCTCAGCTCGAACTCGTGCGCACCAGGCTGTCCTCGCTGGAACGCCACGTCTTCGATGCGACCGCCGGTGGCAGCGTCCCCGACGACCTTCTCGAACGACTCGCGGCGCTCGACACCGACCTCGCCGAAACCGCATCGCAGTTTCATGGCCTCGCCGGCCGAGTGGCCTCCGCCGAAGAGCACATCGCAACGACGATGCTGTCTTCCGTCGATGGCTTCGACACTCGCCTGAACGTCGTCGAAGACGCTCGTCTCGCCCAGACGAAAGAACTCAACGAGCTCACGACCTATCTCGAACAAGCATTCACCCGGATCGCCGAACTCGCGACCGTGATCGACAACGAGCGCGGCGCAAACGCCAACTTCCGCGCAGAGAACTTCAACCAGCTCACAGACCTCGGCACCGACGTCACCACCAAGATGGAGCAGCTCGACGCTGCGATCTCGGCATTGTCATCACGTGTCGACGACGCCACCGAATCCATCGATGCATCTACGGCGACAGCGACCACAGCCCTCGAAGCGTCGGTCGCCGACCTCGAAGGCCGGATGAACGCAGCCGAGGCACGACTCGGCAACACCGACGAGGTGTCGACCTCGATCCAGTTCCTCACCGCACGAGCCGAGGCGCTCGAAGAAGCACAGATCAACACGTCGGGCAACATCATCGAAAACGTCGAGCGCGCACACGCCCGCATCGACGAAGCGGTTTCCACGACCTCCGTCGCCCACGAGCGTGTCGATGCCGCTGAGCAACGCATCTCCACCGCCGAATCCCAGCTCGAAGAACTGCTCGATCACGCTGCGTCGAGTACACCAGACTCGGCGAGTTCCGCCGAAGTCCAGTCGGTACGTGCTGACCTCGACACCGTGTCCACCCGCGTCGACTCGATCACCGAAGATGCCGACGTCATCAAGGCCGACATCGACAACGTGAAAAACGTGGTCGACGGCCAAGCAGAGATCACCTCCGCGAACAGCGAGAAGTTGGCGTCCCTCGACGAGACGATCCAATCGCTCGAAGGGTCGCGTGACTCCCAGAACACTGTGCTCGAGACACACTCCGAGATCCTCGACGCGACCACCGGCCTCCTCGCTGAGCACTCCGGTCTGCTCGCCGAAAGCCAAGAGTCAATCGCTGCGTACAACGCACAGATGGAGAGCCACGCCGCGGCTGTTGCAGAGGCGCTCGAGCTTGCCGAAGCCGCGAACCAGGCCGCCCACGTCGCCTCCGAGCGCATCGACACCACTTCGGGTGTTGCGAGCGACGAGGTACAGGACCAGGTCGACGCGGCAAGCCAGCGACTCGACACGGTCGACTCCACCATCGATGGCTTGACCGAACAGGTCACCAACGCTGCGACCGCAATCGATGCCGCTCACGCACGGATCGATGAGACCGAGTCCGCTGTGTTCGGCGCGTCGAGTCAACTCGACTCCTATCGCAGCGAGACCGACGCCAAGATCACCGACGTCACCCACGAACTTCATACCCGGATCGACAGCGCATTCGGAAAGATCGACCAGCTCGAACACGATCAGGATGCCGGAGTCGATGACGATCTCGCCAGCACGGTCGAGCAGGTTGCCGGTCGGGTCGACGACAACGCTGGTCAGATCGACCAGCTTCGCGAACAGGCCGACGCCAAAGATGCCCGCATCGGCGAAGCCCACGAGCGCATCTCGGCATCGGAGTCTCGCATTGGCGAGGCACATGATCGCATCAACACCACGAACGCCGTCGTCGACGACGCGCACGAACGCATCAACACCACCGACGCCCGAGTCGACGACGCACACGAACGCATCAGCACGAGTGCTCAGCAGGCCTACAACACCATCGAACGCGTCGACGCCGTAGATGACCGTGTCACCGAAACGAACGAACGTGTTGGCTCACTCGAGCAGCAGGTCAATGCTCTCGAGTCGACGGTTGGCGACGCCATCACCGCCGCAAACAACGACGCCCAATCGGAAACGGCCGAGTCGATCCATTCCCTCGGAGACCAAATCGCCGACATGCGCGATGCTGCTGGAGCCAACGCTCAGCGGGTCGACGCGGTGGAGTCACAACTCGGCGACCTCGACAACGCAACCGGAGAACTTCGAGAGCACGTCGTTGCACTAGCGAGCCAGATCGAGCAGCAGGACCAGCCTGCAGCGATCGATCCGCAGGAGCTCCAGCAGATCAACGAACGCCTCGATGCGACCGACTCACAGATTTCGTCCATTGGCGAAAACGTCAGCACGGTGACCACCCAGATCGACACGGTGACCACCCAGATCGAAGAGGTCACGGCACAGATCGACCAGGCCACGCATCAGAACGGCGAAGCCAACGAGTCGTTGCGCCAGTCGCTGTTCAGCCGCATCGAAGACACCGAGGGCCGTCTCGCCGAGCGCATTTCCTCGATCGAAGCCAACGCCAACACGCAGTCCGCTGTCGTGGATGACGCCCGTCTCGATGCACTTTCTGCATCGGTAACCCAAGCAGAAGAGAGCGCTCGTGAAGCACAATCCTTCTCCGAAAACCTGCGACTTCTCCAAGCGGACCTCGTGCAGGCAATCCAGTCGGAAATGCGAACACAATCCGACGAGATTGACCAGCACACTGCCCTCCTCGCCGAACTCCGCTCCGCAGCAGATGGCGACAATGCCTCCGCCGAACGAGTGCAGGTGCTCGAAGCCAAGATTGGCGAAGCGCTGCAGTCAATTTCTCAGCTGACCCAACTCCAGCGTCGTAACACCACGGTCGAGACCCAACTCACCGACACCCTCGTCGCTACGAGCCAAGGGGTCGAGCACACCCAGCAACATGTCATTGCACTCCGCGGCGAGCTTGAGACAGCACTTGGTCGAATCGCTCGCCTCGAGTCGATGATCGCCTCGCTCCAGGCCGCACCAGCTGCGGCTCCAGCAACGGCAGTGTCGCCCGAAGCAGTCGCCGCACCGCCGACCGACGCGGACGATGACGACGCCGACACCGGCTGGTTCACCGAGTCGTACGCACGGAAGAACGCGAGCTAGTTGGCGAGACCATCCGTCGTCTGAAAACCTCGCAGGAGTTCGCACGATCGCGATCGATCTCGAGGAGCTTCCATGACGCGTTGGTTCACAAACGAGAACCCTGGTCTCGCCCACTTCTGGCATCCTGTTGCCCGGATCGGCGACCTTGACGGCGATGGGCCTCACGCGGTTCGGCTCCTCGCAAACGACTACGCGCTCGCACGGCTCAACGGATCCTGGTCGGTGTTCCCGGCCGCGTGTCCTCACCGTCTCGCGCCGCTCACAGCGGGCGCAATCGTCGATGGTTCCCTACAGTGCGCGTACCACGGTTGGTGTTTCGATTCCGACGGAACATGCGTCGATATTCCAGCGCTCGGCTCGAACGGAACCATTCCACCCAAGGCCCATATCGATACGCCTGCTCACGTAACCGAGCAGTACGGACTCGTTTGGGTGGCGCTCGATGAGCCGCTGTCTCCCATCCCGGTGAATGGCGAATGGGACGACCCCGCCTTCGGCATCGCGACAATTCCGACACAAACCTGGAACGCCAGCGCTGCCCAGATGACGGACAACTTTCTCGATGTTGCCCACTTCCCTTTCACTCATCTGGGCACGATTGGCGACCCCGACGATCGCGAGGTCGGTGAGTACGAGGTCGTGCGAGAGCAGTGGAGTTTTTCCGCCGAGCATCATCACTCGAGCAAGATCCTCACCGACGCGCAACGCGGCAACGCTGACGCGTTCGAGACGTTCGACCGGACGATGACCTTCCGCTGCGACGCACCGCACCATGTGCGGCTACACATCGACTACGGGGCCGATGGCGTTCTGGTCTTACTGTTCTTTCATCAGCCTGTAGATGACGACAACACGACCCTCTACTGCATTGCGCTCGCCGAGAACATCGCCGACGGCCGTCAGCGGCCCGAGGATCACATTGCGTTTCAGGCCGAGGTCGGACGTGAGGACCGTGAACTCCTCGAACAGCTCATACGCAATGGCGTTCCCCTCGACCCCGGCGTCGAGGTACATACTCGGGCGGACAAGATCACGGTCGAGCTGCGCAGGCTGCTTCGCGACATCGACGCGTTAGAAGCGTCCGCTCCGTAACTCCGGAGCGATAGCGATCACCACGGGTGGTCGGTGTTGTCCCACCGAATGAATCGACCGGAGTCGGCAAGCGTGAGCTGGTCCATCGTGTCGGCGATTGCCTCGGCGGATTCGACCGGGCTCATCGGCGCAGCCGAGCCGCCCATATCGCTACTCACCCACCCGGGGTGCAACATGACCACGGCGATGCGGTCGTCGCGCAGGTCAGCGGCTGCCTTCAGGCTCGCCATGTTGAGACCGGCTTTGGAGATGCAGTACGACGCATCGCTCCCCATCGTCGCTCCGACTTCCATCGAGCCCAACTGCGAGCTGAAGTTCAGAACGAGAGCATTCGTCCCTCGGCGAAGCAATGGCAGCGCTTCTCTGGTCGTGATCACAGGACCGACGACGTTGATGCGTTGGACATCGAGCAGAACGTCGGACGCGATCGAGAAAATCGAACGCCGATCGGCTGCGGCCCCCAGCTCGCGGCCATCGATACCGGCACAGTTGATCAGCGTGTCAAGGGCGCTGGTCTGTTGCGCGAGGTCAGCGAACGCGGACACGATCGACGCTTCGTCGGCGAGATCGAGCCGGACGTGGCCCGCTCCCCCGAGTGCGTCGAAGGCGGGTGCGTCGGAACGGGTCGCTCCCCACACGAGGTGGCCTTGTGCGATGAGCCGCCGAGCGAGCTCCAGTCCGATTCCGCGATTCGCTCCCGTGATGAGGACCCGACGTGGAGATTCGTTCATCGCTATGCCTTCTCGAGCTCACTACGAAGCAGCGCGATGTGTGAAGGCATGATTCCGCAACAGCCGCCCACGATCGTTGCACCGTCGGCGACCCACTGCTCGACGAAGCGAAGGTATCCGTCGGGGTCCAGATCGGAACGATGATCGAGGATGACTTCGTTCGCGGCGTAGACCTTCGGCTTCGGCACAAACGAGTTCGCGTAGCCGCCGATCTCCAGACCGTCAGCCAGGGCCACAGCGGCCGGAATTGCGTTTGCGAGGACTTCGGGCTGACTGCAATTGAAGAGCACCGCTTCGGCACCATTGTGCTGTGCTGTCTCGATGGCGTCGCCAAGCGACTCGCCGGATCGGAGCTGTGGCGTGTCGGGCAAGTCGTCATCGAGTGTGTACGACACCCAGCAGGGAAGACCGAATGGCGCCGCGGCTTGTAGCGAAATGGCCGCCTCTGTTGTCGACGACTGGGTCTCGCACAAGAAGAAGTCGACGTGCGGCGCCAATGCGTCAACGATCACCCGAAGATGCGCCGGCGCTGTCTCGGCGTTGAACTTGTCGGGTTCGTAACTTCCGTAAAGCGGAGGGATCGAGCCAGCCACACGAACATCGGGTCCAGCAGCGGCCCGAGCGAGCGAGCCCGAAAGGCCGGTGAGACGTGCCCCATCGGTGGCGAATCGTTCGTCGCCCAGGTGGAACGGAACGACGGCATAGTTGTTCGTGGTGATGACATCAGCACCGGCGGCGACGAACTGTTCGTGTGCGTGGGAGACCGATGGCGGGTCTTCTATGAGGGCGAGCGCTGACCATTCGGGTTGACGGAATGGCGCTCCGTTTTTCTCCAACGTCTTGCCCATACCACCGTCGAGGAGCGTGATGCCTGCTGTATCCATTGGGGCAGCGTAGAACGAACCCTCTCCGGCCCCGGCGACCCGTCTAGGTTGGGCACATGAGCATTGAACGTATGCATGTATCGGAACGCGCCAGCAAGATCGTGAAGCACAACGGCGTCGTGTATTTGGCTGGCCATGTCGCCGCTGATCCCGACGCGGACATCCAGGAGCAGACCCGTTCAACGCTCTCCCAGATCGATGCTGCACTCGACGAAGCTGGCACCGACCGAGAACACCTGCTGTCGGCAACGATCTGGCTGCGCGATATCGACAACGACTTCGCGCTAATGAACGAGGTGTGGAACGACTGGGTCCCGACCGGTCATGCGCCGGCGCGGGCGTGCGTCGAAGCGCACATGGCTCGATCGAAACTGTTGGTCGAGATCTCGATTACCGCGGCGATGCCGTAGGTCGACTTCGCTAGCATCACGTCACTCTTCGCCGAGTTCGCTGACGATGTCGGCAATGAGCTCGGTTGCGATGCGGCTCGATTCGCCGGGCGACGACCGGGCGATTTGACACGACATTGGCAGCTCAGCGAGTTGGGCGGCCCGTGGCCATGAGATCAGGTCGCTTTCGAACGAGCTAGCGGCGAGCACCACAACTCCCAAACCCGCTTCGGCGGCACCGATCACACTTGCGATGCTCGGTCCGGAGAACGAGACCCAGCTGTCGATTCCGGCCTGGTTGAGGAGTCCCTCGGCCAGCGGTCGGTAGAAGCCTCGGTCGCCGAAGGTGATGAGCGGAACGTCGCCAGCTTCATAGGTCCATTCCGGGGAACACATCCAGATCAGCTCGTCGCGCCAGAGCACCGTGTCGGTTGGGCGCTGGTCATTGGGCAGCACCTGGAGTACCGCGACATCGAGCATGCCTTTGTTCAACATGTCGTCTAGCGCTGGTGAGGACTCGACGACGAACTCGATCTTTGCTGCGGGGTGGATTCGGTTGAAGCGTTCGAGCACATCGCACATTCGCGCTGCGCTGACTTCCTCGGTCGTACCGAGCTTTACGGTTCCGGTGAGCTCGGAGCTTTCAAGACGGGAGACGGCTTCGTCGTGGGTCGACACGATCGATCGTGCGTAGTCGAGTAGCTCACGGCCGTCTCGCGAGGCTCGCAGCGTACGTCCCTCCCGAATCAGGAGATCCCGCCCGACCTTCTCTTCGAGGCGCTTGATCTTCCAGCTGACTGCGGACTGGCTGACGTCGAGCGCTTCGGCGGCTCGGGTCATTCCGCCAAGGTCGATCACGGTGGCAAATGTTCGGAGCGATTCGATGTCGAGCTGCATGCCGAAAGCATGACAAATCTTGGCCGAAAGTACAACTTCTACATGGTTGTGTCATGCATTGGATGGGCCGAGAATAGACGTATGAACAACCCCCCGAACTCCGCCAAGCACATCAACCACCCAAACTCGTTGGCTGCACTTCGTGCCGCATACGGTCCCGGGTTCCAGAACAGTGGCCCAACCGACGCTGCTCTGCGCACCGTCCTTGGACAGAACCAGCGCTAAGACGCTCGCTCACCAACCCGGCCACATGTGGTCGAGTTTGGTGTCGTTACGAAGCTGGCGTTGCGCCCGCACCGAGGTCCCACCACAGCCCGGTCATAATCTGCAGAGCTTCGGCGCACGTGGTGGCAAGAACATGCTCGTTTGGGGCGTGCTGGGAACAGCCCGCATAGGAATGCGGCACCCAGATCGTCGGGAGCCCAAGCACTTCGGCAAAGACGTCATTGGGCAAACTTCCACCGAGGTTTGGCAAGACGGCAACGTCTTTGCCGCTCGTTGACGCAATCGAGTCGATCGCCCACACGGCCCACGGGTCCGATGGATCGAGCCGTGTCGCTTCCATGGCGACACCGCCAGGAACGAGCTCGATCGAGGTGTAGCCCTGCGCGTCGAGATGGCGACGCAATGCCGGGAGCAGGACGCTCGAATGCGTCCCGGCCACGAGTCGAAGGTGACAGTGCGCTACCGCTGACGGCGGGATGGCGTTCACTGGATTTCTCGGGTTGCCGGTCTCGAACGCGAGGACTTCGAAGGTGTTCGTGCCGAACACGCGCTCTTCGGGGGTGAGGTTTGGCTCTCCCCAAAGAGGGTCGATTTGCGGGCCATCGGGGTTGCCGACCTCGAGTCTTCCAATCGCCTCACGCACCGAGTCGCTCATTGGCTCGGCCTTCCATCCGTCGACAAGGATCTCCCCCGACGGACTCACGATGGACGCCAGCGCGTTGGCGAGAATCACGCCCGGGTTTGCGAGCAGGCCGCCCCAATTGCCCGAGTGATGACCGCCGTCGCGAAGTTCGACTCGCATCTCGAAGTTGAACGCCCCTCGCGACCCCATGAACACCGTGGGGGTCTCGGGTTGTAGCCGTGGCCCGTCGCTCGCGATGAAGACGTCGGCGCGAAACAGATCGGCGTTCGATGCGCAGAAATCCTGTAAGCCGGGCGACCCGGTTTCCTCGCCCGTCTCGAACAGCAGCACCGCGTTAAAGCCGAGATGCCCGCGGGCGTCGAGCACGCTCTGCATGGCTGCCATGTTGATGGTGTGTTGGCCCTTGTTGTCGGCGGTGCCACGTCCGAACCATTTGTCGCCATCGACCACGACGTTCCAGGGGTCGAGGCCGTCGGCCCACTGGTCGTCGTACCCGAGCACGACATCGGCGTGACCGTACGACATGACCGTCGGTAATCCGTCGGCTTCGTGGCGCGTCGCTACCAAGAACGGTCCGGCGTGTTCGACCGGATTCTCATGGATGTCACAGGTGAAGCCGAGGTGCTCGAGCGTCGGTGTGAGTTCGTAGCGGAGGTACCGGTCGAGGTCGGGTCGACGGTTGGGATCGGGGCTCTCGGTGCGGAACGCAACGCGCCGACGCAAGTCGGAGAGAAACCGGCCGTCGTCGAAGTAGGCCTGGGAGCGATCAAGGGCCTGCGGTCGCGTCATTGCGCCATTGCCATCGCTGCGTACATGGCAACTCCTCGCGGCAACACCGTTTCGTTGAGCAGCATCCGGTTGGAGTGCAACGCTGGCGCCTCGTGCGCATTGTCGATTCCATCTGGACATGCGCCCAAGCTCATGATTGCGCCGGGCACATGTTGCAACACGTAGGCAAAGTCCTCGGCGGCCATATCCGGATTCTGGGCAGCGATGTAGTTGCCAGCGCCAAGCACAGCATCGGTGGTTTCGGCGACGAGCCCAACCATTGCCGGGTCGTTCACGGTGACTGGATACCCCTTCACGATGTCGACCGAACAACTGCACCCGTGGGTCTCGGCAACCCCGGCGGCAACACGTCCGATGCTCTCGTGAACCAACGTGCGGGTCTCTTCGCTGAACGCTCGGATGGTGCCTTCCATTGTGGCCGACTCCGGGATGATGTTGTTCGTGCTGCCCCCGTTGATGTGGGCGATCGTGACAACCGCCGGGTCGAACGCTGCGACCTCCCGGCTCACCATGGTGTGGAACGCACCGACCATCGCCGCAGCGGCCGAGATGGGGTCGCGGGCGAAGTGCGGTGCGGCTGCGTGCCCGCCCTTGCCCATCACCTCGACGTGGAGCTCGTCGCTACTGGCAAACATGGGGCCACCTCGACACAAGATGGATCCAGCGGTCTGGTTCGTATCGACGTGGACCGCAAAGGCCCGGTCCACTCCGTCGAGCAAGCCCTCCTCGATCATGTAGCGGGCCCCGTGGTAGCCCTCTTCGCCGGGTTGGAACATGAATCGGATCCGACCGCGAAGTTCGCTGCGGTTGTCGCTCAGCAGCGTGGCGGCACCAGCGAGCATGGCGACGTGGGAGTCGTGCCCGCACGCATGCATTCGGCCGTCGACCGTGGAGCGAAACGGTTCGTCGGTGTCCTCGGTGAGCGGCAGTGCGTCCATGTCGCCACGCAGAAGAATGGTGGGGCCGTCCCGACCGGTGTCGAGGTCGGCGACGACCGATGTGAGGCTCTCGCCGAGCGTGATGTCGAGGCCGAGCCCGGTGAGCGATTCAAGAACTCGCTGCTGTGTACCCGGTAGCTGCAGTCCGAGCTCGGGGTTCGCATGGATCTCCCGCCGCAGCTCGATCACGTCGGGGTTGACCGTTTCGGCGGCGTTGAGAAGGTCCGAGGTCGCTGTCATGTAGCGACAGTATCGCGATCCTATGACCGTCACAGATGGGTCTCACCGCGCGAGATTCATCATCGTTGAGGCACACGCCCCGCATTGCACCTGCTGATCGTGAGATGAGATAGTCGAGATGTGGGTAAGGCGGGGAAGCGCGGGATCGGGTCTCTGTTGCGTGGCGATAGCCATGCGACGTTTCTGTCGACCGCAGACGGAAATTCAATCACGTACGGCGAGGCCGAGGACCGGATAGACCGCTTGGCCGGCTGGCTCATCGCGAATGGAACCAACCCCGGCGATCGAGTGGTCGTGCACACCAGCAACCGCCCGGAGATCGCGATCGCGATCTTCGCCGTTGCACGTATCGGTGCGATCTTTGTCGTGCTCAACGAGCAGCTGCGGCCGCATGGTCTCTCCAAAATCCTGGACCAGGCCGAGCCCAAGGTCTACATCGGCGACGACGCGACGATCACCTCGGACCTCGAGATAGACGTGCTGGTCACCTGTGGTTCACAAGCGCGGCCGGGCTGGACGGCGTTTGCGGACACCATCGATCACCCGCTGCTCGCCACCGTTCCTGACTTCGCCATCGATGACCCTGCGTGCTTGGTATTTACCTCTGGGTCGACAGGTTCTCCTCGAGGCGTCACACTCTCGCACGAGAACATCACCTTCGTCGTGGACGCGATTCAACGCCGACTCGACTACCGCTCCGACGACGTCGTTGGCGGCCTGCTGCCGCTCTCGTTCGACTACGGCCTCTATCAGATCTTTCTCGCCGCAATCTCCGGAGCGAACCTGTTCGTAGGCGACCCCGGAATGGTTGGCCCGCGCCTACCAAAGGTGCTCGCAGCCGCTCAGGTCACCGTCCTTCCCGGTGTGCCGACGGTGTATGCAGCATTGATTGCGTTGAACGCGAGGCGGCCGGTCGAACTGCCATTGCTTCGTTCGATCACGAACACCGGGCAACGCCTCCCACGTGCACATATCGACCAGCTCTGCGACATGTTCCCCGGTCTGTCTGTGTACGTCATGTACGGGTTGACCGAGTGCAAGCGAGTCTCGATCCTATTGCCCGAAGAATTCGGTGCCCACCGCGAATCGATCGGCCGACCGCTCGACGGAACCGAAGTGTTCGCCGTCGATGATGCCGGGTCTCGTCTTAGCAGTGGGGAACCTGGCGAGCTTGTGGTGATGGGGCCTCATGTCGCCTATCACGGGTACTGGCGTGCCCCTGAGGAAACCGCCAAGCGTTACCGGCCGGGACCCAATGGGTCCCGCGAGTCGATCCGCTTGTTCACCGGCGATATGGGTTACGTCGATGACGACGGCTATCTTCACTTCGCTGCTCGGGCCGATGACCTCTTCAAGCACCGTGGTCACCGGATCTCGCCCATCGAGATCGAGGACGAAGCAACCCATGTCGACGGCATCGTCGACGCGTGTGTCGTGATCGATGACTCGGTCGATGTACTCCACCTGTTCGCATGCCGATCCGCGGAGAGCTTGACGAGCGAATCGGTGCTCTCGACGCTCGCAAGCAAGCTCGAGCCGGCGAAGGTCCCGGACAAGGTCCACTTCATCGATGTGATGCCGCGATCGATGAACGGCAAGACCGACCGTGCTGCGCTAGCGGCAATGCTCGAAGCCGGGGACGGGTGATCGTTGTGTCAGACACCATCATGGACACCATTGCATCGTCGGCCGACCTCGCAGCTCTGCCAACCCCGTACTACGCGTACGACCTCGATGTCGCCGAGCAGCGGGTGTCGGAGCTCTTCGATGTCTTTCCGAGCAATTCAGAGTTGTTCTTCTCGTTCAAGGCGAACCCGCTTCCTGGCCTTGCGTCGGCTATCGGTGCGGCGGGGGCTCGTGCCGATCTCACCTCGCCAGGCGAGATCGACGCTGCGGTCGCAGCCGGTTTCGACCTTGGGCTGGCGCTCTATGGCGGTCCTGGGAAGAACCGGGACGAGTTTGTGCACGCGCTGTCGATGGGAATCCGGTCGTTCTCGATCGAGTCGTTCCACGATCTCGGCGCGTTGAACGCCGCGGTCGCAAACGTCGACGGCGACGTACAGGTTCTGCTGCGAGTAAACCCAATGGAGCCACCACGGGCCAAGCTCGTGATGTCCGGCGTCGCCAGTCAGTTTGGATTCGAAGAAGAAGATCTGCTGGCTCACGGCCCGCTCGAACGTTCGCCCGGCGTCAACATCGTTGGCTTCCATATCTACTGGGGCACTCAAGTTGGTGGCCCCGACGAACTTGCGGCGTGTTTCTCAAATGCGGTCACAACCGCCGAAGCCCTCGCCACGTCGCTCGATATTCCGCTCGACATTTTGAACCTCGGTGGCGGTTTCCCGTGGCCTTACGCGGTCGATGGCAGCGGACCCGACCTCTCGCCGCTGCGAGAGCCGCTCGCAGCGTTGCGGTCGGGAGACGGGGCAGCGAGCTCGGCGACGTGGTGGTTCGAGTCCGGCCGTCATTGCACCGCGTCATGCGGCCACCTGGTGACCCAAGTGATGGATCGCAAAGTGTCGAAGGACAAGGAGTTCGTGATCCTCGACAGCGGGATCAACCACCTTGGGGGCATGACGGGCTTGGGCCGAATCCCGCGCTTCGCCATACGAATGATCCCACCGAACAATCGCTCAGCGGACACGCTCGTCGCCGATGTCGTTGGCCAGCTGTGCACCCCGCTCGACCTCGTTGGACGAAAGGTCGAGATCCCGACCGACCTCGCAATTGGCGACGTCGTTGCTATCCCAAACGTGGGCGCATATGGGGCGTCGGGCAGCCTGACCAACTTCTTGAGCCGGCCGGCAGTCCTTGAGGCCTGTCACCGATCGGGGAAGATCACATCGATCGAACAACTCGCCACCGGGCACCGCACCGTTGACCATCTAACGCAGTAATCGAGCTTTTATGAACGACACCCAGAACCGCCTTCAAGACGTACTCCGTCCTCATCTCAAGTTCCATGAGGGCGACACGATCGACCCGAACGCCGACCTTGGCGACCTGGGGCTGGACTCGCTGTCGACGATCACCGTCTTGTTGGATGTCGAGGACGAGTTCGCAGTGGAGATCCCCGAGGAGCTTCTCGAAGACGACACGTTCTCCACCCTGGCGATGCTCGCCGATGTCGTAGACAAGATCCGCGCAGAGGGCTGAGTGTGGCTGGCGGGGTCACGCTCGAGGTCCACGCCGGGCAGCCAACGCCGGCACAGATTGCCGAGTGGTCGCAGTACTTGGCATCGGCCGTTGTCCGCGACCTCTTCGGCGAGATCGGCTTTGGCGAGTCGCCCGATGCCTGGCAGCGGCTGATGACGCAATGGTGGGTGACCAACCCGTTCATCAGCGAGTCGACGACGGTCGCGTTCGTTCTTCGAAGTGACGACGCCGTCGTTGGGTTCCACGGCTTGATCCCGATCGACTACCGGCGCAACGCCGACGCGGTTCCGTCACTGCTCGCGACGACGTTCGTGGTCGATCCGGAGCATCGCGGCCACTCGATGAAGATCTTCCGCAAGGTCGCAAAGCTTGCGTCGAGCAACCACATCGTCGATGGTTCCGCGACTCCCGATATGCAAAAGCTGCTCGACGCAACGGGGTGGTCATGGTCGCCGATCGCTCCGAAGCAGTTGGTCGCCGTCCGCCCTCGAGGTATCGCGGGGCGTTTGCGGTGGTTGGCACTCCTCGCCTCTCGCAGGGCCGATCCAACTCCAGCAACCACGATTCCTACGGGCAGCCGGTGGATCACGAGCCTCGACCAGATCGTCGAGACCCCTGCGCTCCATGACGACGTACTGCGGCCTCCGAACGACAGGCGGTTTCTCGAGTGGATCCTGTCGAGTGGATCGACCGAGCGCTGCTTCACCGGGCTCGTCGATGCCGACGGACGACTCCTCGCTCATGCGATTCTCAGCACCACGCAGGCGGATTTTGGGTTGCTCGTCCTGCGAGCTGTCGATGGCGGTAGTGACGACGGCACGATCTCGTTGACCGACCTGCTGTCGGCAGCGGCCAGCGACCCGAAGTCCGCTGGCCTACCTGCGGGTGCGGCCGTGATCAGCTGGGCGGAGATGGCCAATAGCGCCACTGACGACGCCGCTGCAGGGCGTGTGTATTACCGCCTGCCGGACGCGCTCGATGGCTGCGATCGCGAGCTCCATTCGACCGAGAGCGACGACACCTACTTCTAGATCACCCGGCCGAACGGCTTATTCAGCCACTTCGGTAGCACTGGTATTTTTGGGTGTTGTGACGACCAATCAACGCGGCGGCCTCGGTGTCTTGCTCGCAGCCCTGCTCGCGCTCGCAATGGTGGCTGCGAGTGCCCCTGCCTCAGCGCAGCAGTCCTCGACGAGCTACATCGCGCCTACGGCGAACACGAGCATCCCCGTATATGACACCGCATGGCAGATGTTTGCCCGGGCGACTCCCGAACAAGCCGATGAGTACTTCGCTGAACTGAAGACCCGTGGCTTTAGTGGCGCGTGGGCGGCGGTCATAAGTCATGCGCCGAGCACGTACAACAACACCTATCCCGGCGGCGAGCAGATCGGTGCCTACATCGATGGCGAGATCGTGCTCTCCGACGGATACATCACGCACGTGAACGCGATCCTCGACAGGGCCGATGCCCACGGCATGCGTGTTGGCCTTGTGGTGGCCTGGCAGAACCTGTATCTCCCCGGTGGCCGGTCCGACGCGAACTTGCCGGCGAGCGACCTCGTCCGAGAAACGCTGACGACGGCAAACGCCGATGCGTATGGCCGGCAAATGGTCGAAGCGTTCGGGTCACACCCAGCGGTAAACGCATGGGTGTTCGGTGGCGACGGTGGCACGAACAACACAGCCGCCAACATCGACGTTTGGGACATCATGGCCGACGCGATTCGCGACGAAGGTTCAACCCTCGACATCGGCATTCATCTTCCGCCCTACGAGTTCGACTCGCTGTTGTATGCGAACGCCGACTTTCTCGACTTTGCCGCACCCGAGATTGGGCACAACAAGACACCAGAGCAGGCGCAATGGGAGATGGAGCAGGCAGTAGTCGCGTACGACATCCCCGTGTGGATGGGCGAAGCCAGATACTTCAACAACGACTTCAAGTGGCTTCCCGAGGAATGGCGTAACCCCGGCGCCGCCGAGATGGCCGCCGATGCTCAAGCGTCGAAGAACGCTGGGGTCAGCGGATACCTCTATGGCGACTCGGGTCGGTGGAACTGGTGTGCGGGTTATGGCGATTCGACGCCGTGCGACCCGGCCAACATCGCCGATTCGTTCGGTCCGGGGGAAGACGCTGCACTCGCTGTCTTCGCCGGTCCCCCATCGCCACCGACGACGACAACAACAACGACAACCACGACCCAACCGGTTCAGCTCGAAGGGCCGGATCCGGTGGTTTGCGACGGTCGCCTCGCGACGCTCTTTGGAACCTCTGGCGACGACGTTCTCACCGGAACCGCCGGCGCCGATGTGATTGCGGGCCTCCAGGGCAACGACATCATCCGTGGCCTCGGCGGCGACGACGTCATCTGTGGCGGCAAGGGCAACGATGTCATTATTGGCGGACAGGGCTTCGACATCTTGTTCGGTGCTCAGGGAGACGACGTGATCTACTCGGCCGAGGCCGAGGGTGAGACGTCAACGGCGGTGCTCGGGGACTCACGCGGTGCTCGCATCTTTGCGGGCATTGGCAACGACACCGTGATTGGCTCCGACCGATGGGATCGCATGCAGGGCGGTCCGGGTAGTGATCAGCTTCTCGGTTTCGGTGGCAACGACTGGATGCGCGGCGGCACGGGCAACGATGTGTTAGTCGGCCACGGCGGCGCCGACGACATCTATGCGGGCGCAGGCAGCGACCGCGTCGATGGCGACGCACGCGATAGCAACGTACGAGGCGGACCGGGGGCCGACGCGTGCAGCAACGTCGCAGGTGCCGATAGCTGGAAGGGTTGCACGCAGTGGGTCACAACAACGCCAGCGACTCCGGCTCTGCCGATAGCCAGCGCCCTCTTCGACTAATCCTCACCGGGGCAGCGACAGCGAGTCAGTCGTGATCGTCAGGCCAGAGCAACGCGGAACGGCTCGCGGCGTCCGCTATCTCGCTCGTGTCGATGGCAACCGACGTTTCGTCAACCCCGTGGGCGGGCCAAGAGACGTGCACGATCATCTCCCCCGGTGGCGGAAGCGGCCACATCCAATGTTGGAAGGTCCAGCTGCTCCCGCCTGAAGATCCGCCTTGTGGCCACACGACCGGGCCCGGCGGCGGCTCATCCAACGGCGCCATCGGGCCGGGAAGGTTCGTCCACTTCGAGCCGTCCGAGAACTGGATTCCGAGGCGCATGAACTCAGGGTCGTCGGGGCCCGCTCCGCCCTCGTGGAGCTCCCATGGCGCCTCGTAGTGTCGCGGTGACCGGCTCTTCGGCTCGCGTAGCCAGAGACTGAGCGTGAACTGCAAGCCCGTGGTGAACGCGTTGAAATGGTCGAGCACTAGTGCAGCGTGATCGTTGTGAAAGACGACGATGTTGCCCGGCACGGAAACGGGCATCGCCCTGTCGGGCGGCCCAAACCACGGGCGATGTACCGGCTCGGGGAATTCCGGTTCTTCGAACTCGCCAACATCTTCAAAGAAGCTCATCGTCGGAGCGTAATGGACCGAATCTTTCGACGACCTCGGTTTTGGGCTCAGCCAGACATCGCTGATCAACGCTCGCATCGGAGCAGTCCACGATCAGCCGAATCGCAGAGTCACTCCGGCAGAGGTGGCGGTGATTACCTCGACGAACGACAGGTCGGGCACCCGAACATCGGGTTCAAACGACCATTCGAAATCGCCCACCGCCACCACTCGCGCTCCTGCTTCACGTCCGGCGATTCCCCCCGACGGCGAGTCTTCAAAGACGATGCAATCGCTTGGGTTGACGCCCAATCGATCGGCGGCGAGGAGGTATGGCTCCGGGTCGGGTTTGCCCCGACCAACGTCTTCGGCGGTCACGGTTACGCCGGTCTCGATACCGGCGCCAGCCCAGCGAGCCTTCGCCAGTCGAACGCCGGCGGATGTCGCGATGGCCCACGGAGCGTCCGCTAGAGATGACAGTAAGCCTCCGGCGCCAGCGAGCAGGCGGGTGTTGTCCGCCAGCGACACCTCGAGATCCTCGAGCCGGCCGACGGCGAGCTCCAACAGGGCCGGTTCGACGTACTCGGACAGCGTATCTTCAGGTCGACGCCCAACGAACACCTCAACAATTTCGGAGAAGTCGAGACCGAACTCATCACACAGCTGTTGCCACGCCTTGAGACCGTCCTGGTGCGAGTCGACCAGCACTCCATCGTTGTCGAAGAGCACTGCAGCGGCCTGAATCTCGATCACATCGTCTCCTTGCCACAACCGATGCTCCCAACCTATTCGTTGAATAGGCGTTCCCATCGTCGGCAGTTGACCCCGAAGGAGCCACCCCGACCGGGCTACTGTCGTAACTGCAGCAGCGGGCTGGCACCGCAGAACGAAGCCAGGAGCAGAGCACATGAAAGACATCCCGGGAATCGATGACGACGGGAATCCGAAGAACGGCCCGTTCACGCTCTACTTCAAGAACGGCCTCGTCTCTTGCCAAGGAGAATTCGCTGACGGACAGAAGTCCGGGGCGTGGAAGTACTTTCTCAACAACGGCCAAATGCAATCATCGGGCCGCTACACGAACGGCAAGATCACCGGCCGGTGGAAGTGGTTCTACAAGAGCGGCGAAGTACGAGCGACGGGCGGCTTCGATGACGACGAACAGAAGCACGGCTCATGGAAGCGGTACCACGCCAACGGTCAGCTCTGGGATGAAGGTCGCTTCGAGCACGGCAAGAAGAAGGGCTCGTGGAAGGTATACGACGAGGCCGGCGAGCTCGTGAAGGAACAGCGCTTCAGGTAGTCGGAGCTTCGCGGTTCAGGCCCCGGATTGGATATAGCGAAGAACGGCCAATCCGACCTCGTCGTCTGACCAAAGAGCAGCGGAGAGGTCACTCAGCTCAGCGATCGCTGGCAAGTTTGCGCGAAGGGCCGTCTCGCTGCCACTGATGTACCAGTCGGTTTGATCCTCGCAGATCCAGATCATGACCTTCAGCCCGTGGCCCTCGAAACGACGATTCTCCTCGCACGGCCAACCGTACGTTGGCATGGCCTCCACGAACCGTGACTCGAGCCATTCAAGGCTGGCCGCATCAATGGCCTGTCCTTGCGCCTGAACTAGAGGGCCACGCAGGCAATCCCCGTCCCATCGGCGTGCAGCGACAAACTCCTCGATGCTCTCGACATAGACCAGCGACGTTGCACCATCCGACCCCTCAAGTCCGACCAGTACCCGTCCGGCGTTTGGCCCCTCAAGAGCGAGACCCCACATGCAAACATGTTGATTCTCGTAGGCGAGCAAGAGCAGATCGACGTCGCACCCGGGGAACGACTCCAAACGCTGGTTCTCAGGAAAGACGAACAGATCGCCGTAGACACCTGCGAGTTCCTGGGCCACGTCGCCGGTCAGCGTTCGCTCCGCCGCCGCCACAAGATCATCGAGACTGACCATGGTGAGGAGCGTAACCAGGCCACGCAAACCTCAGCGGTTTCGCAGAACGGTGGCCGAGCTAGCTTGCAAGCGAACGCTGCACGGCGAAACGCCACACTTCTAACTCTTCGCGCTCGCACTTTCGCTCCCGACGTGAGAGCGCCTCGCAGGCGGGTCGCCGTTCCCATCCGTCGTCGCTCGTCGAGAGCGGGCTGGCTTCGAGATGGTCGGCGATCTCGCGGGCGTAGAGCTCCACATCTGTGGCGATCAGGAGGAGGCCTCCGGGGCGCAGGCAGCGATGGACATCGTCGATGAACTCCGGAGTTAGCAGTAGGCGCTTTGCGCGGAGCTTTGCGTTCCACCATGGGGTGGGAAAGAGAACCTCGACAATGTCGAAGCTGCTCGGCGGGGCAACGTTCGCGAGCACGGTCCTCGCATCAGCACGCCACGCAAGCAGGTTGTCGAGGCCGCGTTCATCACCGCGCACCGTCACGCCGTGCACGCGCTTGCTGCGCACCTCGAGTCCGGCGATGCGCCAGTCTGGGTTGCGTTCAGCCGTGTCGAGGATGCGTCGGCCGTGGTCGAAGCCCACCTCAACAAGACATGGACCCGGCCCGTGAAGAAAGTCAACGAACCGTTCTGCCTCGTGGCGGTACTGCGGCTGCTCGAACAGTCGGCTCCCGTTCAGGGTTCCTGGAACATGACGGGGGGCGTCCATGCACTTGGCTTACCACGACATGGCGCCCAGCCAGTCGTCTGGCTCCAAGACAATCCGAACGCAGATTACGGAGGACCCAGTCGATAGGAATCGTTGAGCCTTCAGTACTTGAGCCCGAGAGCAGAATCGAACTGCTGACCTATTCATTACGAGAAGTTCTGGCCTTAGCGCTGTGCTAACTCTCCACAGGCGAACGATGGCGGGCTAGCTGCGCGAGCGCTGTGCTAGAAGTTATTCGCTGTGACGAGCAACGCCTCTCACGGCAAGGCAACTCTCTAGGTTCCGCTCTATTCCCAAGCAGCTCCGAACTCCGTTAGGAGATCCTGAGTACATCTTGGGTCGGCGCAAAACAGGAGAACCTCGGACGGTTCCGTTGCATCGAATCTGGTTGCCATCCCAGATAGCGCAAAGGAGTCGCCATTCTCTCCTTGTGGGCAGACTGCCTCCGCTTGACCAGCAGACTTAACGCAGAGCCTCATGAGCTGTTCCGGTGCTTTCCCGAGCGGCGCAAAGGTCACCTCAATTAGAGAGACACCCTCGTCGTTCAAGAGTCGACCATCGAAGGTGACGTACTCATATCCGTCCGGAAGCTCGGGAAGCAGTGCCTTCACGGCGGGGTCGTCCGGCAATCCGATTGGTCTGACCTCTTCACCGAACGTCGGAATTCCGCAGGAGCTGAGAACAAGCATCAGGACTGCTAATTTCGGAATTCTGGACATGATTCACCCCTCGCCATTGCGAATAGAACTTGCGCAAGCTCAGAATCTTCGAGGTCGGGATTGCCCCAGGGTGTCACATCAAGTAACACAGCGCCTCAGCTGAGCCAGACTGCAAGCCAGTTCTATCATCCGCGAATAGTGCCGAAACGATAGATAGAAGCCAGAGTGGTTGGAACCCACCTAGTAGATCAATTCGATAGACGGGCCAGCGCAGAACGTGTTGGATCATGTGGGGGAACACCATTGGATTCGAGTGACCAAGCAAGGAATCTCACACTTTCTCAACCTCTGAGCCCGAGAGCAGAATCGAACTGCTGACCTATTCATTACGAGAAGTCTGGGCCTCAGCGCTGTGCTAACCGGCCGGACAGCCCTGATTCCGGGAGACTCCGAGGAGCGCTGTGCTACTAGTTATTTGCTGAGGTCGATACCTGAAACGGGATGCGCCGCCAAAGGAATCTCTCTCTTCATGTTCACTAGCTTTCCCCTGCTCTACTTGCGCGTTCATCGCCGGTCTTCGTGTTGACAGTCCAACAGCTAAACGCCCAATCGCCCCACCCTGTAGCCGATCGACATGCTGTTTCAACGCGACTACGCACGATAGCGGCGGGCTCCTCGACGTGTTCCACTGGAGCAACTCGACCAGGGGGCCCACCATCGACGTATTGCAGCTTCCCAAGCTTCAGTAATCCCGCCTCGATCAGCCTCGAATAGCTGCGGAAGACTGCATCGATCTGAACAACACTTGGCGGATTGTCCCGGCCCGGTGTGTTTCCCCGAACCTCGAGATGGATCAATGCCATGCCGAATGAGACGTCATCAGTGAGCCCATCCATGAGAATTCCGAGTTCACCCTTGGTCAGATCAGGCTGCATCCGGACAGAATACGTCCGATCACTGGGTCGACAGAGAAACGCGCGGTGCTCAAGAGCTACTTGCTGTCGCCGTTCGGAGACCTCAGCCGCCTGTAGCTACTGTTCTCCGCTCCGGTGAAGAAGTAACGATCAAGGTATGCGTCTGAGTCGAGTTTCGACTTACGCATCTCGGAATGGACCTCCTTGCCCTCAACAGCAAAGCCGGTAACGGACAATTGATAGCTGCTGCACGCGTTTAGGTAGCGATAGCCGAGACTGTCGGCGTAACGACGTGCTTCGTTCTCAGCAGACTCAATCGCTTCTTCGGCGCTGTCGGCTCGCCACAGCGTGATTCGCTCCTCGTAGTCGAATGGCCCATCACTTTTCAACGCAAAGTGACATCGCACGCTGAACCATGGCTGCTCGTCGTTCACATTGTTTCGTTCGCTTCCGGCCTCAACTATTTGAACGCGTTCGATGCTTCGAACGTTAAAACCGCACTGCTGGAGGAAGTCCTGTGCCCTTGGTGCCGAGGTCGGAGCTAAAGCGTGCGCCGCTCGGCAGTCCAACTCAATTGCCCAGTCGCTGAAACGCCAGACCAGGTCACGGCCGATCGATTGGCTTCGATTTTCGGGCAGGACGAAAACACTGTCCAGAACTACCCGCGGCTCCTCATCAGACGAGAGAGCAAGACCTACAAGACACCCAACAACAACACCAGCTTCCTCAGCGACAACGACAACAGTTGACTTGTCAGTCAGGTCAGGCATCTTGGGGACCAGATCCGGCACCTCAACGGCCAGGGCCTCGATTAGGCCGTGGATCGTCGAGGCATCGTTCTCTCCAGCGATTCGGATCTCAGCCATACGCTGATACTAAATGCGCCTAGGCATCAGCGACGACGCTCAGCCAGGGATCAATCCGCGCAGAATGTCGAGCCGGTTGGCGGGAGCATCGGGCGAAAAGAAGTCAGGGATCGTGTTGGGTGTTCGCCGAGGCCGTGAGAGAAATTCGACCGGCCACTCAGTTACGCGGTCACCGGTCATATGCACGTATTGTCCGGCCTTCTTCCTCAGAGATCCACTCTCGTTGTAGAACGAGGGCCAGCGGTTCCTTGACGGGCGAGCTAGGTGAGCGCCGTGCTCAAAGTTATTCGCTGTACCTCTGTATGGCCCTCGTGGCGGATCGGGGACTGTCACTGGCAACGGCTAACCTTCTCCCATGGACAAGAAGATCTGGACTGCCGCCGAGCTGGAAAAGATGACTCCGGCCGAGCGACACGAGCTCTCCGAGGCCAGCATCGTCCGAGATCTCGACGAGGCACCTCAACACCTCGTCGAAAGGGCCCGGCAGTTCGTTGCTGAGAGGATTGCCACAGAAGAAGCGTCACAAGCGAGTTGAGTGATCGACTTGTTGTTCGGGTTACTCGTACATTCTTCGAAGATCTCGATCGGCAGCTGTCACCCGATCGGGGACCAACCGGCGAGCCATCAAGGATCGACTTCGAAACCGTCGAACTGGTGCCCATAATCGAGGAGTTCGCTACGGGATTCTCCGCTTTGCCGACGCCCATTCCAGGACGCTCCGACTATCGGCTTCTCATCCGCACCGGAATGCTGTTCCGGGGAATGTCCGTAACCGGTCAGCTCATGAGCGACGGCGCAGTCGAACTTCTTCGACTCGATATCGACCACGGAATGAGCTGGGATTAACCGTCCTCAAAAAGGGAGGCTACACACACGAGCAAGGCGACCTCGGGGGAGGACGTACTTTCGGCTTCGGCATGCGCTTCGAACTCCGCCCAGGGAATCCCATCTAGGTATGCAGAATCCAGATAGCCCTGAACCACAGCCCTCGGATTCGGAGGCCAGATCAGATAAGGCGCCGAATGAATTGCTCTACGATCGCTGTGCTAACCCAACGGGCCGTCGCAGCCAGTGACAATCGTTGAGTTCTCAATACAGAGCCCGAGAGCAGAATCGAACTGCTGACCTATTCATTACGAGTGAATTGCTCTACCAACTGAGC
>CALLAA010000258.1 GCA_938002955.1 uncultured Acidimicrobiales bacterium
TCACCCGCCCGCGCAACTTCCGACGATGGTTCTCGGGTCGGCGGCACCGGCGAGCATCCCCGACGTTTCCACGACGATCGCATGCGCGTGGCCGAAGCGAGAGTCGTTTACGTCGAGTCGTTCCGTGCGATGTCCCCGAGCCGAGAGCAACTGTGCCCACGTGTCAGGTGTCTGCCCTTCGACCGCAAGCAATAGGTCGAGCGGAGTAGCCCACGCGTCGAACCCGGTCGACGCGCCGCGCAATGCCCACCGCCCTGCGTTGATCGCATGACCGGGTGTCTCGCCGTGATGGAAGAGGCGAACGATCAGCTGGAGCAAGATCTGCGGCTGAGCGTCGCCGCCCATCGTGCCGAACACCGAAACCAATTCGCCGTCGCGCACAGCTATGGCTGGTACGAGCGTGTGAGGCGGACGAACCCCAGGCGCGAATTCGGCGCCATGCCCGGGGTTTAGGTTGAAGCCCAACCCACGATTGTGGAGGTTGATCCCGGTGTTTTGCTCGACGAGGTGGCTTCCGAGCCCAGCCGCATTCGATTGGATCAACGAGACCGCCATCATCTGTCCGTCGCTACCGGTGCCAGCGGTGCACAGATACGTCGTGTCGCCGTCACGGCCAGGAGCGGGGGACGTCGACGCCACCTCTGGGTCGATCTCACCGATACGTCCGTCGATCGCATCGAGGATCGCAGCGCCGTCAGCACCATCGAAGAGTTGTACCGGTCGGTCTCGACCAGCAGCCTTCGCGGCTTCCGCGAGCAGATGTGCCCACTGCGCGTCATCGGCGTCTGGCAGATCGAGCTGCGCGGCAAGGCGAGCCCCGCCGAGTGCCAGATATCCCTGACTGTTTGGCCCAACGGTCGACAATTCGACCCCGAAGGCAGTTGTGGTCAGCGGTTGCTCCCATCGTGCGATCGGCGTGGCGAGGTCCTCGTCGGAGAACAGTCCATCGCCCATTGCGATGAGGCCCTGCCCAAATGGGCCTTCGTAGAACGCACTCCGTCCCGATTCAGCGATACCCGATAGCGCAGCCGCTACACCAGGTCGACGAATTCGCGCGCCTACTTCGCCAGCTTGACCGGCCATCTCGTGTAGCTGAGCGCGGCTCGGTTCGTCGAGCGACGTCAGAACCGAAGTAAGCGGCGGGCTCGCCGGAAAACCATCGGCCGCGAGCCGGCGCGCTGGTTCGAGCAGCTCGACGAGCGGCAGCGAACCGAAGCGTTCATGCAGCGCCACCCATCCGTCGACACAGCCCGGGACCGTCACCGACCGTATGTCATGGCGGTACGGCATCTCGGTCATACCTTCGGATCGCAGCTGGTCCGCGTCAGCCCCCGAGCCGGCCCATCCGCTCGAATTGAGCGCATGGACTTCGCCTTCGGCATAGACGAGGGCGAACAGGTCGCCACCCATTCCACAGAGATGTGGCCCAACGACCGCTATCGCAGCGTTGGTCGCAATCGCGGCATCGACCGCATTCCCACCCTTGGCAAAGATGGCGGTGCCCACAGATGTCGCCAGATGATCAGCGCTGGCCACCATGTGGTTTGGCGCTCGGACGGTTCCGTCATGTTCGGTCATCAACCGATCATGACAGACCACTCGCTCGCGAGCTCAAGCCGTGCTCCTGCGGACAAGACCGATACGGTTCACCCATGCCCGAAGGCGACACAATCGCTCGGCTTGCTGCCTCGTTGGACGACCGGGCGGTCGGCCGCAACGTCCAGTCGATGGTCGTTCGCCACCCGAGGCTCGCCACCCTCGACCTCACCGGCGAAACCCTCGTGCGGACCTCTTCCCATGGCAAGCATCTCTTTCTGCACTTCAGCGATGGAACTGCATTGCACATCCATCTGCTCATGCAGGGCCGCGTCATGTTTGGTCGAGCTTGGGACACCGAGGAGTGGCGGCGCCGCTTCGAGATTCGCTTCGACGACGGTACGGAGGTCATCGGAATCGACATCCCACTCCTCCATCACATCGACTCCGATGCCACGGGCGAGTTCACGAGCCACTTGGGTCCAGATCTGTGCGGACAGCTCGACCTCGATCTCGCACACGACCGTGTTCTCAGTGCTGGCGACATGCACCTGAGTGCGGCGCTGCTCGATCAACGACACCTCGCTGGTTTCGGCAATATCTATGCGGTCGAGGTTCCGTTTATCTGCGGCATCTCGCCCTATGCCCCAGTCGACGAGATTGTTGGGCTCGACACATTGCTCGCGATCGGCGCTGCGCTGATCCGGACCAATGCGCTCCGGGGCCCGCAGAACACCACCGGTCGCAAGCTCCATCTTGGAGACACCTGGATGCTCGACACCAAACGTCGCGATTGCCCGCTCTGTGGATCCGATATCGAGAAGCGCCCGGGTAAGGCCACACCATGGCGGAGACGAACTGCGTGGTGCACCCAATGCCAGGCGGACGCGAACCGATGCGTCGACGTTGAACGAGTGACGAAACTCCTCGGAATGCACCCGGCGAGACACCTTCTCGCCCTCGGAGAGACCACGTCATTCGTGGGCGATAACGCACCGCTCGAGATCTAGTTTTTGCCCGCGTTCCGGGAGTGTGAACAACCGGTCACGGCCGCGTTGCGAGGCCACACTCGCTTCCAACACCCACGTACGGTGAGGTCACTTCCCCCAGTGCAGAGGGAAGAGATCGGAGGGCTTACCGATCGTTTGAACCGAGAAGCGGCGGGCTGTTAGCGATTCCCCTCCTGGCAGCCCGCCCGCCTCGGTCACGTGCCACCGAGGCCGAGACGTCGCCACGTGGCAACAACTTCGGCCGAATCCAGCAACTCTCGAGCGTCGAGGTTAGTGACCACGTTGTAGTCACGAATCTGGGCATTGAGTTCGACGACCCGCTTGCGAACCTCCACTTCGCTTGGCAAGCGCCAGATCTGAGCCATTGATGATTGAACCAGTTGGTCGAGGTTCGAACGTTTCAATTTGCTTCGCTCGGTCTTGAGCAGCCGGTTCGCCCACCACCCCTCCGGCCGCTGAACGTGCAGATCGGCGATTGGTTCGCCGGTGCCTGCGAGACCGTCGAACAAACCACGCTCGCGGGCCTCGCGGATTCGTCGTTCGGCCAGCGTCTCCTTGCGCTTCGGCGTGCGCTTCATTCGGCTACAGGAGCTTTCCGTAGATCAGCTCGTCGGTCACCTCGCCAAACCTGGTGATTCGCTGAACGCAGCGCCCTTCGAGAACAAAGCCGAGTTTCTCCAGCACCCGTCCCGACGCCGGATTCCAGCCATACACCAGCGCTTCGAACCGTCGTGGTTGTAACGCTGAGGCCAGGTCGGCGAGGAACGCTCCAGCTGCCTCGGTCGCGAGCCCGTGGCCCCACGCCTCGGCGGCGAGCCAGTATCCGAACGACAGAACATCACCGTTCTCACCCGAACCAGCGTCGGCCCCAATAACACCGATCAAGCCCGCGTCGAGTGATCCAACGGCCTGACGGGCATCGATCGCCAGTCCAGCTGGAGCCGCGAGAAAAGACTCCGCATCGGCCAGCGTGTACGGGTGCGGAAAGACGTGGGTCAGGTTACGAGCGATCCGTTTGTCGTTCGCGATCAGCGCCATGCGCTCCGCGTCGTCGGCACGAAGCGGCCGGAGCCGCAATCGCTCGGTCTCAATCGTCTGCGTCAACTCCATCGCACGATCGTACGCCCCAACGCAATATCAGCGCTTGCGGTGTTCAGCAATCGTGGTGCCAGCGGCCCAATTGTTTGCTTCGAGAACCTTCAAGAAGCCGACGACGTTCTGGTCACGGGTTCGCTCGAGGTCACGGATCGTATGCATACCGGACTGAGCATCCGACTGCTCGACCAAGGTGTCGACCAACTCGGGCGTGAAGTCCGGTGTGTCCATGAGCTTCGTCCACGGCCATTCCAGCGTCGGCCCGAACTGCTCGATGAAGTGACGGAACCCGCCGGCGCCACCGGCAACTCGATACGTCTCGAACAAGCCCATTTGCGCCCAGCGCAAGCCGAAGCCGTGCGTCATGATGTCGTCGATCTCTTGTGTCGTTGCGACGCCGTCGTTGACGAGCCAAAGCGCTTCGCGCCATACGGCTTCGAGTAGCCGGTCGCCCACAAAGGCGTCGATTTCGACCCGCACATGAATCGGCTTCATTCCAATTCCGGCGTAGATGCCCTGGGCCCGGCGGATGTTCTCGATCGTGGTGCGCTCGCCGCCAACCACCTCGACGACCGGCAACAGGTATACGGGGTTGTACGGGTGCCCGACGACAAGTCGTTCCGGATGGGTCATCGACTCCTGCATAACCGTGGGCTTGATGCCCGAGGTCGACGATCCAATGATCGTGTCGACTGGGGCGGCCGCCTCGATCTCGGCAAGAACAGCGGCCTTGATGTCGGGCCGTTCGGGGACGCTCTCCTGAATGAACTGTGCGTCGGAAACCGCATCAGCGATCGACGACGCCATCCGGTACGCACCCTGTCGATCTGTAGGCAGACCGAGGTCGTCGTATGCGGCGACCGCGTTGGCGAGCACCTCGGTGAGAATCTGCTCGGCGTTGTCCGACGGATCGCTAACGGCAACATCGACACCGTTCAACAGCAGTCGGCTCGCCCACGCCGCGCCGATTACCCCGCAGCCCACAACGGCCGCTCGCTCAACTGTCACTCTCGTAATCGCAGACTCGCCTCGCACGGACTGCTCGACCGACCCGCCTTTGGATCCTTGGCTTTCCATATCAGCCGTGCTTGGTGAGGTCGAGGTTCTCACGAACCTGCGCTGGCGTAAGGACGTTGTAGTTCTGCGCTTCAAGGATGGTCACGGCGCGCTCGACAAGGTCGCCGTTGGTCGCCAGAACACCGCGGTCGAGGTAGATGTTGTCCTCGAGACCGACACGTACGTTGCCACCGGCGAGTGCGGCGAGCGACACGTACTTGAGCTGGTTTCGGCTGATGCTGAATGCCGAGAAGGTCCAGTCGTCGGGGATGTTGTTGCGCATGGCCATGAACGTGTTCAGGTCATCGGGGGCTCCCCACGGAATACCCATGCAGAGCTGCACCATGACCGGGTTCGGGATGATGCCCCGGCGCACGAGGTCCTTTGCGTGAGCGAGGTGACCCGTGTCGAAGGCTTCGATCTCGATGCGGGTGCCGATCTCGGTCATCTGCTTCGCCATCTCCTCGAGCTGGCTCGGCGTGTTGGTCATGATGTAGTCGCCCTCACCAAAGTTCATGGTGCCGCAGTCGAGGGTGCAGATTTCAGGCTTGAGCTGACGAACGTGCTCGACGCGTTCGGTCGCACCGACCATGTCGGTGCCATCAGCTGCCGGCGGCAGCGGTGTTTCGACGCCGCCGAGCACGATGTCGCCGCCCATTCCGGCGGTGAGGTTGAGCACCACGTCGGTGTCACTCTCGCGAACACGCTCGACGACCTCTGCGTACTTGCCAATATCGCGCGACGGAGCACCATCATCTTCGCGGACGTGTACGTGCGTAATCGCAGCACCCGCCTTGGCCGCCTCGATACACGAGTTGGCGATCTCTTCTGGGGTGACCGGCACCTTGTCCGACTTCGCCGTCGTGGCACCGCCTCCGGTGACCGCGCACGTAATGAAGACTCCGTTGTGCTTCTGTTCTGGCATTGCTGTCTCTTTTCTTCGCTCGACACTGCCGGTCGAGATCCGTGTTCGTGTAGTTATGGGCTAAATCGTGTTCATCGCTGCGAGTCGTCGGCTGACAACCCGAGCCGTTGATCGGATTTCGTCCTGGTCGATGTACATCCCGCGGAGGTGGCGTTTACCGCCTGACTCGAACGCGTCTCGACCGTGGAGGATGCGGCGATTGTCGAATCCGACCAGGTCACCGGGGGCGAATGGGTAGTCGATCTGGAAACGGTCACTCGCGGCCATCTGACTAAAGCAACGCATCGCCGCATAGGCGCGCGGCTGGTCTTCGGGGGCCATGTCGGGAAACCCTCTGACGGGGTAGAAGGCCCGAAGGGTGAGAGGCGCGCCAGCTACCCCATGATCGATGAACGGCCCGGACCAACGATGGTCGATTCCTGGGCCTCGGTTGAAGAAGATCCAGTTGAGCGTGGAGAGCGCGTCGTAGTGCTCTGGGTGTTCGGCTTGGAGCGCTTCGACAACAGCAGCACCGTCGGCCATCGTCGAATGACCACCACCCGCTTCGTTCACAATGCAATGGAGGAACTGAAAGCCCGGAGGGGTTTCACGTGTGGGCAGATCGGTATGAGGGCCGAGGCGCAGATTGGTGTTCGCGGTCGAATTGGTATCGGCAGAACCGGCCATGGTGACATCGGCCTTGACATCCCACAGTGGCCCGAAGTTCGTGTCACGAATCGCACCGATCTTGGCGGCGAGGGTCGCATTAAAATCGAGATCGGTCGGGCAGCCGCTCAGGCGAGCAATGCCGTAGCGGATGAGATCGTCGAGCCACTGACCAAAGACGACATCATCGTCGAGTACGACCGAGCCGTCGTGGGTCGGCGGCTCGGGAAGCGTTGCTGCGGTCCAGCTCGTGGGTGTTGGCAGCCAGCTCGGGGCGCGGTGGTTGCCATCGGCGACGTGGCGGAGCCAACCAGGGTGGTACTCGCTGATCGTTCCATCGGGTGCGAACTCGACGATGAGCGATCCAGACTCGGTGACCTGCGCCGATAGAACCGCAATTTCGCTGGACAACTCGGCTGGGTCGAACAGGCCTTCGCGGGTTGCGAGGTCGACGCCACCGTGGCCGACCGCGTTCTCGCGGAGCCAGAGGTCGAAGGCACGAAGAACAGCGCCGTCGGGCCAAGTCAACTGCACGAAGCTTCCGTCGGTTTCCGCCGTAGCCAGCGGAGACCACGGGTACTCATAGAAGTCGGGCGTGGGCACAATCGCATGGCTGGCGACGACGTGGTCGGTCTTTGTCACGATTCCCCCGAACCGCTAGTGTCCCATTGACTGGGACGTCCTATTGAGTAGGATATGATTGTATGACCACACCTGAACCTCCGTCAAGCGTTGCCGAGGGACCGGTCGATCGCGCATTCCACCTGTTGCAAGTCGTCGTCGCCGCTGGTGGTCCGGTCGGCGTACGCGAACTCGGTCGCCGGACCGGACTTCCCCGCTCGACAGCCTCCCGACTCGTCGGCACACTCGAACGACTCCGGATGGTCGATCGCACCGCCGATGGGGATGTCATCCCTGGCGGAGCACTGGCAACCTTGCAGATCGACAAGGACACTGCGCCACTCCTACGTGACCGTCTCCATCCGCTCCTCGTCGACCTGGTGCATCGGTTCGGCGAGAATGCAGCACTCGCAGTCGACGATGGCGACGAACTGCTCTACGTCTCGAACATTGCGAGCGAGAACCCGGTGTCGGTAGGCGACGTCTCTGGCGAGCGACACCCATTTCATCTGGTTGCCCCGGGGCTGATCGCAATGGCAGCGTGGCCAGCGAAGCGGCTCGCCAACCACCTCGCCACGCCCCTCGAATCCGCTACCGAGCACTCGGTCATTACGCCCGCAGCGTTGCGAAAGCGCATCTCCACGGTGCGCAGCGACGGTTTCGCGTGGACGAACCAAGAACTCGATATCGGTATCAACGGGTTCGCCGTACCGGTCGTCATCGACGGCGAAACCGTCGCCACCATCAGCCTGTATGGACCCTCGTACCGATTCTCACCAGAGGCTCGGCCCGAGCTCGCCGGCGACGTCGCAACGATCGTTCGCGACCGGCTCTCCGATCAGCACATGACGTCGCACTAGAGCGCACCGTCAAGCTGTGCGAGGCTGAACCAATGACCAAGCGACTCGTCGTATTGCTTCGTGGCATCAACGTCAGCGGGCACAACAAGGTACCAATGGCCGAACTCCGGACGGCTCTTGACACCGACGGTTTCGAGAACGTGGCGACCTATATCCAGAGTGGCAATGTCGCAATCGACACCGCACAAGACCCGCACGACGTCACCGCCCGAGTCGAAGAACTGCTCGCGGAGCACTTCGACGTTCACGTTCCGGTCGTTTCAATCCAACAGGTCGATGTTGCCGGTGTGCTCGACGCCGCGCCCTTCGACCCGGATGGAAACCCCGCCTACCAGTTGATCTACTTTCCAGGCGATCCCGTCGACATCGACGGGGTCGATGCGATGGATCGAACCAAGTACGGCAACGACATCATCACCGCCGCGACCAATGCCGTCTACGTGGCCTACGACGGCGGCCAGAGTTCGTCGAAACTGACGCTCAACGCGCTCGAGAAGGCAGCGGGAACGTCGCTTACCGGCCGAAACGTTCGATCGGTCGCAACGCTCATCGCACTCTGAGAACCCGCTTGCCGGCTAGTACCCGGTCGCTGGGTCGACCACCGGGAATGGCTCCTCACCGGCACGAATACGGGAAATGTTCGCTGCTATCAACGCGGCTGCGGTCGGGATCTGCGTGCTTCCCGCCACGTGCGGTGTCACGCGAATTCGGCGATGACCGAACAACCGTGACGATGCAGTGGGTGGTTCAGGATTTGTCACGTCGACAACCGCTGCGCCGAGTGGGCCCGAGTCGACGGCATCAACAAGGTCGTCCTCGTCGGCGATGACGGTGCCGCGACCGATGTTGATAAACGTTGCGCCCGGAGCGAACTGCGACAGCCGTTCTGCGGTGATCAAGCCGGTCGTTGCGGGAGTGTTCGGCAACACGTTAATCACCGCGTCACACGTTCCAAGAAACTCCGCGAGTGTCTCGAGACCGGCGAACGAGGTCACGTTCGCGTCGGTGGTCCCGCTCCTCGACCAGGCATTAACGGGGTACCCGAGCTCCGTGAACGCACGACCGATCCGCCGCCCGATCGTGCCGTATCCCAAGATGCCGACGCGATGTTCCCGCGGGGCAGGAACAGGCAGCGCACCGGATCCCCAGTTCGAGAGATCATCGACACCATAGGGAGCATCAAAGTCTCGTTGGAAGTGGATCACCCAGTGCAGCGCGTAGGCGGCCATCTCGTCGCTCATCGCTGGATCGGCCAAGCGAACAATTCGTACTGGTGGCGTTCCGTCACGTTGCCACTGCTCGGTCCCAGCGCCCATCGACAAAATCGTTGTGAGATTCGGGAACGATGCGAGGTCGGCACGCTTCATTCGCCACGCTGCGACCATCTCGACAGCGTCACGGTCGACGACGTCTGGCCACAGAAGAAGCTCCTCATCAGGAAGATGCTTTGCCAGCTCAGCCATCCACTGACTCGACCCTGACCACGGATTCACCACAATCGACATCGCACCAGCATGCCTGTCTTGGCCGAGGACCGTACGCTTTGGGCATGTCGAATCGTGACGCCGTCGTGGTGGGATCTGGTCCAAATGGTCTTGCCGCAGCGATCACGCTCGCACGTGCAGGAAAGTCCGTGACCGTTCTCGAGGCGAACGACACCGTCGGCGGCGCCGCACGGTCGGCCGAGATCACCGAGCCGGGCTTTGTGCACGACTTGGGTTCGGCGATCCATCCAATGGCTAGCGCATCACCCTTCTTTACCGAGATCTTCGGTGATCTCGAGCGACATGGGCTCGAATGGATCACACCGCCTGCGGGCGTGGCCCATCCCCTCGACGCGGGTCGGGCAGCCGTGGCGTGGAACGACATCGACCGGACCGCAGCTGAACTCACTACCGATGGGTCCGCCTACCGGGCCTACTACGAGCCGTGGACCGAAGGCATCGATCGTTTGGTCGACCTGGCGCTTAACCCACTGGTCCGGATTCCCCCGAACCCCGTGTTCGCCGCTCGTTTCGGCGCGGCCGCCGCACTGCCCGCCGCAACGACGGCCCGCCGGACATGGAGCGGCGACGAGGCCCAAGCGCTCTTCGCTGGCCATGCAGCGCATGCAATCTTGCCGCTCACGGCACCGTTCACCTCGTCGTTTGGACTGTTGCTCGGCACACTCGTCCATGCATCAGGCTGGGGGTTTCCGGCCGGCGGTGCGCAATCGCTGGTCGATGCAATGGTCGGGTTGCTCGAGGAACTCGGAGGCGAGGTTCGTACCGGACATCGCGTCGAGACATTGTCCGATCTTCCGCCGGCGACAGCCACGATCTTCACACTGACCCCCGGCCAGGTCGAAGCGATTGCGGGGCCACACTTCTCCGATCGATACCGGAAGTCGCTTCGTAACTTTGCGTACGGTCCGGGCGCATGGAAAGTCGACTACGCCCTCGACGAGCCAATCCCATGGATCAATCCAGACCTTCGCGCCGCAGGCACGGTCCATGTCGGCGGAACGCTCGAGGAGATCGTGCGCGCTGAGGCGACGGTCGGAGCGGGGCGCCACAGTGACCGGCCATTCGTACTCGTGGCTCAGCACAGCCTCTTCGATGATCGCCGAGCGCCCGACGGCAAGCACACGGCGTGGGCGTATGTGCACGTACCGAACGGGTCGACGGTCGACCAAACCGACGTTCTCGAGCAGCAGATCGAACGGTTCGCTCCCGGATTTCGTGATGTCATCCGAACGCGCACGACGACGTCAACGGTCCAGCTCGAAGCGCAGAATGCGAACCTGGTCGGCGGCGATATCGGGGGCGGGAGCTACGCCGGCACGCAGCTGATGATCCGGCCCCGGCCCCAGCGCAGTCCGTTTACGACGCCGGATGATTCGATGTTCATCGGTAGCGCAGGAACGACGCCCGGTGCCGGTGTTCATGGCATGAGCGGTGCTGGTGCGGCGAACCGGGCCCTGAGCACAATTCTTCGTTGAGCTGCACGTGAACACTCCGGTTACCAGGCGGTAACCAATGGCGCTATTCTTGAGGGTGGTCTCGGGTAGAGACCGACAGCGGAGGCGGGCGGAGATGAGAGGCAATGGACTCCCCCACCACACGACCGGACACACCTGACGAAATCGAGGAACGCCACGAGCGAGCGGGCATGTACCTCGCCGCGCTCGCGTTGTTCACCGTTCCGATTTTGATCATCGGTGCGATGGTGTCGACGAGGACAAGCGAGCCCGAAGCGGCAGCACCCCTCGAACCAGCCACGCGGTCAGGACTGGAAAGCCTCGAGATCGAGGCGTCCGAAATCACCATCGACGAGCCGTCCGTAACCAATCCCGACAGCAACTCGATATCCAACGATGAAACAGCAGCGGTCGATCCAGCAACCGACTCCGCAGTCGACCAAGCAGCCGAGCAGCTCCCGAGTATCCCCGCCGACGCTATTACCGTGGCGGCCTACAACGAGGCAACCGATGAACCCGGCACGCTTTCCTTCGCAATTCGGCTGACGAGCACGCCGGAGAGTCCCGAGATCGGTACGGGTGTCTTCACGATCGGCGTTGTCGGCGACACTGGAATCGCCGTACCGACGATCAGCCGATTCGAACACGACAGCCTCCCTTCTGGGTCCTCGGCCCTCGCGTTAGTGCGGGCCGAGGACGTCGGCCCCGGCGACCACTATGTAGTTGTGCGCGTCGGCGACACCGAGCTCTCCCGCGCCGTCGTCCAAGCTGCGGACTAGACCCCGGAGTAGACCGCAGGCGATTTGGGAAGTTCGACCCGCTTCGCCCCTGATCACCCACCATGTACTCTGAGACCTGGCGGCGGTTCTAGGGAGAAATGTGGAGTCCGACACGGATGTGCCTCCGGTAGGCGCGGGCGACCGGGATGACGACGAGCGCGCGGGGCTGTATCTAGCGGCGATGATCGCGTTCGCAGTACCTGCCCTCATCGTGCTCGCCTTCTTCTTGTCGAGCACAGGTTCGTCTGACGGAGCGGACTCTCAGCCGTCCAACTCGGGTCTCGATCGCGTCGACGTTGGCCAGACCGGTGCCGAAGAACAGGTCACGGTTGACGTTGCGGGCGCAGGCGCGAGCCAAGAGGAGAGCGTCTCGGTCGACATCGGGTCAGCGGCGTCCATCGCTGCAAACCCCAGCGACGACCCGACCGCCACTGAAGCAGATGCCGGGCAACCAACCCAAGAGCAGCCGGGCACAGACCAGCCAACGACAACGACCATCGGCACCTCGTCAACGACCGCGCCATCGACGAGCGGACCATCGACGACTACAACATCGCCAGCAACGACATCGCCAGCCACGACATCGCCAGCAACGACGACCACATCGTCGACAACTACGACCACCACGACCACCACGACCACTCTCCCTGACGAAGAGCCCGCGGAGTTTGCACAGCGCATCGACATCGGCCGAATCGGCGAGTCCACCCTGCAGTTCAGGTTCTCGTCGGCAACCACGACCTCATACGTCGTCACCGTGCGGTCGGGGGGCACCGTCGTGACGAGCAAGTCCGGTGGGACCCAGGCCAACCAACTCGTCAACGAGACAGTCCAAGGCCTCACGCCCGGCACGGACTACACCGTGCAAGTCACGCTTAACGGTCCACCCTCCGTCGATTCACCTCGGGTGTCGTTCCGCACCTCGGGAGGAGACGACCCCGCTCCCGTCGATACACCCGTCGCTGTTCAGGGTCTCCGTCTCGTGTCCACCGGATCGACGCGCTTCGAAGTGAACTACGAGTCGAACATCTGCGCCAACGGGTCGTTCGTCATTCGCGAACAAGGCGGAGCGGTCGTTGGAAGCAACGCGGGCCAGGCCTCGGGCTGCACCACCCGGCATCTCGCAATACCCGGCTTTTGGACAGCGGCGCTACAGCCCAACACGACCTACGTAATCACCGTGACCGTCGAAGCGAACGGCGCGGGCAAGGGTGGCGGCAACACCTCGAGCCAATCGCTTACGGTCACAACAACGGGCTAGTCGATCTGCCTCGTCGTGCGGCCTCGACCTATGGTCACAAGATGAAGAAGGCCGAGAAAGTCGCCATCGTTGGAATCCTCATCGCGCTCGCGGTGGGGGCACTCATTGCTTGGGCCGGCAGCGACGGCGGCGAAACCGTGGGCAGCATCCAGCTCTTCGCCCTACTGACAGCCTTCGCCTTCGCCGTGAACATCGCCGCATTCGTTCCGTCCTTCATTGCACGAACCGAGCACTACTACGACCTCACCGGATCGTTTACGTACATCTCGATCACCATCGCGGCACTCGTGCTGTCGTCGGACCTCGACGCTCGCTCGATCATCATTGGCGTCCTCGTCCTGCTCTGGGCAGGGCGTCTCGGGTCGTTTCTCTTCCGCCGCGTCAAGCGCGCCGGAAAGGACGGGCGGTTCGACGTCATCAAGCACAACTTCCTTCGGTTCCTTATGTTCTGGGTGATCCAGGGGTTGTGGGTGACGGTCACGGCGGGTGCCGCGTTTGCCGCGATCTCCTCAGGCAACAAGACCGACCTCGGTGTCCTTGGCATCATCGGCCTGATCATCTGGACCGTCGGATTCGTGATCGAGGTCGTCTCCGACCGCCAGAAGTCTGCGTTCAAGAACGACCCGGCGAACGACGGCACGTTCATCAACGTCGGCTTGTGGGCCTGGTCTCGACACCCGAACTACTTCGGAGAGATCACGCTGTGGACCGGCATGGCGATCCTTGCGTATCCGGCACTATCTGGTTGGCAGCGAATCACCCTAATCTCGCCGGCTTTCGTCGTGTTCCTGCTTACCAAGATCAGCGGGCTGCCGGCACTCGAGAAACGGGCCGACAAGAAATGGGGCGGACAGCCCGACTACGAGGCGTACAAGGCGGCCACCCCAGTCCTGGTACCGCGCCCGCCAACGTCCTAGCTCGGTTGCGTCACTCGACGGAGGCTCGACCTGCGGTTGCGTCGGCGACGGCTTGTCGCAGGTCACCCAACACGTCGACGGCGATGTCGATACATCTCGTGACGCGGCCTGCATAGACGACATCGACATCGGTGCCACCAACGGCGCCCATCGCTCGCATGACGGCGTCTGTATCGCCGTGATCATGGACGATGACAGCGCCAACTTTCTCGAGCCATGGCTCGATGTCGGCGTGGTCGAGGGCAAGTCCGGCAGCACCCCCGTACGCTCGCACGAGTCCGCCCACGCCGAGCTTTGTCCCGCCCCAATAGCGCGACACGATCACGGCCGTGTCGACGAGGTCACGGCCGGTCAGCTGCGCGAGTATCGGCCGGCCAGCGGAGCCACCCGGCTCACCATCATCACTGGCTCGGTCAATCGCCGGAGACGCAATCCGCCACGCCCAGCAATGATGGCCGGCATCTGGCATTTCGGCTCGGACGCCGTCGAGGGCAGCTTTGGCAGCAGCCTCCGACGTCACGGGCACAACCGTTGCAATGAACCGAGATCCCTTTGACGGTTCCGCCTCATGGCGAACACGAGCGCACACCGTTGATGCCATACTCCGAGACTACGCCGAAGCGCCAACCCCCATAACGCGGGGTCTGACCCTTTGTTATGGGGGTTTGGCGTGGTCAGTCCTTGTGCTCCATGTACTGGAGGAGTCGGGTCATAACCTCGTCGGTCGACTTCTCGATGGCGCCTACGTCGAACGGCGGCTGCGGGTCGTACTCGATCATCAGCTGCATGGCCTTGGCGGCAACATCATCGACGAGCAGTTCACTCAGACGGAGTGCCATGTCGATTCCTGAAGATACGCCGGCGGCGGTGATAATCCGTTCCTCGAGATGTTCAACGACTCGCGTCCCGGTTGGGGTCGCACCCTGCTTCTCGAGCGTGTCGTAGGCGCCCCAGTGGGTGGTCGCTGTCAGACCGTTGAGCAAGCCCGCCGCGCCCAGCACGATCGACCCGGTACAGACCGACGTGGTGAATTTTGTGGTCTCGTGGGCTGATCGAAGCCACTCGAGGAGCGCCTCGTCCTCCATTGCCACTCGCGTCCCGACCCCGCCAGGAACGACGATGACATCGGGGGTTGGCTTGTCGGCATAGGTGGCATCGGAGGTGATACCGAGAAACCCGTTTTCGGTGCGATATTCGCCGGTGCGTGCGCCGATGAACGTGACCGTGGCGCCGGGGAGGCGTTGCAGTGTTTCGTATGGCCCGATGGCGTCGAGCGCGGTCAGGCGGTCGAAGATCGGAATGACAATGTCGATCGGCGGTGCGTCGGCGACGGAGTCTGTGGTGCTCATGATGTTCCCTGTTCGTGTTTCGGCTTGTGGTCGGTCGTGTTCTTCGAGGGGGTAAGGGTGGTGGTTCGGCGATAATCGGCGGGCGAGATTCCGAGTCGCCTGTGAAAGGCGCGTCGGAGTGTTTCCGGGCTGGAGAATCCAGTTCGAGATGCCACGCCTGCCAGTCCGGTCGTCTCCCGCTCCAGAATCGATCGAGCGGCTTCGACCCGAATGCGATCCACATAGCGCGCCGGCGATTCGCCGACCTCGCTACGAAAGATCCGAGTGAAGTGTCGTTCGGACATGCCAACGGCGGAGGCGAGTGAGGCGACGGTGAGGTCGGATTCGGGCGAGCGGTGGATGAGATCACACGCGTCGCGAATTGGTTGGACTTCGGTGGCTTCACTCCACACCGGGGCGCCGAACTGGCTCTGTCCGCCCGGCCGCCGCAGGTAGACAACGAGATGTCGGGCAACCAGCTGCGCCACCGACGCGCCACAGTCGGCTTCCACCATTGCGAGGGCAAGGTCGATGCCCGCGGTGACACCAGCCGATGTCCAGACCTTGCCATCGACGAGGAAGATCGGATCGGGGTCGACCCGCAACCGGGGAAATCGGGTGGCCAGCAGCCCAGCCCACGCCCAATGGGTCGTCACTCGTTGTTCGGTGATGAGGCCGGCTTCGGCGAGCAGAAACGTGCCGGTGCACACCGACGCAACCCGTTCTGCATCGGTGGCACATCGCACCATCCACTCAAGCATCTCTGAGTGTTCGCCCAGATTGCGGGTCGTTCTCCCACCGGGCACGAGAAGGATGCGCACCGGGCCATTCGGCGTTGCACGAAACGTTTCCGTGGGAGCGACTCGCATGCCGCTTTCACTCAGGACCGGCTCGAGGGTTGAGGCGACGAGTTGTACGTCGTAGCGATCGGCGTCGATTCCGAGCACGTCCATTGCTTCGTTCGCACCAATGAAGACCTCGTGTGGCCCAGTGATGTCGAGCGGCTGGTACCCCGCAAACATCGGGATCAGAACGTTGCGCATGGTTCCAGCAAAGCGAACTCCCACGATGGCGTCAATGACGCATATCCCACGTTTCCCGCCACGCCATCCCAACAAACTCAACAATCACGACAGTTTCGTACCTGGTACCTTTCGGGCGAAACGTACCAGGTACGAAAGTTCGGTTTGGTAGCAGGTACGGTTTGGAAATGGTTGCAGTCGACGTTGCATACACGGTTTCTGGCTCGGGCCCACCGCTCTACATGGTCCATGGCATCGGTAGCCGCAAGGAGACCTGGAACGCGATCACCGAAGCGTTCGCCGACGACTTCACGTGTGTCGCCCTTGACCTGCGCGGCCATGGCGAGAGCCCGGTGCCAGCAGTGCCGTACACACTCGATGACCTTATCGACGACGTCGAAGCCGTTCGCGAGAAGCTCGGCCACGAGGCCATCCACATCATTGGCCATTCGCTCGGCGGGCAGATCGGACCGGGATACGCCCATCGATACCCAACCCGAACGCTAAGCGTTGGCCTTCTCAGCACCGCGGCTGGCCGCACCCCCGACGACAGCGCCAGGGTCAAAGCGGTTGTGGCACGTATGCGCGAAGAAGGTATCGAGAATGTGCTGATGACTCTTGTTGATCGCTGGTACACCGAGTCGTTTTCGGCCGCGAACCCCGACGTCATTGCACGGCGAATAGACCAGGTTCTCACCACCCCACCGGAGGTGTTCCTTTCCGTCTTCGACGTGTACGCCGAGACCGAGATGATCCACTGGTTACCCGAGGTCACCGCTCCCTGCCTTATTGTCACCGGCGAAAACGACCCAGGCTGCAGTCCACGGCTCAATCGCATCATTCACGGCGCACTACCCAACAGCGAGCTCGTGATCCTCGACGACCTGCGTCACTCGATCGTCGTCGAAGCACCCGAGCGAGTAATCGCACCCCTACGAGAGTTTCTTGACCGAGTCGGCTAACCGGCATGGCCGACGCGCAAAGAGATCTGAGACACTGACCCAATGGCTGACTCCCAATCACGCGCGACGACGGTCCAATGGAACATCGTGGACGACATGGGACCGCTCGCGAATGCGACTCGGCGCGAGGCCATCACGATCGACCAACAGCTGATCGATGACTTCCAGCGAGATGGCGTCTGCTACGTGCCCGGCGCCTTCGTCGAGTGGGTCGAACCGCTTCGGGCCGGTCTTGGTCGGGTGATGTCCGCGCCCGATGACTACGCCTTCACGAGCGACAGCGCAGAACCTGGGGAACCTGGTCGGTTCTTTGACACGTACTGCAACTGGCAGCGCGTGCCCGAATTCTCCACGTTCGCGCTGACTTCGACCGCGGCGTCGCTTGCGGCGCAATGTATGCAGTCCTCTACCGCCCAGTTCTTCCATGAGCATGCCTTCGCCAAGGAGTCCGGCACGCAAAAGGCCACCCCGTGGCATCACGACCTCCCCTACTACTGCATCGATGGCCACCAAACAGCGAGCGTCTATGTGGCACTCGACGACACGCCCGCCGAAACCGCTGTGCGCTTTCTCGCCGGGTCCCACCGAGATGGCAACACCTATGTTCCCCGCCGTTTCCGAACCGGGAGCGACTACGACTACGACGATCCAACAATGGTCAGCGCGCCGACATTCGAGGGCGATGACGACGATGCCCGGGTCATCGCACGCGAGCTTTCTGCCGGTGATGCGATCGTTTTCGACTTCCGGACCCTGCATGGCACCACCGACGCGCCGGTAACGACTCGACGCCGTGCGTTTTCGACCCGATGGCTGGGCGACGACATTCGCTACATCGAGCGCCTCGGCGTGACCTCGCCTCCCTTAGACCTCGACCTTGCACCCGGCGATCGCATGCCGGAAACGCTCTTCCCAACCCTCTGGAGTACGTCATGAGCTGGATCGACACCGACGCGCACCCCATCGCCGACGTTGACTATCGAGCGCAATGCGCTGACCAGCTCGACTCGGCGGGAGCGCTCGTGCTCTCCGGTTTCTTCAGCGGCGCATTCGTCGATGCCGTACGCGCCGAATCCGCGGACCGCGAGGCCGAGGGGTACTTCGCGTCGAGCACCCACAACATCTGGCTGACCCCGCCCGACCCTCAGCTCGGTGAAGACCACATCTACAACCGTCAGATCGTGAGCACCAAGGGCCTGCTCGCCGACGACCAGGTCGCGCCGGATTCGCCCTTGCGAGCCGTCTACGACGATGAGGTGTTCCGTTCCTTCATCGCCGATGTCGTCGGTGTTGACGCAGTCCATCCCTATGACGATGCGTTGTCGTCCATCAACGTGCACTTTCACCGCGATGGCGAAGAGCTCGGATGGCATTTCGACAACAGTTCGTTTGCCGTGACGATGCTCATCCAGCCACCCGAGGCTGGGGGCGAGTTTGAGTACGTCAAGGATCTCCGAAACGCCGAAGCTGGGGAGCAGAACTTCGCAGGCGTTCAAACGGCGATCGATACCCGGACCAGGGTCGAGACCCTCACCTTTGACCCGACCGACCTCGTGCTCTTCCGAGGACGAAACTCCATGCACCGGGTTGCGCCGAGCCGAGGACAGCGCACTCGGATCCTCGTCGTCATGGCGTTCAACACCGAGGCTGGCATCGGCCTTTCCGAATCCGCCAAAGCAACCTTCTACGGCCGCTCCTAGGCCTGGCAAACAACGAGGGGTTCAGATCCCTTTTTGGACGCGGCCGGTTTCGTACGCCCACATGGCAATCTCCACGCGGTTGCGCGCTCCGAGCTTGTTCATGAGGCTCGCCAGGTGCGTTTTCACCGTGCTGAGGCTGATGTACAGCTCGTTCGCGACTTCTTCGTTCGTGTGCCCCGCTGCCACCGACAACAACACCTCTTCCTCACGATCGGTGAGTGACTCGATCGGCTGATCGGGAGGAGATGTCGCGCTCGCATCGGCAAAGGCGCTGAGCAACCGAACCGTCACACTCGGCGCAATGAGCGCATCCCCAGCAGCAGCGGCATGCACTGCTTGCACCAGAAGTTCCGGGCCAGCATCCTTCAGCAGAAAACCGCGCGCTCCAGCCTTCAGCGCACCATGGACGTACTCGTCGAGGTCGAACGTGGTGATCACCACGACGGCGAGTGGATCATCGACATCGGGTCCGGCAAGGAGTTCCGTCGCCGCAATACCGTCCAGCTCGGGCATTCGAATATCGAACAGGCAAACGTCGGGGCGAAGGCGACGCGCCACCTCGACAGCTTCTCTTCCGTCCGCTGCAGTTCCGACGACCTCGATCGTCGGCTGAGCGTTGAGGATCATCTCCAGGCCGACGCGCACCAGATCCTGATCGTCAGCGATCACGACGCGGATGGTCATCGGCTCGAGCTCGCGATCGGCAGCTCCGCTTTGACGAGCCAACCGCCCGCTGGGCCTGGCCCCGCATCGAGGGTCCCACCGAGCAATCGTGCCCGCTCGGCCATCCCGACGAGTCCGTATCCCGGCGATTCACTTCGAGGGGAGTTGGTGCTGTTCACCTTGCCATCGTCGCGCACCGTGAGCTGATATGCGTCGGCCACCCGCTCAACCTGCACGTCGACACGAGATGCACCGGTCGCATGGCGCACCGCGTTGGTGACCGATTCCTGAGCGATTCGGAAGATCGCCGCGCCAAGTGCCGACGGCACGTCGGTCTCGGCTGGCGAATCGACAGCCACGTCGAGCCCGCCCACTCTCCCTGCAAGCGACTCGAGTTCTCGGAGCCCGGGTTGAGGTGCGAGCTCGGCGGCTTCATCGCCGCGCAACGAGCCAACCATCGAGCGCATGTCAGCGAGCGTGCGGGCCGCGGCCTCCTCGATACTCGCCAGGGCGTGTTCTGCTGCGGCTGGGTTCGTCGCCGCGACGGTGCGACCGGCTTGTGCCTGGATCGCGATCGCCGAGACGTGATGGGCAACCGAGTCGTGGAGCTCACGAGCGATCTGTTCCCGTTCGGCCGAACGTACCTCGACGATGGCTTGCTCAGCGGATCGTCGTTGCGCCCGAACGAGAGCTCCAGCCTCGGCCGGCACAGCCATAACAATGAACCCACCGATGAACTCGCCGACGCCGTTCCAATCGATGACCGCGTTGAGTAACCCCGCGGCAACGAAGGCGCCGACGCCGATCAAGCAGTCACGACCGGACCCCCACCGGAATAGCGAATACACACTGAACAGCACGAAGATCGCCGTGTACGGACCGTCGGGGACCTCGGCGAAAATCGCTGCGGCGAGCAACGTCGCATTCATGGCGATGAAGGTGATCAACATCATGAGAAGCGGTTTTGTCCGACGCCACAGCATGGACGGGATCAGGGCAAACACGAGCGTCATGTGCCAGTGACGCCAGATCAACGGCTCGTTGAAGATCCACTCCATCGTGCCCGCAAAGACCAGCGCTGCGACCAACCACCAGTCACGGGCGACCCGTTTCGGCGGGTTTGGAATCGCTGGCTCACTGAAGAAGCCCACGGTCGAGCGTCGGATGTCGCTCGTTGGTGAAAGGAATGAACCGGCCATGCAGGCAAGCGTAAGTGAGATCGGCGGCCGACGTATCGGCCGAAAGTACGACCGCGATATCGGCTCATCGATGGGTTGAGATACGACCGTTCCTCCGATGCGGGAATCGGCCCCGGTCATAACGATGAAGCAGTACCAATTTCGAACATTGCTTATCAGGAGGACATCGTGTCAAACGCGCTGTATCGATTGGGTCGCTCGGCGGCCAAACATCCATGGAGGGTCATCGCACTATGGCTCCTCGCCGCTCTCGCCATCGTGGCGTCATCGATTGGCTTTGGGCGCACGCTCGAGGACTCGTTCGAGGTCCCAGGCCTCGACTCTCAAACCGCCCTCGACCTGCTGTCGGATGCGCAATCCGATACGGCCGGGCTGACCGCTCAGGTCGTCGCAACCCCCAAGGACGGAAGCACATTCTTCGACTCACCAGATGCCCAAGTTGACCTGGCCGAACTGCAGGCGGGCATTGCGCAACTACCGAACGTGGTCGGCACGACCGATCCGGCTGGCGCGCTCGCGCTCGGCCCCGAGGGTGCAGCACAGTCCGGCGCGATTTCGCCCGATGGCCGTATTGCTCTGGTACGCATCCAGTACCCCGTGATCGAAGAACTCTCCGTCGAGGACCTCGAGACACTGACCACGTTCGTCGAAGAGCTCGGTGAACGCTCGAGCCTCCAGGTCGAATCCAACGGCGAGCTGCACTTCACGTTCAGCGAAGCGGAAACGGGCATCGGCGAGATGATCGGACTGGTCGCCGCCGTCATCATCTTGTTGGTCGCCTTTCGCTCGATCATCGCAATGGGTCTGCCGATCGGCATCGCCCTCTTTGGCCTTGCAATCGGCATTACGTCGATGTCGCTCATCACCTACCTCATCGATATTCCGAGTTGGGCACCACAGGTTGCGAGCATGGTCGGGCTCGGCGTCGGCATCGACTACGCGTTGTTCCTCGTGACACGACACCGCGAGCATCTCGCCGAGGGCATGGCGGTAGCGGAATCGATCGGACGTGCGGTCGCAACCGCTGGCCAGGCGGTCGTGTTCGCTGGCGGAACTGTTGTCATCGCAATCCTCGGCCTCGGCTTCTCGGGTGTTCCGTTCATGACCGCGGCGGGTGTCTCGACGTCGGTCGTCGTGCTGATCATGGTCGTTGCATCGATCACGTTGCTGCCGGCACTGCTCGGACTGGCCGGACACTCGATCGACAAGTGGAGCTTCGGCCGAGCAAACACGACGAACGGTGCGAGTCCGGGTTGGTCTCGCTGGGGAACACACGTGTCCAAGCACGCCTGGCCGTACGCCATCGGCGTCACCGTGCTTCTCCTTGCAATGACGGCACCGGTGCTCAACCTCCAGCTCGGTTTCCCCGATGACGGATCGTTCCCCGAATCTCGAACCGAACGCCGGGCGTACGACCTCGTAGCCGACGGGTTCGGCGCAGGAATCAACGGACCGTTGGTTATCGCCGTCGACCTGGCGGACGACCTCGACGATCAGGCCATGGCCGAACTTGTTCCCACATTGTCGAGCGCTATCAACGCGGACCCTGGTGTCGCTGCGGTCGCTCCGGCAGAGGTAAACGTCGACGCTGGTGTGGCCACGATCGTTGCGTTCGCCACCACCTCGCCGCAGGACGAGGCGACACTGGAGACGGTGCAGCGGCTACGTGCCGAGGTCTTCCCTCAAGTCCTACAGGGCACCGACACGACCGCTCATGTCGGAGGGCTCACCGCAAACTTTGCGGACATCGGCGACCGCATTACGAGCCGTCTTCCCTTGTTCATCAGTGCGGTCATCGGCATGTCGTTCGTGCTTCTCATGATCGTCTTCCGATCGATCCTCGTGCCACTTAAAGCAGCGTTGCTCAATCTGCTCAGCATTGGCGCTGCATACGGCGTGCTCGTCATGGTCTTCCAATGGGGCTGGGGCATGGAGCTCATTGGACTCGAAGCAACGGTTCCGATCGTGTCGTTCATTCCCATGTTCATGTTCGCGATCCTCTTTGGCCTCTCGATGGACTACGAGGTATTCCTCCTCAGTCGGGTTCGAGAGGAATACCTGCGGACGGGAGACAACGACGCCTCGGTCATCCACGGCATTGCCAGCACAGCTCGGGTGATCACGTCGGCTGCGCTCATCATGATCTCGGTCTTTGGTGGTTTCGTACTCGGCTCTGACCCGACGATCAAGATGATGGGGCTTGGACTCGCAACGGCGATCTTCGTCGACGCCACGATTGTTCGCATCGTGTTGGTCCCGGCAACGATGAAGCTCATGGGTGATACCAACTGGTGGTTGCCCGCATGGCTCGATCGAATCCTGCCGACCCTCGACCTCGAGGGCGGACCGGAGCTCGATGTCATAGACGTCGAGGTCGTCGACGAACCGGTCCTCGTCGGTAGCGGCGTCTAAGTACTCGACCGGCGTATCCCTTGGATTCTGTGAGGGATACGCCGAGCGAGCTTCGCCCGATCCATAGAATGCGGTAGTCCATCGAGGAGGACCGTGGCAAGCATCGCCGAACATGAGGTCGTCACCTATGGAGATCTCCCGGACCAATTCGTGCACGTCTACCGGCCGGACGGCGAATCGATCGGCACGATCGTGTCCATCCACGGCGGCTACTGGCGAGCCAAATACGGGCTCGACCTCCATGACCCAATGGCCACGCACCTCGTCGGTCAGGGATGGACGGTGTGCAACATCGAATACCGGCGGGTCACCCCCGAGGCTCACGGCGTGTGGCCCGAGATGTCGAGCGATGTGCTCGACGCCTGTACCCTCGCCGCCGACCTCCCCGGGCCGTGTATTGCGATTGGACACTCCGCCGGCGGCCAGCTCGCACTCTGGGCAGCCGGGCAGCCATCGTCCACAATCGACGCTGTTGTGGCCCTCGCACCGGTGAGCGATTTGTTTCTCGCCGATGGCCTCGAGCTCAGCAACCACGCAACCAACGAGCTGTTCGAAGCAACAGCCGCCGACCGGCCAGACCTCTACGCCACAGCATCACCGCTCTACCTGTTGCCACTCGGCATCCCGCAACTTCTCGTCCACGGCCGATCCGACGAGGACGTTCCCTATGAGATGGTGCCGGACTACATCGAAGCGGCAACGGCCGCCGGGGATCAGGTAACCCTCGTCAACCCGGCGAAGGTGGACCACATGGACGTCATCGATCCGGCACACAATGTCTGGCGAACAATCGACATCTGGCTGTCGGCTCAGGCGGCGATCAGCTGATGCTCGAACCACTCGCTGGAGATCTTCCCGATGACTGGGAGGACGACGTCAATCCGGACAGGCTCCGCGGCTGTCAGTACTGGCGCTGCGAGGAGTTGTTCGAGGCCAAGACAACAAACCAGATCTTCTGTCGCAAAGCCTGTCGCAGCCGCCAACGAAAGTGGGAACGAGCCCAGGCCCGCAAGGCCAGGAAGGCGAGGGAGTAGGCCGTTTGACCCTGTGAAACTCTCGCGCACTTCCGATGGGTTCACATGGAATCTGCAGCGTGTTTGTCGCCGCTTTCACGACGCCGAATCAAAGCGCTTGGCGATGTCGCTGCATATCTTTCTGAACGTCGGGCCATACCCGGGCAGCGTGTTGCGGTAACCGTTCACCGCTCCTTGGATCTGCATGGCCGCGTGTATGTAAACGACGGCAGTGTTTGCATCGTGAGGAGTACCTCGTTACGCGCTGCTGCCCGGTGGGCATGTATTGCGGTGGTTTCGCAGGTCATCGTCCTGACCGCTTCGTGGCCCATTCGTGCTGCCGCGCTCGTCGTGCTCTGCGTTGCGATCTGTTCGGCTTCTTCGGCGATTGAAGCAGCACGCCAGGCTCGGCGATTCGTTCAACCGCCGACCCACGTACTTTCCGATCTTGTGCGGTTCCGCCATGACCGGCGAGGTTCGGGGGCAGCGCTGGCCGAGGAACTACTCGACCTCGCCACCGAGCGTCGGTGGCTTCTCGGAGGCACCGCGGCCAACGTGACGCTGCTTCGACGCTTCTACTTGCCCCACGGATGGCTTCCGGCCGGCGACCTCCTATTCCGGTCACCGCTTCCGGGCCGTTAGTTCGTGTCGCTGACGTTTCGGATGCGGATTGCGTTTCCGTGAGCGTCGAACCCCTCGTGGTCGCTCAGCGCAATCGTGCTCTTCGCGACAGCCCGGAGTGCGTCGGGGGTTAGATGCCCGATCGCACCGGACTTCAGGAACTGCTCGACCGTGATGCCACCAGTCCGGTTTGCCCACCCTCCCGTCGGGAGAGCTGCAGGGCCTCCCAACGTGAAGTTGCCGACCGAGAACGGTGTGTCCTGACCGAGCAACAGCTCGCCGGCGTGCTCGACGCCATCGGCGACGGCCCATGGATCGGAAACGGCAAGCTGAAGGTGTTCGGCTGCAAACCAGTTGGCCACATCGATAGCTTCGTCGAACGACGAGACAAGAATCGCTCCGCCGTTAACGCCTAGCGCCGAGGCTGCTGCCTCGCGGCGAACTTCGGGGAGCATGGCCGCTTGGCGCTCGACCTCTTCTGCGGCGGCGTCGATCACCGATTGCTGGTGGGTCACCAGGACGACTGTCGAGTCGGTGCCATGTTCGGCTTCATTGAGCAGATCGGCAGCGAGTCGAACAGGATCTGCCGAGTCGTCGGCGACGACCATCGACTCGGTCGGACCAAGAACCACCGTGTCAACTCCGTAGGCGCGGACCGCAAGCTGCGCAAGCGCCACCGGTGGGCTGCCCGGGCCGATGATCATCCCGTGCGCCGGGATGGTTTCCGTTCCGAAGGCAGCAGCAGCGACTCCGGCCGGGCCGTTGACTCGATAGACATTTCTTACACCGAGCTCGTGAGCTACGACAAGAACCGCGCTATCGATGGCGCCACCACCACCGGGAACCGGCGGCACGATCGCCGATAGTTGCGGCACCTCTGCGACGACGGCCGGGGTCGCCACTTGAGCCAGAACCGACGGGTAACTCGCCTTGCCGCTCGGGCAAAACAACGCGGCGTTCGCAACCGGGCCGACCTTCTCGCCGACCGTGTGTCCTGGTGCGATCTCGGCGGTCCAGCTTTGACGCCGTTCGAGGAGCGCCTCGTTGAAGCCACGAATGTTGGCGATCATCTGCTTGATCGCAGAGTGGACGCCGGCATCGAGCGACTCGAGGGCGTGCGCGAACTCGTCATCCGAGACACGTATTCCTGATGCGTCGATGTCGACGCCATCGAACCGAGCCAAGGCATCGAGTAGGGCGGCATCGCCGCGGGTACGCACATCATCGACCAGCGCCAAGATGGCGGGTTGGAGCTCGTCAGCCGAGTCCGCTGCCGTACCACGTTGATGCACCCATGCCTTTTCGGCATCGGTCATATCGTTCCACACCAGCTGACGCATCATCACCCAAGGATACGCCAGCAGCCTCAGGGATTTGTACAGGATTTGGCAACGTATACCGTACCAAATTCTGTACAAATCTTTAGCGGCGAGTTCTCCAGTGGAGCTCAGCGTTGGGGCCAAGTGCATCGAGTTGGTCAGCGATGAAGGCGTCTCGGTCGCGTGCACGCGGATGGGTGAAGCCAGCACCGATGACGGGCGCTCCCGGATCACAGACGACGTAGCGGCAAATGCGTTTGCCGTGTTCGGATAACCGCTCCCACTCGGAGAACGGCATGCATCGGTTGACGCCCTCGCTTCGAAACCAGGGTGCGTAATACTCGACGTTCGGAAACGCCCGGACGTGATTCGATAGGTTGGGCGTTCCACCGTGCCATGCTCGGTTGTCCCGGAACACCGCGGTTCCAGCAGGGGCTGGGCACACGGTGCTGTGCTTGAACGAGAGCGGCTCGTCGGCGAGTGTGGGGATACGTTCGGTCGACCGTTGCGTGCCCGGAATCTGGCGGATCGGACCGTTCTCCCAGGTGAGGTCGACCATTGCGAAGTTGATCGTCACGACCGGCATGTCTCGTGTCGTCGTGCCGCCGACCGGGTCGTGCGGTTCGGTCCACACGTTGTCTGCGTGCAGACCTTGATATTCGATTGCGCCAGGCAATGCGAGGTCGCCTCCGCCACCGCCGACGATGTAGTTGGGTGAACCAAAGATCGCCTCGAGGATCGGCGTTGTCGTGTCGAGGTCGATGACATCAACCCACGCCGGGTCGTGTAGTCGGTGACGAGACGCCGAGGTCGATCCGAACGAGTACCGGTGCGGAAGGCCGCCTGCGCCGCCACCGATCGAACCGTCCGGGTCAGCGGCGAGAATCTCGTCGACAACCCGCTCGGTGGCGGCTTGTAGCGCAGCAAGCCGCTCCCCCGTCAGTGCGTTCTCAACCGCCACGAACCCGTCGCGATGAAAGAGCTCTGCGGCACGATCGACGTCTCCGGCTTCGACGACTTCGAGGTCAGGGATCCCGTTGGACTGGCGCAGCTGTTCGCGCAACGCGACGACTCCCGGGTCGTCGGGACGGCGCTCCCATGTCGCGCACGTCGGGTCGCCTTGCACCAGGTTTCGGTGTTCGGGGGTCGTCTCGATTTCAATGTCGGGCTCTGGGGTGTCAAGGCCGAGCGCGTTGTTGTTCGAGGCCAGCTTCTTCGGCCGGTTCTGAAAGCCGTTCGGCGGCACGTTCTGGAACCAACCGCGCCCCATCGACAAGCTCAGCCTTCCAGATGTCCGGTAAGGACGTTCGCGGTGTTCGTACCGATCTCTTCTACCGCGTAGCCACCTTCCATGACGTACACGGTCGGCAGCCCGAGTGCACCGAGCCGGCGACCGTAGGTGGCGAAGTCGGCCGACGTCAGTTTGAAGCTGCTGATGGGGTCGGCCTCGAAGGTGTCGACCCCGAGTGAAACCACAAGCGCGTCGGGGCCAAAGTTGCCTATGCGTTCGAGTGCGTTGTCCAGTGCCGCGAGCCATACATCGAAGGTGGTTCCGGGCAGGAGCGGATAGTTGGCGGTATAGCCCTGCCCCTCGCCGACGCCGGTCTCGTCGGCGTATCCAAGAAAGTACGGGAACTCGTGTGCGGGATCACCGTGAAGTGACGCGAAGAAGACATCGCTTCGGTCGTAGAAGATGTCCTGGGTTCCGTTGCCATGGTGAAAGTCGACGTCGAGAACCGCGACCCGCTCGGCGCCGTCGTTGCGGAAGCCTTGTGCTGTGATAGCTGCGTTGTTGAGGTAGCAGTACCCGCCGAAGAAGTCGGTCGATGCGTGATGCCCCGGCGGGCGACATAGCGCGAAGGCACTGCTGGCTCCATCGGACACTGCTCGCTGAGCAGATCGCGCGAGCGAGGCCGCGCCAACGGCCGCGTCCCAGGTTCCGTCGGTGATTGCGCTCTCGGCGGCGAATGCGTAGTAGCCAAGTTTGCCGTCGACGTGTTCGGGGATGTGGCTGTTCATTCGCCGTGCCGGCAGACAGGTCGGGATCATGTCGGCGGTATGGCCAAGTGCGGTCCATTCCTGCCATGCCGATCGAAGAAACGACACGTACCCCTGATCGTGCACCTCGATGAGGAGTTCGTCCTCGACGGGCACAGCGTCGATGTCGTCGGTGAGGCCGGCGGCTTCGAGGGCGTTGTTGATGTAGTCGACTCGCTCGGGGCACTCAAATGGCCGGACGAGTGCTCCGTTGTGCAGTTCGCCCGCCGGAAAGTGCAGCCGATGTTCGTCGCTACGAACGATCTTCACAGCTACTCGATGTCGAGTACGGCGAGGGTGCGGTATCCGCCCCCGTAGAAGATGACGGGTGGGTTCGCCTCTTCAGGAATGTCCATGCTCGTCACGTTGTAGAGACCGAATTCATGATCGCCGGCCTCGATGATCTGGTGCTCGGTGAGGGTCAGCCAGGCGGTGGTTCCGGCAATACGTGGAGCGCCGTCGACAACGTTCCAGTCGAGACCGTCGAAGCGTTCGGTGAGGTCACGCATGCACGCGTTACTGACATCGATCTGGTCCTCGCCGAGTACGTTCACGCCGAGCACATCGGCCTTCTTGAGCTGCTCCCAGCTGTACGAACCGGTGGTGCAGAAGAATCCGGCGAGTGGTGGGTCGAGGGACACCGACACGAAACTGCCGATCACCATGGCGATCGGGGCATCGTCGACCATTGCGGTGACGACGGTGACGCACGTTGGGACCTGGCCCATCACGCTGCGGAAGAACTTCGGATCGATTGGCTCGCTCATAGGGCAACGGTAATGCAAACGTTTGCGCTACGCACCCTGGGCTTTCCAAATGCGCGAAAGTTGGATGTACTGGTGAAGGAGGAGGACCACCATGACAAACGACGAACGAATCATGATGCAGAACCCAAACACTGGGCGAGACGACATGCGAATTCGCGTCGCAATCTTTGAACCGACCCGCGATGCAATCCTGGCCGCGATCGACGACGCGGGCGAACTTCCCAACTCCGAGCTCATCAGCGAAGTCGAAGCGCGCACGCCCCCTGAGTTGTGGGCCGACAACAGCGTTGCGTGGTTCACGACCACGGTGAAGCTGCACCTCGAGGCGACCGGCCTACTCGCCAAGAACGGCAGTCCGCAGATCCTGTCGCTCACCGACAAGGGCAACGCGGCACTGCTCGATAGCTAACCGGCTTCGCCAGACGACATGAGGTTGGCGACCATCGGCGATTGCACGACGAGCTCGAGTATTCGCGACAACCCTTCGAGGGTGTTGAAGAGTGCCTCGGCACTCGCCCGGTCGGGGTCGAGATCGTCCAGCAACTCGATTCCGAGGAACAGCGCACCAATCGCTTGGGCGATCTGCGCCTTATCGATTGCGGCGGCTGCGGGGACATCCCCTAAGACGCGCTCGATAGTTTCGGTGATCAGCTGCGACCACGGTTCGATCTCGGCGTAGAGCTTTGGGCCGGTTTCGGCATTTCCGCTCGCTCCAGCGAATGCCTGGATCAGGACGGTCATGTTGTCGTCGGCAAGATCGTCTGCGTGTAGCTCGCGAGCGACCTGAATCATCTCGGTGAGCGTCTCGACATGTTCGAGCCGGTTGCGATGGTTCTCCAACCGCCGAAGGCTCATTGCGGACACCGCAGCGATGATCAGATCGTCGACAGAACCGAAGTGATAGAAGATGAGCGCCTGGTTGAAGTCCCCCGCCTTGGCGATCGCCCGTGCGCTCGTGCCGATAATGCCTTCGACCCGCAGCGTGGTGAGCGTGGCCTCGACAATGCGAGCTTTGGTCTCATCACCCGAAGCGGTGGATCGTCGTTTCGTATCAGCCATGACCGCCATGACGTTACTCACCGGACGAGGCGAACACGTCGTTGTCGACGGCCTGTGCGTATGCCTGACGGAGTTCCCCGGCCCGTCGAATGTGTCGAGGAGCTGCCTCCGGTGCGCAGGAGACCCCGTCACAGGTATGCGGTGAGAGCATTCCAGAGATCGCACCACGGTTGTCCGACAGTGCGTGGAAGAACCGCTCGACGAGTGGGGAGAACGCCGTTCCCTTGAGCCGGAACGACATTGCCCGCCACCGGCGGGTCGCCCACAAGCACATGAGGAAGGCTTCGGGGCCGATCCAGGCTTGCCCCGCATCGGTGACGACCATGAGCTCAACTCGGAAGAACGGAAGGTCTCCGTACAACTCGGTGATACGGGGATCTCCGCAAGCCATGAACTGCAGGTCGATGTAGGTGGGCTGGGTGGCGAGCCAATGGCGACAACGCCGGCACAGCTCACAGCTCTCGTCGTAGATGACCGTGAGTCGGGCCGGCGTTGGGAAATGCGGGGTGCTCATGACCACGCTTGTGCTGTTGGTGCTGGAGGTGGGGGTACGAAGGTCGTCGGGACAGCAGGGATGTATTTGTCGCGGTCGCCGCTCTTCTTAATCTTCCAGAAGACGATCATGTTGACGAAGTGCATGACGCCGAGGCTGACGAGCAACAGTCCCAATTTGGTGACGAGGTTCTCTGTGGCTTCAACAGCGCCGTCGGCTCCGTTCGTCTTGAAGATGAGGAATGCGTATCCAAGGTTCAGCATGTAGAAGCCGGTGACCAATAGCTGGTTGATTGCCTTCCCCATCGACGGGTTCTCGTCGAACACGGCCGAGAGGAACACAGCGCCGTTGCTGAACAACGTGCGGGCGAGCAGCGAGGTCATTGCGATCGCCGCGACGGAGTAGAGGAGGTAGGTCCAGATCAGGTAGTTCATGTTCAGTTTCCTTTGGGTAAAGATTTGAGCACTTGCTCAACTCATGAACTCAGTATGATTTGAGCAGTCGCTCAAGTCAAGAGATTTCGATTGTGGCGCGCGCCACAACGGGGCCTGACGCCAAAACGGCGAAAGCCGGACCTCTTCGGGTGAAGCGGTCGGGCAACTCGACGGACTACAGCGAGCCGCGATCTCGCGCGATCACCGCGGCCTGCAATACATCCACGATGAGGACATTGACGGCGATCGCCTAGAGCAGTTCCTCACGACTTCGCCATGAGATTTGTCATGGGTCGACAACGATGGTCTAACCGCGAACCTTCGGAAACCGATCGCTGACGAAGCGATCACCGTCGGCAAGTTCGGGGTCAGAGAAGTCCGGGTCGATGTATCCGGGCGACGCGTCGTAGAACGCATCATCGCCGACCCAGATGTACGCGATTGCTCGTCGGGGTGTCGCCAACGTGTTCGCGGGTGCGCCGTGCAACGTCCGATGAAACCAGACGAGCGCATCGCCGGGCTGCAAGTCCCACCACACCCGCTCAAACTCGGCACCGAGCTCTTCGGGCGAGCGGCCAGGAACGCGGTTGCGTGTCACGATGCCGTCGTACTCGTCGGCATCATCGAAGTGCCCCATCAGATAGATCGGTTCATCACGGAGATGGGATCCTGCGAGATATTGCAGTGCGGTCTGGCCTGGGATTGGATCGAACGCAACCCAAAAGTTGATCGAGTCGCGGCCGGTAACCCGTTGGAAAGACGCGTCCTCGTGCCACGGCGATGCCGCTCCACCCCCACCGTCTTTGACAAAGAGATTGTCGAAGTATCGAACGACGGTCGAGGAGTCCATGAGCTGTTGAGCTAGGTCGGCCATTGGGGTGTCGTCGCGCAATCGACGAAAGGCCTCAATGCGATCGCTGACATTGAAGTCGTAGAAGAACGACGGCCCGCCGCTCTCACCGATCGTTGTGGCCATGGCCGTTGGATTTTGGCGAGCTTCGTCGCACCCCGCATGGATGTCGGGAATCTCGTCGCTCGCCAGAAAGTTGCGGAGGCACACAACGCCGTCTTGCTCGAGCGCGGCGACGGCGTCATCGATGACCACGCCACGAGAGGCATCAAATGACGGTCGGGGTGGCGTTCCAGTTGGCGGCGCTAAGTCGAATGCCATGCCAATTGTCTAGCTGTTCTGCCTGCGCTTTTGAATGTTGGCCCATTCGTCGCGCAACCCGACGGTTCGATGGAACACGGTTGGGTCATCGATGTCGGCAGCGAAGTAGCCAAGCCGTTCGAACTGCACTACTTGCCCTGGCTCCACGTCGGCGAGCGCTGGTTCGAGTTTGGCGTGCACGGTCTCGCGGGAGTTCGGGTTCAGGCTCGACAGCGGATCGGTATCGCCCGAACCAGGATGTGGGTCGGTGAGTAGGCGGTCGTACAGATGGACCTCGGCATCGACAGCGGTGTCGGCCGAGACCCAGTGAATCGTGGCCTTCACCTTGCGGCCGTCGGGGGCCTGTCCCCCAGCGGTCTCGGGGTCATAGGTGCAGTGCACTTCGGTGACGTTGCCGTCGTCGTCGGTGACGACGTCGTTCGCCGTAATGAAATAGCCGGCACGCAGACGCACCTCTCGGCCGATGGTCAGGCGGTAATACTTCGGTGGCGGATCGAGCGCGAAGTCGTCTTGTTCGATCCAGAGTTCGCCGCTGAACGGCACCTGACGGGTACCGGCCGTGTCGTCCTCGGGGTTGTTGATGGCCTCGCGCATGTCGGACTGCCCCTCGGGCCAGTTCGTGATGACGACCTTGAGCGGACGGAGCACCGCCATTCGACGCAGCGCCACGCGGTTGAGCTCGGTGCGAATGAATGATTCGAGCAGTTCGATGTCGTGGACGCTGTTGGCCTTCGACACGCCGATGTGGTCCATGAACGCTCGAATTGCGGCAGCCGGATACCCACGACGACGCATCCCACGCAGGGTCGGCATCCGAGGGTCGTCCCATCCATCGACGCTGCCATCTTCGACGAGCACCTTGAGCTTGCGCTTCGAGGTGATGGTGTGGGTCAGGTTGAGGCGAGCGAACTCGGTCTGTTCAGGCTTCTCGGCAGGTAGTTCGAGGTTCTCGAGGCACCAGTCGTACAGCGGACGGTGCGTGTCGAACTCGAGCGTGCAAATGCTGTGTGTGACCTTCTCGATTGCGTCACTTTGTCCGTGCGCCCAGTCGTAGGTCGGGAAGATGATCCAGTCGGTGCCGGTCCGGACATGATGCTCACGGCGGATGCGATACAGGACCGGGTCGCGCATCTGCATGTTCTCGTGGTTCATGTCGATCTTGGCTCGCAGCACCTTTTCGCCGTCGGCGAACTCGCCAGCTCGCATGCCCCGGAACAACGCCAGGTTCTCCTCGGGTGTCCGGGTGCGGAACGGACTATCGATACCGGGTGTGGTGAACCCACCGCGCTGTTCGGAAATGGTCTCGGCGTCCTGATCGTCGACGTAGGCGAGATCGCGCTCGATCAGCGACTCGGCCCACAGGTAGAGCTGCTCGAAATAGTCCGAGGCGTAGACGACGCTGTTTGGCTCGTAGCCAAGCCAGCGGACGTCTTCCAAAATGCCGTCGACGAAGTCCTGATCTTCGGTCTCCGGGTTGGTGTCGTCGAAGCGGAGGTTGCAGACACCGTCGTAGTCCTCGGCCAGCGAGAAGTTCAAACAGATGGACTTTGCATGGCCGAGGTGCAAGTAGCCATTTGGTTCCGGCGGAAAGCGCGTCTGGACACGGCCCGAGTACAACCCCGATTGGTTGTCGGCGTTGATCTTCTCTCGAATGAAGTCGACAGATTTTGGCTTCTCGGACTCGGCAGATGCGCTCACCCTCCCAGGCTATCTGCCTCCTGCACCGGGTAGAAGCAGCGCGCTTGTGGACCGAGAGCGAAGACGTTAATTGAACCGTGACCTCCTCATTACGAATGAAAACATCTCGAACCGCAGCGCCGACCTGCAACATCTCTGTCCAAACGCGCTACCGCTGGCCTGCCCGGTACCTATCGACCCACGTCAACATGAGAGCAGAATGCCACAACAATCGCTCCGGAACAGCCCAGAACCACGATGAGCGCTTCACCCCGCACACACATATTGCGAATGAAACCGGGCTAAGCGCTGGCTAAAAGCTATTTGCTGTAGCTCACTCGCCAAGTTCGATGTCAGACCACTCGGGTAAGGTTGCCAACATGAAACGGAAAATCTG
>CALLAA010000259.1 GCA_938002955.1 uncultured Acidimicrobiales bacterium
ATACGCGACGCACTCGACGGAGCTGGCCACGAACTCACCGCCATCTTGGCCTACGCAGCAAAATACGCGTCGAGCTTCTACGGCCCGTTCCGAGACGCCGTCGACGTAACGATCGCCGATGGCGGAGATCGCAAGGGCTACCAACAAGATCCCCGCAACGGGCGCGAGGCCATGGACGAGATCCGCCAAGATCTCGGCGAAGGTGCCGACATGATCATGGTCAAGCCCGCCATCCCGTATCTCGACATCATCTTGCGAGCACGCCTCGAAACCGACGCCCCAATCGCCGCCTACCACGTATCGGGCGAATACGCGATGCTCAAAGCCGCCGAAGCCAATGGGTGGATCGACGGTCAAGCCGCAGCGCTCGAATCGTTGATCTCCATCAAGCGAGCCGGCGCCGACCTGATCCTCACCTACCTGGCCCGCAGCATCGCCGAATCCCTTCACGGCTTACGCCCCGCTTTGCCCGCGCCGCCCAAGGCCATCGACCCACCTACCCCAGAGCTCGAACCATGAACCACACCAATGAGTCCCTCTTCGAACGAGGCAAGCTCGTTATGCCAGGAGGCGTGAACTCGCCCGTTCGCTCCTTCCGCAGTGTCGGCGGAACGCCGTACTTCGTGGCGAGCGGCGAGGGACCCTACATCACCGACGTCGAAGGCAAGACCTACATCGACTTCGTCCAGAGCTACGGCCCCGGAATCCTCGGGCACGCCCATCCAAAGGTCATCGAGGCAATCACCAAGGCCGCGAGCGCCGGCACGAGCTACGGCGCACCAACACTTGGCGAGGTTGAACTCGCCGAAGAGATTGCGCGCCGTATCCCGGGCATGGAAATGATGCGCATGACATCGTCGGGGACCGAGGCCGCAATGTCGGCAATCCGTTTGGCCCGCGGTGCGACCGGCCGAAACACGATCATCAAGTTTGCCGGGTGCTACCACGGCCACACCGACTCGCTGCTCGTCGCCGGTGGCAGCGGCGTTGCGAACCAAGGTCTCGCGGGAAGCGATGGCGTGCCCGACGGAGCCGTGGCCGACACGATCGTTGCGCCGTTCAACGTCATCCCCGAGATCGACGAAACCATCGCTGTCGTAGCGGTCGAACCCGTTGCGGCAAACATGGGCCTCGTACCTCCGAGCGAAGGCTTCCTAACGGGCCTTCGAGACGCCTGCGACAAGGCCGGCGCCATGTTGCTGTTCGACGAGGTCATCACCGGGTTCCGGCTCGCCCACGGAGGCGCCACCGAATGGTTCGGCGTACAACCAGACGTTTGGGCATTCGGCAAAGTCATCGGCGGAGGGCTTCCCGTTGGGCTCTACGGCGGCAGCCGCGAAGTCATGGCACATATCTCGCCGCTCGGCGGGGTGTATCAGGGCGGCACGCTGTCGGGTAACCCGCTCGCCACCGCTGCTGGCCTGGCGACCCTCGAGGTCCTCGATCGTGACGCCTACGTCGAGCTCGAGCGGATTGCGAATCGGCTCGCAACCGGCATGCGCTCCGCGTTCGCCGACGCTGGAGTGGAAGCAATCGTGCCGACCGTCGGCCCGATCGTTGGTCTGTTCTTTGGTACCGACGCGCCGACGAACTTTGACGAGGTCAAGGTCTTGGCGGAGAACGGTGTGTACCAGAAGTTCTTCCACGAGTGCCTACGCCGTGGTGTAGCGCTCGCGCCTGGCCCGTACGAGATCCTGTTTCCCGGTCTTGCCCACACCGATGCGGTCATCGACGAAGCCGTTGCCGTCATGGCCGAGGCCGCAGGCGCAATCGCCTAAGAGTTCACCAACGTCGAGCCCGGACTCACTCGGCGCGACATTTGACCGATACTGGACCCATGGTGGACCGGTCGAAAACACACATCTCGCAGCCCGACGAACGGACTGGGAGGGGTGGACGTGTCACGACCGCTCGCCTACTGGCCGCCCTTGTAGTCGCAGCACTCTTCGCAACAGCCTGCACCCCAGATGAACCAGGCGGGGCCGTCGATGCCGCAACCACGACGGTCGCCGAAACGTCTGGCGAGACCACGACGACAGCATCGACGGGAGACGCCGAGCCTTCGACGCCCCAGACCCGAGCGCAGGACTACTCCTTCACCGAACCCGTGCCCGACACGACACCGCTACCGATCTCCGACGAGATCCGGATCGGGGTCCTCGACAACGGACTCACCTACTACGTTCGGTCGAACGACAGCCCCGGCAGTTCGGTGTCCATGCGTCTCGCCGTCAACGCCGGCGGCGTCGAAGAGGATCCGCGCGGTAGTGGAGCCGCACACTTTCTTGAACACATGATGTTCAACGGCACCGAGAAGTACCCGGGCAACAGCCTCGACGCCGCGCTACGCCGCATCGGCGCGGAAATCGGCCCCGACTTCAACGCATACACAAGCGACAGCGAGACGGTCTACCAGATCGAGGTCGCCGACCAAGGCGACAACGTCGACGTCGCGTTCGAAGTGCTCGCCCAATGGGCGTCGGCCGCAACGATCGACCCCGAAGAGGTGCGTCGCGAAGCGCCGATCGTTCGTGAAGAACTCCGTCTCCGAGACGAGAGCGGGCAGGGGATCATCGGGGTCGCGTTCGAACAGGCCTACTACCTCCAGACGCCGTTCGAAGGTGTCAACGTGTCCGGTACCGCCGAGTCGGTTAATGCAATCACCGCCGAGGATCTACGGGAGTACTACGACACGTGGTACCGGCCAGACAACATGGCCGTCATAGCGGTCGGAGACCGCAGCCTCGACGAGCTCGAGGCATCGATCGTTGCAGAGTTCGCAGGCATCGAAGCGCGCGGAGAAATCCGGGAAGCACCAGACACCACGGTGACAACCTTGCGTTCCGAGCCGTACATCGAAACGGTGATCGAACCCAGCTACGGCGACTCGTTCATCAGCGTCGACATTCCCGTGAAGTCGTGGGATCTCAGCACACGCGGCGGAAACGAACTACGACTCACCGAGTTTGTGCTGGGTCAGATGATCAACAACCGACTCAACGAAGGTGTCGCCTCGGGTCGTCTTGATCTTCGTCGAGCTGGCGGAGGCTGGTTTGGGTGGAATCGCGACCTGGCCTACATGGGATTCAACGTCGATGCCGACGACCTCGAAGTAGGCACCGAGGTCTTTATGACCGAACTTCAAGGCAGCATCCAGAACCCATTCACCCAGGCCGAACTCGATCGGGCGGTCGAAGCTGTCCGTGCTGCTCAAGATGAACGGCTCGCCCAATTCGGAACAACCCAGGACCGCGATTTCGCAAACGATCTCGTCGGCCACTTCATTGGCGGAGCGGACCTTCAGTCCATCGACGATAGCTACGACCTGGCGGTCGACCTGCTCACCGGGCTCGATCTCGACGCGGTGAACAACCACTACGGCTGGATGATGACCTCGGCCGCGCCGATCGTGATCATCGTCGGTCCAGACGCCGAGCGCGTCGGCGACGTCGAGAACCATCGAGCCGGCGTCGAACGGGCCGCTCTCGCCACGGTCGAGTCGTTCAACGACGACATCGAGGAGATCGACGAACTCATCGCAGCTCCCGAACCGGTTCGCGAAACCGACCAGCGCGACCTCGACAAAAACGAAGGCGTCGAGCTCGTCTTTGCCAACGGCACCCGGGTGCTGTTCTCGCCGTCGACGATCTCGGAGGGTCAGGTTTCTGTCGTGTCGGAGTCGCCCGGAGGACGAGTCCTGCTCGGCGCTACAGATGGTGCGGTCGCAAACACCGCGGTGGCAACGGTGTCGGCCAGCGGCGTCGGTCCGTGGGACCAGATTCAGGTTCGCCGTTACCTCGCCGATCAGGATGTGTCGTTCTCGCCGTATCTCGCCGACTTCAGCGAAGGGTTCTCCGGTGGGGCATCGACCGACGATCTCGAGACCTTCTTTCAGCTCATGCACATGTCGATCCTCGAGCCGCGAATCGACGACGTCCCGTTCCGTCAGCAGGTCGAGTTCGCTCGCGACCGGACCGAGCAGGTCGGTTTGAACTCCGCAACCGCAGCGCAGGTCGCCGTGTCCGACGCTCGGACTGGGGGCGGACCGCTCGTCGCAGCCCCAACGTTGCGCGAATTGGACGACCTCACCCCCGATGACGCGCAACGTATCTGGGACGACCGCTTCGGGTCGATGGACGACCACGTGATCGTGGTGGTGGGCGATGTCGACGAAGACACCGTGATCGAGCTCGCACGAACCTGGATTGGGTCGCTGCCAAATGCTCGCGCTGGCGAGGAGCCACGACAACCACCCCTGCCCGGTGTCGTGATCGAGCGTCTCGCCGTTGGATCGGGTACCTCTGGCGGTTCGTACCGCCTACTTCACGTGTCGTCCTGGGGTGACGAGACCATTGCGAGCCGAGTGCTCGCCGAGGTCACAACCCGCATCTTGAACGACAGGATCTTCACGGTCATTCGCGAGGAGCTCGGTGCCACCTATGGCGGAAACGCCCGCATCGAGTTCAGTGAGCCTGGCGACGGCATTGAGCTGTTGGTATCGATCGACGGCGATCCCGCTCGTATCGACGAGATTGCGGACACTGTGTCGAGCGAACTCGCTGAGCTCCGACAGGGCGCTGTCAGCAACGACGACTTCGCAGAGGCCGTTGCGGTACTCGAGTCTGAGTACGGCTTCATCAACAACGGCTACATCATTGGATCGTTGTTCGACGAGGCATACCGGCCAGCCGCAGAGGTGATGGATCGCCGCTCGGAGTTCTCGGCCCTACAGAACGTAACCAAGACCGACGTCACCAAGTTCTTGTTCGCCATCACCCAAGGCACCGACGTCATCGATGTCCGTAACGTGCCCGGATAGCGAACTACGTGAACGGCAGGGGAATCGTGCCGACGGAAAGTCGGATGGCCCACAGAACAACAGCGATCGCCAGGTTGATCTTGGCCACCTTGTAGTCGTTGGATCGCCACCACGCTTGTGCTTTGTCGGGCATCACCAGGAAGAAGCCACTGATCACGATCGCTTGTGCGAGCACGAGCAACATCCACGGGTTCAGCACCAGTGAGCCACGGAGGTCGCCGTGCATGACGGCCTTGAGCGCACGTGTACAGCCGCAGCCCGGGCACCAGCCTCCAGTGGCGAGGCGGTAGGGGCACAGCACCTGGCCCTCCTCGGCGGAGATTTCGGTGAGCGCGGCCGCAGCACAGGTACCGATGAGCACCGTGGCCGGAACGACGCGCTTCCAGCCGAGTGACTTGGCGGCGTGATGTGTTGGGACGACCGATGATGCGTTGCCCTCGCCCCGCACAGGCTCGATCCACTGGGATCGAACTTCGGGGGCGGTGAGCTTCACGTGCATCGTGACCGAAGATTAGCCCTCGTCGGCGATGAGTGCTGCCCGAGCGGGTTCAAGGTAGGCGGCAACGTCGGCTGCGGTCAGTGTGGCCGCGTCACGTACGTCGTGGATGCTGAGCTCAGATCCTGCGAGGATTTCCTCGAGTTCGCCGGTTTCGAGCATGAGGTTCATCTGCTCGGCGAGGAGGAGTTCGCGCTCGGCGGCTTCCTCGTTTGGCTCGAGCTGGGTGCGCTCGTACAACGTGACTGCGAGGAGCTCTTCCATGTCGAGCTCGTTCGATGCGCCGAGACCAAAGCCGGGCATCTGGCCAGCGACGGCTCGTGGGCGAGGAGAGTCGGCCGAGGAGTAGTTGTTACCGGTTCCAACGATTGCCGAACCCTGCGCAATCCAAACGACCTGGTCCTCGATCGAGGTGAACGTGACGTGGACTTCGCCATCGGAGAGAGCCGGACCGATACCGCCGCCGCCTTCGGCGCCGTGGCAGCCCGAACAGCCAGCTTCGACATAGAGGTGTTCGCCCTCGCCCAGTAGTCCGGTGAGGCCCTGGGGGACACGCTCGAGCGTGCCGACGTACATCGCTGCCCAAACCGGAAGGGTGAGCAGGACCGGGATGATCCAGTACGGCATCTTCTTGCGAGCTTCGTACGCCTCCACGTAGGGGGCGACCCGAACAGGTTCGGGCTCAGGGGCGACCTCGGGAACCGGGGCTGCTGCGGCAACCGGTGCTGCTGCGGCGGCTGGCTCGACGGCGGTTCCTGGTTCGGCTGCTGCATCAGCGGCGGGGGCTTCTCCAGAAAGGGCTGCCTTGCGCTCCTTTGAGCGCTTCAACAGATGTTCAGGGATTTCGGTCAAGGGACCCTCTCCTCAGTAAGTGCCGAGACGGTAATAATTTGCGCACCCATTGGAATGCAATGCGTAGCGCGTAGATCAACGGTGAAGCGTACGCCGAGTTTGGGCGTCTGCGGTGCCGAAGTTTCCACGATAGCTATCGCGTGGATCGTAGGAGGGGACGGTCCACGGCAACCAACCCAGGAGCCGCTTTCGGAGCGACTATTGTCACGCCCGACCGAATGTGGAGAGGAATAAATTCGCGTGATAAACCCTCGGTCGAGACCAGGGATTGGCCACTGCTGCCCCCTACACTTGTGATTACGTTCACGAGCGGTTGCACCGCTACTGCTCAAGAACATGCGAGACTCTGTTTTATCCACGTAATTCCGCCCTCGAGGAGAGCACGACCAAACATGGCTGAGGTTCAACATGGTTGAGTTCATTGTTTCCCTAATTGTCACCGCGCTGTTGCTTGCCGTTTACCACTGGTACGACAAGGTGGCTCCAGCCGACAAGAAGATGACCTGGGGCGAAGCAATGATCGCCTCTGTCTATGTCTTCACCGTCTTCTTCTGGGTCTACGGCGTTGTGCCCCACTACTGGCTCGAGTGGGCCGACAAGGGCTTGGGCTGGCGTGCAGATGTCCTGCTCGAAGGGCCGCACATCCCGCTCATCTCGAACGAAGGCACCGGCGTCATCGCCGCCACCGTCGACGGTGGCAAGTTCTTCCCATTCCGTATCCCGTACCTGATCTTGCGTGACATCATCGCCGTACTGATCCACGTGGTCTTCCTCGGCGCCAACATCTGGTACTGGAACCACTGGCAGACCCGTGCTGCACGTGCAACCGCACAAGAGCAGGCGACCGAAGCACCGTCAGAGTTTGGACGTCCGCTTATTCGACAGGGAGCGCGATAAGTGTCGGTCACCGACGCAAACCCGCCGATGCCCGAATTTCGGGACGATTACGTGCTGCAGGAAGTCGACGCAGCATGGCTTTCGGCTGCCGTTAAGCCAAAGCAGTTCATTCACATCGATCAGTCCGAGTGCATCATGTGCGAGGGCTGTGTCGATATTTGTCCGTGGAAGTGCATCCACATGGTGTCGCCGAGCGCTATCGACGAAGCCATCGGCACCGAACAGCCCGGCCTCGATCCGTCGGACAACGTCATCTTCACCATCGACGACGATGTGTGCACACGCTGTGCGCTCTGCGTCGATCGATGCCCAACCGGTGTGATCATCCTCGGAAAGATCAGCGACCCTGATCCAGACGGCGATTACCACCAACGCACGAACACCCATGGGTACGGCTACGGCATGCGCCTCGGCTAGTCCCAGAACCATTTACTTCCACTCAACGCAGAGAATTTCAGGAGCAACCACGTGGCAAAGAACAAGCTGCCGGTTTCGCAACAACTCCAAAAGAAGACCAACGAACTGGTCGATGCAACTCAAGGCTCACAAGCCTGGAGTTCGATCTTCCGTCCAGGTTCGATCTTCCGCAAGGGGTACAGCGATAGCCCTCGTAACCGTTCATACGTGATCATGAACTCGGTGCTGTACCACTTGCACCCGGTGAAGGTGAAGCGTCACGCGGTCAAGGTCAGCTACACGCTGTGCCTGGGCGGCATCAGTTTCTTCACCTTCATTCTCTTGACGGTCACCGGCATCTTCTTGATGTTCTTCTACCGCCCAACGGCCGCCCAAGCGTGGGACGACATTTACCAGCTCCAGTCAGCGGTGACGTTTGGTTTGCTCGTTCGCAACATGCACCGCTGGGCCGCTCACCTCATGGTGTTGTCGGTGTTCTTGCACATGGCCCGCGTGTTCTACCACGGCGCATATAAGGCGCCACGCGAATTCAACTGGGTGATCGGCGTTATGTTGCTGCAGTTCACCCTGTTGCTGTCGTTCACCGGCTACCTGCTGCCATGGGATCAGCTCGCTCTCTGGGCGGTGACCGTGGGTACGAACATGATGGGTTACACCCCAGTGTTCGGTGCTCAGGTTCGCTTCGTGCTTCTCGGCGGCGTCGAAATTGGCACAACCACATTGCTGCGTTGGTATGTGCTCCACGTGCTCTTCTTGCCCTTTGTCACTGTCATATTTATGGCCATTCACTTCTGGAGAGTCCGCAAAGACGGCGGAATCTCCGGACCGCTGTAGGAAGGAACGAAGCAAATGACTGAAATTCCTGAACATCTCCGTAAACGAGCCGCAGAAGCTCGTGCCAAGGCCGAGACCGAGGCTGCTCCCGCAGCTGAGGCCGCAGCGCCCGCTGCCGACGACGCTCCACAGAGCGAAGCCGCCTCGAAGATCCCTGCGCACTTGCTCGAACGCTCCAAGGCCGCAAAGACCAAGGCCGCCGGTGGCGCTGTCGAAGCTGCAGGCGCAGCCACCCCGGCAGCTGCTGGTGGCGGTGGTGTTGCGACGGCTGTTGCCGCTGCAGCACCTGCTGGTCCAGTCGCCAACACTCAACGCTTGTTGACCGTGGTCAAGTCCGGCTCGATCCAAGACGTCAAGGCAGTCCCGCAGGACAAGGTCCACACCTGGCCGCACTTGCTCGTCGTCGAGTTCGTTTGCTGCTTGTTCGTCCTTGCGTTCATCTTGATCTTCTCGGTCTTCGTGAATGCTCCGCTGCTCGAACTTGCGAACTTCAACGAGACCCCGAACCCATCGAAGGCACCGTGGTACTTCCTTGGTCTTCAGGAGCTCTTAGTGCTCTTCCACCCAATGGTTGCCGGTGTGACCATTCCCGGAATGGGCATGTTCTTGCTGATCCTGGCTCCTTACATCGATCGAAACCCTTCGATGAAGCCGGAAGATCGCAAGTTCGCAATCTCGTTGCAGACAGTGCACCTCATGTACTGGGCCGTACTCGTGATGATCGGATCGTTCTTCCGAGGCCCAGGTTTCAACTTCATCATGCCGTGGTCCGACGGCCTGTTCTTCGAGTTCTAAGGAAGGTACGACAATGACAGTCATCGCAATCCTTGCAATCATCGGCCTGATCGCCCTCGCTGGCATCTTGCTCTTCGCCGCATCGCGCCGACGCGACGCCGATTCGGCAGTGAGCGAACTCTCCGCCGAGACCCGTCGACGCGATCGCGATCGCGTCAAGGCTTCGGTAGGGGCAGCTGCCGCCGACGCTGGGCTCAGCGGACGTGATGTCGAGAAGACCACCGCTCTCGAACAGCGCCAAGGCGGCGACCTCGTCGCCCCCGGAAGCGACGCAGATGTCGAACCATGGGTCGCCCCCGACCCAGAGGTCATCGGGGTCGCCCGTCGCCAGTTCCTGAACCGTGCGATCATCGCCCTGTTCGGTTTGAACCTGAGTGGCTTTGGTGCTGCCGTTATCGCCCAACTGTGGCCAGGAGCATCCGAAGGCTTCGGCTCGGTCATCACCGTTGGACCAGTTACCGACGTCGTGAACGAAATCCGTGCGAGCAACGGCTTCCTGTACCGTCCCGAAGGACGTATGTGGGTGACCGAGTTCCCAGCGGGTGCGCTCGAAAAGGCCGCTGCCGTCTACGCATCGACTCCGGCATGGCCAGGAATTCAAGCTGGCGTGAAGGCGATCTACCAGAAGTGCCCACACCTCGGCTGTCGTGTTCCTGAATGCGGAAGCTCGCAATATTTCGAGTGCCCGTGTCACGGCTCGTTCTACAACCAGGTCGGCGAGAAGCGCGGCGGACCTGCGCCTCGCGGCATGGATTTCTTCGAGATGGCTGTCGAAGGTGGAGTCCTCAAGGTCAACACCGGCAACATCATTGGTGGTCCCGACATTGGCGTGAACACCACCGGCCAAGAGCGTGAAGGGCCGAGCTGCCTCGGCGCTTCGTCGCACTAGTCACATTTCGCAAAATCAGCACACGCAAAAAGCAGTGCTGGACCCGTTGTTCCCCTAGATTCAGAGACCGTGATGATCCTTGCTCAGACCGCCGTGCGCAACGTCGGCTTAGTTATCTTCGCCATCGTCATAATTGGCTTTGTCGTATACCTGTTCTTTAACCTCCTCGACTCCAAGGGTGAGGGTGGCGCCGAGATCGAACTCGCCGCCAACCGCAAGCCCTACTTCGATGACGACATCCTCGAAACCCGCAAGCTCGACCAGAGCTTGATGTCGGGTCTCGTTCTGCTTGCCGTGATCGGTATTGCCTTGCCGCTGTATTGGCTCGGCGAGCCAGGACGACATGAGGGATACGTCGAGAACACCCTCGAGCTCTGGACCGAAGATGGTGCAGAGGCATTCGAAGAAGCGTGTGCGTCTTGCCACGGTGGTGGTGGCGCTGGTGGTATCGCCGCATTCGCAATCACCGAAGCCGGCACAGGCAACTTCGTTGCGTCCGTCGACTGGGTCGCACCGTCGCTGACCTCGTTGCTCACCCGCTTCTCTGAAGAAGAAGTCATCCACACCCTTAACTTCGGTCGCAACGGCGTCATGCCAGCGTGGGGCGCCCCTGGTGGCGGTGCGCTCACCGCCCAGCAGCTCGAAATCATCATCACCTACTTGCGTTCGGTTCAAAAGGACGAAGATGCCGTCCAGGCAGCGGTCTTTGACGGACTCGTCGAAGGTGCTCGCCTCGAATGGGTGAGCCGTGACCCCGAGCTCAGCGCCGAACTGGCAGCTGCGCAACGAACGCTGGCACAGGCACAGCAAACGGGCGTGCCCGGTGTGATCGAAGAAGCCCAAGCCGGACTCTCCGAAGTGCAAAAGAAGCTCGGCGAGGTCTTTACCACCGACGACATGGCCGCATGGGTCAACGAGATCTCCGATCCATCTCATGAGGAATACCTGACCTACGGCAAGTTGCTGTTCACCAACCGCGCCGATGCGGGCGGATACAGCTGTGCACGCTGCCACACCGCTGGCTGGTCATATGACGGAGCCAACGACATCGACCTCAACGGCGACCCGCTCACGCTCGACGCCGACGGCAACCCCGGCTACGTGCAAGGTGGTGGCTGGTTCGGTCCAAACCTGACGAACGGCTCCACGCACAGCCAGTTCCCACGATCCGAGCAGATGATCGACTTCATCCGCATTGGTTCCGAGGACGGCATTCGCTACGGCACCGCCGGACAGGGAAGTGGCCAGATGCCTGGCTTCGCTATTCGCCAGGACGACAGCCTGAACGCAAACGCCCAGGTCGAACACGTCCGTGAATTCAACGTAGATGTCGCCGGCGAGGACGTAGTCCAGTGGCCGGCCATCCTCACCGAAGAACAAATCGCCGCAATTGTGGCTTACGAGAGGAGCTTGTAATGCTCTCGACGCTCGCCGCTATCGGCTTTGACCCTGAAATCCGCGGCATCCTTGTTGTCGGCACCGGAGCTGTCGTTCTGTTCGGCTCCATCTGGTTGATCCTTGCGACCAACTCCGGCATCCGCCTTGCATCGCTGATCGCTCTCGCTGGCTTCTTTGGCTGGATGGCGATCATGGGTGGCTTCTGGTGGATTCGAGGCATTGGCTACGTTGGTGAATCGGTCAGTTGGCAAGTTCTCGACTTCAACCGAAACGACATCAGTCAGTCGTCGGTCGAACGAGCCACCGATCTCCCCGACCCAGCCGATCTCCAGGGTCTTGGCATCCAGGTCGCTCTCGCTGGGCTTGAGTCCGACGACGAAGACGTTGTTGCTGCAATGGGCGAATTCACCTCAGAACTCGACATGAGCGATCCGGCATTTGCCGAGATGACCGCCGACGAGATCAACGCCCAACAGGTGCGCAACGCACAGCGCAACGAATCCACCACGCTCTCCCAGGTCGTCTCTGTCGCCCCCGACTTTGTCGAGCAGGCGCAAGCGTCCGGTCTCATTCCCGACCTCGATGGCTGGGAGATCATGACCACCGGTGAAGCTGGCGAGGCCCAGTCGACGGCCGGTGCCGCGATTCTCGAACAGGACGGCTTCGAATTCGATGCCCAGTCCGAGTTCAAGTTCCTCGACGCGTTCCGTATTGGTGGAAAGCCACGCCTCGACCGAAACATCGATCTCGACTGCACCTTCTGCGGTGACAACCTGCGCCGCGGCTGGCACTGGATTTCGAACTCTGCCCGCATTCTGAACCCGCCGGAGTACGCGATTGTTCAGCTGCAAGCAATCGATGAGCAGGCGCTCATTGTGGAAGAGGGCCAGGCGCCGCCGTTCCCGACCGTCGATGAAGATGCACCGATTGTCTCTGTCGTCATGATTCGTGACCTCGGCAACCTTCGATTCCCACCGGCCATGGTCACCCTTGGCTCGCTGCTCATCTTCACCGCTCTTGCGTACATGCTCCACCTGCGCGACCTCGCCACGATGTCGCGCGTCGAAGAATTCGAATCCGAGGCCTAAGCCATGCAATACCTGCCGCTCGTAGCACTTATGGTGCTTGGCATCCTGTTTGCGGCAGTCAGCTTTGTTGCTTCTCGGATGCTGGCGCCCAACCGGCCAAACGACAAGAAGAACTCGGCTTACGAGTGCGGTATCGAGCCGGCGAAGGAAACTCCGGAGCGGTTCCCGGTTCGCTTTTTCCTCATCGCCATGATCTTCATCGTGTTCGATATCGAGCTCATCTTCTTCTACCCGTGGGCTGTGGCGCACGAGAGTCTTGGCGCATTTGGCTTCTTTGCAATCCTGATCTTTGCCTTCGCCGTGTTTGAGTCGTTCGTATATCTGATTGGAAACGGCGCTCTCGAGTGGGGCCCCGTGCACCAAGCACGTCGTCTCAAAGCGGCCGTGTCGGCCGAACGCACCACCCGCTCTACGGTTCGCCGTGTTGGTGGTGAGGGCCGCTTCCCCGATCCCGACGTAACCGAGGCTGCCTGATATGGGTTTGTTTAAAGACGAGCACAGCGGTCGCACCGTTCTCGACGACGGTCTTGCCGGCCTGGAACACAACGTCATCACCGCTCGCGTCGAGGACCTCGTCAACTGGTCTCGTGCTCGCAGTCTGTGGCCTGCAACCTTTGGTCTTGCGTGCTGCGCGATCGAGATGATGGCGACCGGCGCTGGCCACTATGACATGGCCCGCTATGGCATGGAGGTCTTCCGAGCCTCGCCTCGCCAAGCCGACCTCATGATCGTGGCCGGACGTGTCTCTCAGAAGATGGCACCAGTACTTCGCACCATTTACGACCAGATGGCCGAACCGAAGTGGGTTATCTCCATGGGAGTGTGCGCCTCCAGCGGCGGCATGTTCAACAACTATGCGATCGTGCAGGGTGTTGACCAGGTCGTACCGGTCGATGTGTACGCCCCCGGCTGCCCTCCCGGTCCCGAAACCTTGCTCCATGCAATCTTCACGCTTCACGGCGCGATCGAAACCGGCGAGCTCATGCGACGTCGCAGCGAAAACGGCGGCGGCGCGGCCATCGAAGTCGCCCAACGCGACGGACAGCCAACACCAGTCTCACTCGGCCGGGCGTAACCATGGCTGAAGACACCGAGACCACCGAAGAAGAAACCGCGTCAGACGACACTGAGGCTCCGGCCGAAGAGACCGAGACCGAAGAGACCGACGACACCGAACACGATGGCGCCGACGAGACCGACGAAGACGCAGCGCCCGACGAGGAACTGCTCTACGGCGTACCCGTCCACCATGCGTTCGGCCAGACCGTCATCTTCGCCGACGCCGAGTCGTACCTCGACCTCTTTGGCGAGCTGATCAGCGATGGCTTCCAACAGGTTGTTGACCTCTGTGGGGCCGATTACGCAAACCACGTGCGCAACGACCTCCCCGCGAGTGTCATTCCCGAGCGATTCGAGGTCGTTGTCAACCTCATCAGTCACGCACGCCGTGAGCGCATCCGCGTTCGCTGTCAGGTTGCCGAAGGCGCATCGATACCGTCGCTCTTCGACATGTTCCCAGGCACCGAAGCTATGGAACGTGAAGCGTTCGACATGTTCGGTATCGAATTCACCGACCATCCAGACCTCAGCCGCATCTTGATGCCCGAGGAATGGAATGGATTCCCGCTGCGAAAAGACTTTGATATGGGCCGTATTCCGGTTCAGTTCAAGGGCGCACCCGGACAGAGCTAGGGGATAGTGACATGACTATTGCAGAACACACCCCGTCAGAGGCCGAGATCGACGGGCTCATCGGCGGCGCCGAACGCGTCATGAGCCGCGACAACGCGGTCCTACGAATGAGCGAAGCCGAAGCCGGCGCACTTTCGCTGAGCCCGGAACACGAATTTGGTGATCAGAAGATGATCATCAATATGGGTCCCTCGCATCCGTCTACGCACGGCGTGCTCCGGTTGATGCTCGAGATGGAAGGCGAGACGGTTCTCCGTTCAAAGCCGATCATCGGGTATCTCCACACCGGTATGGAAAAGACCGGCGAGCAGCTCACCTACCTGCAAGGTGGCACCAACGTCACCCGCATGGACTACTCGTCGCCGTTGTTCACCGAGCTTGCGTTCTCGCTCGCAGTGGAGAACCTGCTCGGCCTTGAGATCCCAGAGCGTGCGACCTGGATTCGCATGATGATGACCGAGCTGAACCGCATGGCATCACACCTGTTGTTCATGGCGACCAACGGCATGGACCTCGGTGCCGTATCGATGATGATCTACGGATGGCGCGAACGCGAGCCGCTGTTGCGCTTCTTTGAGAAGGTCACCGGCCTTCGCATGAACCACAACTACATCCGTCCCGGTGGCGTTGCCGCCGACCTGCACGATGGCTGGCAAGAAGATCTGCTCGAGTACCTCGAAATGCTCGAGCCCCGCCTCGATGAGTATCACATCTTGATGAACGGCCAGCCGATCTGGCGAGACCGTCTCCAAGGCGTTGGTGTGATCAACGAGGCCGAATGCCTCGCACTCGGAACCACCGGCCCAATCCTACGATCGGCCGGAAGTAGCTGGGACCTGCGTCGAGACATGCCATACCTCGCGTATGACCAGGTCGACTTTGCGATCCCCGTTGGTGAGTACGGCGATTGCTTCGACCGGTACGCAATCCGCCTCGCCGAGATCGAAGAGTCGATCAAGATCGTTCGCCAGTGCATCGAGAAGATGCCATCGGGTGACTACCGGGCGCAGAACAAGAAGGTCACGCCACCACCGCGTGGCCGAATCGACGAGTCGATGGAAGCGCTTATCCATCACTTCAAGATCTTCACCGAGGGCTTCAAAGTGCCCGCCGGTGAGACCTACGCTGCGGTCGAGAGTCCTCGCGGCGAACTCGGCGTGTACATCGTGAGCGACGGCAGTTCGACGCCGTATCGCATGCACGTTCGTGCCCCGAGCTTTGTGAACTTGCAGACGCTCCCGCACCTGATGGAAAACGGCCTCCTCGCCGATGCCGTCGCCGTCATTTCGAGCGTCGATCCAATCATGGGTGAGGTTGATCGGTGACGTATTGGCTCAGCCCCGAAGGGGCTTCCCCAAACCCGAATTTCGCCTGCGGCGAAACGTCGCACGCAGCAAAGGTTGTCTCATGAGCCGACTTTCTGACGCCAACGTGGCGCTTGCCCACGACATCATTCGTCGCTACCCGCGGCCGAAGTCTGCCCTGATTCCGCTGCTGCATTTGGCACAAGAACAAGACGGTTGGGTGTCCGATGACGCCATGTCGCACCTCGCCGAATTGGTCGGAGTTACCCCCGCCGAGGTCAAGGGAACCTGCACGTTCTACGAGATGTTCAAGCTGCATCCCGTTGGCACCTACATGGTCAACATCTGCACCAACTTGTCGTGCCAACTGCTCGGTGGCGAGGAACTCCTGCACCACGCCGAGGAAACGCTCGGCATTCGTGCTGGCGGCACGACCGAAGACGGCATGTTCACGATCGAGGACGTCGAATGCATTGCGGCGTGCACCGAAGCGCCATGCATTCAGGTCAACTATCGCTTTGGGCTTCGCCTGACCCACGACGACTTCGATGACATCATCGCTGCGCTTCGCGCCGGCAACACGCCCGACAAGCTCATTACGTCCAACCCCGGTGAGCCAATCCCAAGCCACGGCACGTTGGGTCTCGCCCGCCAGACCATGACCGAAGAGCAAACGGCGCACATCATCGCCCCCGAGCAGATTCACGAAGCACCGGTGTGGCTCACCGCGGCTGCGAAGGACAACTAATGGCCATTGGTGATTACGTTCCACACGCTCCGGGCTACGTCGAGACTCCCGGCACAAAGATCGTTACCTCGCGCTTCACCTATGAAGACAGCTACACGATGGAGCGCTACGAGGCGACCGGTGGCTATGAAGGCCTCAGGGCCGCGCTGAAGCGCACTCCCGAAGAAGTCCACGGCGAGACCCGCGACGCAACGCTTCTCGGCCGCGGCGGCGCTGGCTTCCCGGCCGGAATCAAGTGGGGCTTTTGCCCGCCAGAGGTCTGGCCCCGGTACCTGGTTGTCAACGGCGATGAGTCCGAGCCAGGAACCTACAAAGACCGTCTCCTCATGGAGCGAGATCCACATCAGCTGATCGAAGGCTGCCTGATCGCGTGTTACGCGATTGGCTTGTCGCAGTGCTTCCTGTACGTTCGCGGCGAGATGGCGATCGCCCAGCAGCGGATCGCCGATGCCCTCAACGAGGCGTACGCCAAGGGGTACATCGGCCAGAACATTCTCGGCTCGGACTTCTCCGTCGACATCGTGCTGCACTGGGGTGCTGGCGCATACATCGTTGGTGAAGAGACAGCGCTCATCGAGAGCCTCGAGGGCAACCGTGGCATGCCACGCCTGAAGCCACCATTCTTTCCCGCAGCCGTTGGCCTCTACGGTCAGCCCACGATTGTCAACAACGTCGAGACGTTGGCGAACCTGCCGTGGCTGATGAACAACTCCGCCGAGGAGTACAAGAAGTACGGCAGCGAAACCTCTCCGGGTACGCGCATGTTCGCGGTCTCCGGGCAAGTGAAGCGCCCGGGTGTCTACGAGGTCGAGCAAGGCGTCACCACCTATGAGGATCTGCTCTACGGCGACGACTATTGCCAGGGCATGCGCGACGGGCGCACGCTCAAAGCGTTCGTCCCCGGCGGCGGTTCAGCTCCATGGCTGTTCCCCGAACAAGTGTCATTGCCGCTCGAAGCCCGCCCCGTCGGCGCAGCCGGAACCATGCTTGGCTCTGGCGCCATCATGGTGATGGACGACTCGAGCTGTGCGGTGAAGTCCGCACTTCGCCTCGTTCGTTTTTACGCTCGTGAGTCGTGCGGAAAGTGCACGCCATGTCGTGAAGGCACCAGCTGGGAAGAGAAGATCCTCCAGCGCATCCACGACGGTCACGGCCGTCCCGGCGATATCGAGCTGCTGCTCGACGTCGCCGACAACATTTCACCCGGGCCGTACCCGGTTGCATCGGACGAATCGCAGGGCCTCGAGGCCGTGCCGTTCCCACCGAAGCAGACCACGATCTGCCCACTCGGACCATCGTCGGTTGCGCCAATCACGTCAGCCCTTCGCCGCTTCCGCCACGAATTCGACGAGAAGATTGCGATGGCGGTTACCACGAACCATCCCGAGATTTCTGTGGACCTCGACAGTAAAACTGAGGTCAGCTCATGAGGGGAACGGAGCGAAGCGCAGTGACCATGTCGACTTCGGCAGGTCTCGACCGGAAGTGTCGAGGAGTGATCGCATGACAACGACTGAACCTGAAGTCGAAACCGGTGTGACGATCAATGTCGACGGTGTCGACGTCGTCGCCAACAAGGGCGAGCTGCTTATCGATGCCGCCGAGCGCCACGGGGTCTACATCCCGCGCTTTTGCTATCACCCACGTATGAAGCCGGTCGGCATGTGCCGCATGTGCCTCGTCGAGGTCGACACGGGCCGCGGTCCCGGTCTCCAGCCGAGCTGCATGCTCACGGTCTCCGACGGCATGACCGTCGTGACCGAAAGCGAAGTCACCAAGAAGGCACAAGATGGTGTGCTCGAGTTCTTGTTGATCAACCACCCGCTCGATTGCCCGGTCTGCGACAAGGGTGGCGAATGCCCGCTCCAGGATCAGACCATGGCGTTCGGTCCTGGTGAGAGCCGTTTCGTCGAAGAGAAGCGGCACTTCCAAAAGCCGATTCCGATCAGCGACATCGTCTACCTCGACCGCGAGCGCTGCATCCTGTGCGATCGCTGCACCCGGTTTGCAAAAGAAGTTGCCGGCGACCCGCTGATCCACTTCCAAGCGCGTGGCAACGAGACCCAGGTCAACACGTTCCCAGAAGAACCGTTCTCGTCGTACTTCTCGGGCAACACCGTGCAGATCTGCCCGGTCGGCGCATTGACCGCAAAGCCCTACCGGTTCAAGGCTCGTCCCTGGGACCTCACCGAGACGCCGTCGACGGCCACGACCGATTCGGTCGGTTCCCGAATCACGGTTCAGAGCTCGCGCAACGAAGTGCTCCGGTACCTCGGCGTCGATAGTGATGCGGTGAACTGGGGATGGCTGAGCGACAAGGAACGGTTCAGTTTCGAAGCCCTCAACTCCGACGCCCGGATCACCGGCCCGCTCCTGCGCGGTGATGATCTTGGCAACCCCACCGACGATGGCGACCAGCTCGTCGCAGCGTCGTGGCCACTCGCGCTTCGCAAGGCCGCCGAGGCGCTCGATGGCGTCGCCCCCGAACGAATTGCCGTATTCGGTGGCGCTCGCATGTCGAACGAATCGCAATACGCCTGGGCCAAGCTCGCGAAGTCTGTCCTCGGTACCGACAACGTCGATGCGCAGATGGGCGATGGCCTCAGCGCCGAATTGGTCCTCGGCCTCCCACGCGCAACGATCGCCGACGCCTGTGCTCCCGGCGGAACCGTCCTCGTCATCGGCGTGGACCCCAAAGAGACCCACGGCTCGCTGTTCCTTCGCCTGCGTCACGCAGCCGAACATGACAAGGCCACGATCGTCGAAGTCTCACCCACCGCGACCGGGCTCACGCAGTACGCGGCGCACTCGGTTCGCACGGGTCCAGCTCAACTCGCGGAGACCGTTGCGGCGCTGCTCGCCGGCACCGGCGACGACGCAGCGAGCGCAGCGCTCGCAGGCGACATCACCGTGGTCTACGGACCGGGCACCCTTTCGGCTGACCGTTCCGTCATCGAGAAGGCCATTGCGTCGATTGCCGAAGCAAAGCCGAACGCCACGTTCCTGCCATGTCTGCATCGCGGCAACATCATGGGCGCACTCGACATGGGACTCGCCCCCGGCCTACTTCCCGGACGCAACCCGCTCGGCAGCACACCAGCTGGCTGGGACAGTGCACCAACGGGCCACGGCATGGATACCGAAGCAATGCTCCGTCGGGCCGCCGCCGGTGGTATCGATGTTGCGATCCTGCTCGGCTGCGACCCGCTCACCGACTTCCCGGACGCGAAGCTCGCCGAGCAAGCGTTCAACAAGGTCGAGCACCTGATTGCCGTCGATTGCCTGCTGAACTTCACCTCGACCGGCGCAGACATCGTGTTCCCCGCTGCCGCGAGCGCCACCGAAGTCGATGGCACCTTCACGAACATCGAAGGCCGCATTAGCTCGGTGTCTCGCAAAGTCACCCCTCCCGGGACGGCTCGCCCCGACTGGATGATCGCCGCTGAGCTCGCCGCTCAGCTCGGCACCGATCTTGGCTTTATTGACCTCGACGAGCTGTGGGCCGAACTCAACGCCGCCTCGGCGCTTCACGCCGATGTGTCGATTGCGGGCATCGTCGACGCTGGCACCGACGCTGTTCTGCTCGCTGGATCGTCCGTTTCGGCACCGTCGGCGTCGGGGATCTCGGTTGCCGAGGACGACGGCGGAGCGGGCCTGTCGCTCGTTGTCACCCGCAAGATGTACGACGAAGGCACGATGCTCACCTTCTGCCCATCGCTCAACGCGTTGGCTGCTGGAGCGACTGCGGCGATGAACCCGGCCGACATCGATTCGGCGAACATCACCATCGGCGGCGATGTCACGCTCGGTAACGATGTCGGGTCGATCACGCTGCCCGTAGTGGCAAACGACGGTGTTGCACCAGGTTGTGTTGAGGTCGAATTCAATCAACCAAACGCATCGGTGGCGCAACTGCTCGATGTAGGGCGTATCGTCACGACCGTGCGAGTGGAGAATGCGTCATGATTCTGGCGCAGCAGCAGTACCTGAGCGACTTTGACTGGACCAGCTGGGACCCGGTCTTTCTCGTCGTTAAGGTCGTCCTCGTCTTTTCGATGCTCTTGGTGTCGGTCATGCTCATGGTGTGGTTCGAACGCAAAGTCGTTTCCGACATGCAGAACCGCATCGGTCCGAACGTTGCTGGCCCGTGGGGCATCCTGCAGACCCTGGCCGACGGCATCAAGCTGTTCTTCAAGGAAGACCTGACCCCCGACGGTGCGGACAAGTTCGTCTTTAAGCTCTCGCCCTACCTGTCGCTGATTCCCGCGTTCCTCATGTTTGCGGTCGTCCCGATCGGTGGAAACTTCCGTGACGGCAACGATGGTTCGGTCGAGATCTTTGGACACACGACGTTCCTCCAGCTCGTCGACCCGCCCATGGGCATCTTGTTGTTCCTCGCCATGTCGGGCCTGGGCATTTATGGCGTCATGCTCGCCGGCTGGTCCTCGGGATCGAAGTACCCGCTGCTCGGCTCGGTTCGTGCGTCGGCACAGATGGTTTCCTACGAAGCAGCGCTTGGCCTGTCTCTCGCTGCCGTGTTCCTTACCAGCGGCTCGCTGAGCACCAACGAGATCGTCGCCAGCCAGGTCGATGGTCGCTTCGGCATCGGCGGTTGGAACGTCTTTAGCCTCGGCTTCATCCCGTTCGTTGTGTTCCTGATCGCTGGAACCGCCGAGCTGAACCGACCGCCATTCGACTTGGTCGAGGCCGAGCAGGAACTCGTTGGTGGTTTCCACACCGAGTACAGCTCGCTTCGCTTCTCGCTGTTCTTCCTCGCCGAGTTCATGAACGTCGTCACGATGGCCGCGATCATCGTGACCCTGTTCTTTGGCGGTCCCGACGGACCAATCCTGACCAGCACGTTCGGTTTCGTGTGGCCGATCCTGTGGTTCTTCTTGAAGGTCCTGGTCTTCTTGTTCATCTTCGTCTGGTTCCGGGCCACCCTTCCTCGCCTTCGCTACGACCAGTTGATGGACCTTGGTTGGAAGGTCCTCATTCCGTTCTCGCTCGGATGGTTCCTGATCCTCGCCGCTATTCGCGTCGGTCAGAACGAAGGCTGGAACCTCTGGATCGTCATTCCGGTCGGCATCACCGTCATGGGACTTGGCGCCGGACTGCTTACCGCCGCCATTCGTAACGCCAGGGCGAACCGATCGAACGCAGACTTCGTGGAGGAGTACGGCTGATGGGATACCTCGAGGGATTTGCCGTCACCTTCAACAAGCTCTTTGAAGAGCGTGTTACTGGTGAATACAAGGCCAAAGGCGAAGGCGAAAAGCGTGACAAGCCAGAACGCTTTCACGGTCGTCACGTACTGAACCGATACGAAGATGGCATGGAGAAGTGCATTGGCTGCGAGCTCTGCGCCGGTGTGTGTCCAGCTCGCTGCATCTACGTGCGCGGCGCCGACAACCAGCCCGAAAACCCCGTGTCTCCCGGCGAGCGTTATGGCTACGTCTATGAGATCAACTACTTGCGCTGCATTCACTGCGACCTGTGCGTCGAGGCCTGCCCGACGCAAGCAATCACCGAATCGAAGCTGTTCGAGTTCTCGTTCACGAACCGCCAAGATGCCATTTACACCAAGGACGAACTCGTTGTTGGCGACGACGGCATGCCCCAGAAGCTTCCATGGGAAGACTGGCGCGAAGGCGACGATGCCCTGACTTCAGGTTGGATGCGAGCCACGTCTCCAGGTGGTTCGGCCGCCTACCAGAACACCGTTGCGTGGTCCGGCGAGCTCGGTTACGGCGTGCGTGCTCCCGAACAAGGCCAGGCCGCAGACGCTGCGCCCACCGACGTCGAAGCCGCAGACGTCGACGCCGCAGACGCTGACGGTCACGATTCACACGGTCATGATTCAACCGGTGGCGGTCACTGATGAGTCTGCAACTCTTTTCCTTTCTCCTCGCCGGCCTCATCGTGCTCACGGGAGCGCTCGGTGTCGTGTTTGCCCGCAACCCCGTGCACGCCGCGCTGTTCCTGATCCAGACCCTCTTCGGAGTGGCCGTCGAGTTCTTGGTCGTCGAGGCACACTTCCTCGCTGCGATTCAGGTGATCGTCTATGCCGGAGCGATCGTCATCTTGTTCCTGTTCGTCATCATGCTCCTCGGTGTGGATACTGCGGAGAACCTGCGGGTTGATCCACTTGTCGGTCAACGTTTTGCGGCGATCATCACCGGCGGTGCAATCCTCGGACTCCTCCTCGCCGTGATCAACTCCGTCGATGGAGTCACCGGCAACCCGGCGTCGCTTCGGGCGGTCGATCAGAACTCGATCACCGGCGAGACGATCCCCAACATCAACCAGCTGGCCGAAACCGTCTTCACCACGCACGTGTTCGCATTCGAGGTCACGGGCCTACTGCTCACCGTCGCCGTCGTTGGCGCCGTCGTTATGGCGCGTCGCATTCCGGGCGCATTGCAACCACTACCCGATATTCCCGCCCTCGGCGGTTCTGACGACGAAGACTCCGACGTCGATGCCGATGTCGAAGACGTCGACGTGGCCGGGGAGGCGTAACACCATGGAACTCACGCCCACGTACTACCTCATTCTCTCGGCCCTGCTCTTCTCGATTGGTTCCGTTGGACTTCTCGTCCGCCGAAACCCACTCGTGATGTTCATGTGCGTCGAACTTATGTTGAACGCCGTCAACTTGACCTTCGTCGGGTTGGCCTGGGGCCTCAACGACATCGGCGGACAAGTCGCCGTCTTCTTTGTCATGGTCGTCGCCGCAGCCGAGGTCGTTGTCGGCCTCGCCATCGTTGTTGCGATCATGAAGCGCCGCGACGGCGCGACCGCTGACGACCTGTCGGTGTTGAGGGGCTAGTAATGATCAACTTCGTATATCTCGTCGCCCTCTTCCCGCTCGTCGGGTTCATCACCCTGATGGCGATCGGCCGCCGCTTGGGCGAGCCAGCAGCCGGCTACTTGGCCACCGCCGCCGTCGGCGGTTCGTTCCTCTCCGCCGTTATTACGTTCTTCGGTCTCGTCGCACGCGACGAGGAAGATCGCCAAGTGACCAAGACCGTCTTCGAATGGGTCCCGGTCGGCGACTTCTCTGTCGATATTGCGTTCCTCGTCGATCCGCTGTCGGTGGCGATGATCCTGTTCGTGACCGGAATCGGCACCCTCATCCACCTGTACTCGATCGGGTACATGCACGGCGACGAGAACTTCTCAAAGTTCTTCCTGTACCTCAACATGTTCGTCTTTGCGATGCTCATGTTGGTGCTCGGCGACAACCTGTTGCTCACCTTCCTTGGCTGGGAAGGTGTGGGCGCATGCTCGTACTTCCTCATCAGCTTCTGGTTCCACGAAGAAGCGAACGCGACCGCAGGCAAGAAGGCCTTCGTCACCAACCGTGTTGGCGACTGGGGTTTCATGGTCGCAACGTTCTTGGCCTTCGCCAAGGTCGGCTCGATCGATTACCTGACGCTCAACGGCGCAGCTGGTTCGATGAGCACCGGTGTCGCCACCGGCCTTACCTTGCTCCTCTTCATTGGAGCGATGGGTAAGTCAGCACAGTTCCCGCTCTACTTGTGGCTTCCCGACGCAATGGCTGGCCCTACGCCCGTTTCGGCGCTCATTCACGCAGCGACCATGGTGACCTCAGGCGTCTACTTGCTGACACGGGTCAACGGCGTTCTCTATGAGGCAGCGTTCTGGTCCACCAACCTCATTGCCTGGGTTGGCGTCGGAACCGCGCTGTTCGCAGCGACGATCGCTGTTGCACAGAACGACATCAAGAAGGTTCTTGCGTATTCGACGGTTTCGCAGCTCGGATACATGGTGCTCGCTGTTGGAACAGGCGCTTACGTCGCCGCGATCTTCCACATGATCACCCACGCCTTCTTCAAGGCATTGTTGTTCCTTGGTTCGGGCTCGGTTATCCACGGCATGGACAACGATCAGGACATGCGCCGCTATGGCGCCCTGCAAAAGCTCATGCCGATTACCGCTGGCACGTTCATCATTGGCTGGCTCGCCATTGCCGGTGTGCCGCCGTTCGCGGGCTTTTGGTCCAAGGACGAGATTCTGCTCGGTGCATGGGACATTGGTGGGCTCAACGGCAAGCTCCTGTGGTTCTTTGGTCTGATCACCGCGCTGCTCACCGCCTTCTACATGAGCCGCCAGGTCTTCATGACCTTCTTTGGCCGCTACCGCTTTGCTGACCCCGATCCTTCCGAGATCGATGCAGCATGGGCGGCATATGTTGCCGACGCTGACGAGTCCGCAACCACTGCTTCGGCCGCAGCAACCGAAGCCTCCGAGGCACACGCCGCAGCCGTCGTCGCCCTCGACGAGGCGCGCGAAACCTACGCAACAGCCAAGATCGACGCTGCCAAGGCAAGCGAAGACGAACAAGAGGCTGCAGATAAAGCCGTCGAAGCTGCCGACGCAGCGATCGCCAAGGCCAAGACCGCCGAAGAGTCAGCCAAGGCATCTATGGACGAGACCGCCGAGCTCGCAGGTGTCGCAGCCTCCGCGCTCGATACGGCGAAGTCCGGTGATCGCACGCGAGTCCCTGCCGCTGTCGGTAGCGCACCAGACGCTGGAGCTGCGAGCGACTTCTTGTCCGAAGACGTCGCTGCCCGCGCTGACCATCACCCACACGAATCACCATGGCAGATGACGACACCGCTGATCGTGCTCGCTGGCCTCAGCATCGTCGGTGGTGCGCTCAACCTTCCGTTTACGAAGGGCCTGCATTTCCTCGGCCACTGGCTCGAGCCAACCCTGGCCCATGAACACGTCGTCAACGCGAGCGCCGCAACGAAATGGCTGCTTGCCTTCGTCGCTATCGGCGCTGGAGCGATCGGCATCTTCGCGGCGTACTCGGTGTACCTGAAGAACAAGGCGAACCCGGCCGATATCGAGAAGAAGATTCTCGCCGATGCATGGGGATACGACACTGCGGTGAGCGCCTTCATGGGTGGGCCGGGTGCGAAGCTATTCGACGCGATTGCGTGGTTTGATGCCAACGTCATCGATGGCGTTGTCAACGGAGCCGCCACGGTGGTTCGTGACAGCGGCGGCATGGTCCGCAAACTCCAGACCGGTTACGTGCGCACCTACGCGCTCGGCATCTCGGCTGGTTCGGTAGCACTTCTCGTTTGGTTCTTGGTGAGGACAGCAGCATGATCAATTCGCTTCTTCTCGCCGCTGAGGCTGCAGGTCCGGTGAACTTCCCCGTTCTGACCGCGCTTGTCGTCATTCCGTTCCTTGGGGCTATCGCTATCGCCGTCGTCCCCGCTGCCCGCATCGAGGCTCACCGCCTGATCGCACTGATCGCAACCGTGATTACGGGAGCGATGAGCATCTGGGTGCTGGCCGAGTTCAACAAGGACGACTCCGGGTTCCAGTTCGCGAACGACGACCCGAACGTTTGGGTCGAGAGTCTCGGCATTCGCTGGGACCTCGCCGTCGACGGGATCAGTTTGTTCCTCGTCGTGCTTACGGGCATCTTGTTCCCGCTCGCAATCCTGGGCGTCTCACCTGAACACAGCCCGAAGAACTACTTCGCCTGGATCGTCGCGCTCGAAGCTGGCGTCATGGGCGTGTTCCTCACCCGCGACTTGTTCTTCTTCTTCGTGTTCTTCGAAGTCGTGCTCGTGCCGATGTACTTCCTCATTGGTAGCTGGGGCCACGGAAACCGTGTCTACGCCGCGACCAAGTTCTTCCTCTACACGATGTTCGGTTCTGCCCTGATGCTCGTCGGCATCTTGGCGATCGTCTTCTTGCACGAGGACGCGACTGGCGTCACGACGTTCAACCTCGTCGAGATCGCCGAAGGTCAGAACTGGGGCGTCAACACCGGCCGTTGGATCTTCCTTGCGTTCGCCCTTGCGTTCTCGGTAAAGGTTCCGATCTTCCCGGTGCACACCTGGCTTCCCGACGCACACACCGAGGCGCCCACCGCAGGGTCGGTCATCCTCGCAGGCGTGATGCTCAAGCTGGGCACGTACGGCTTCTTGCGGTTCGGTCTCTACCTCTTCCCCGAGGCAGCCACCTGGTTTGCCCCGGTCATGATGATCCTCGGCACGATCGGCATCATCTACGGCGCTGTTGCCGCAACGATGCAGAAGGACCTGAAGCGCCTCGTTGCCTACTCCTCTGTTGCCCACCTTGGCTTCATCGTGTTGGGAACCTTTGCGATCACGACCGAAGCCCTCGTTGGATCCGTCATGCAGATGGTCAACCACGGCCTCTCCACCGGTGCGCTGTTCTTCCTCGTTGGTTGGATGTACGAGCGTCGCCACACCCGCGAAATCTCCCAGCTGGGTGGCCTTCAGAAGTCCGCTCCCGTCTTTGCTGCGGCGTTCACCCTCGTGATGCTGTCGTCGGTCGGCTTGCCGGGCCTCAACGGTTTCGTCGGCGAATTCTTGATCCTGCTCGGTGCCTTTGTCGCCAGCCCATGGATCACGTCGATCGCAGCTACGGGCGTCATTCTCGCCGCCCTCTACCTGCTATGGGCATACCAGCGTGTGTTCCACGGCCCAGCCGAGGGCGAGAACGCAGAAATGGAAGACCTCAAGGTCTCCGAGGGGCTCGTGCTCCTTCCAATGCTGGTGCTCATCGTGTTCTTGGGTGTGTACCCAAAGCCCATGCTCGAGCGAATTGAGCCATCGGTCGACGCCTTGATCGCCCACATCGACGAGAACGTCGATACCTGGACGGAACCGCAGCGTGAAGTTCTGGCTCCGTCCGATGACCATGGCGACGACCATGGCGACGATCACAGTGATGATGACGACCATGGCGACGATGACCACGGCGACGATGACCACAGTGATGACGATCACAGCGAGGACGGCGAATAATGCTCGCACAAACAACTATCGCCACACCTGACGTCGACGTCGCGATCCTGCTTCCGATGCTCTTTATGGGCGTCGGCGGTTTGCTCATCTTGACGATGACCTCGGTGAAGAAGGACCTGCCCGCATGGTTCATCACCGGATGGACGCTCGCTGCATGCACCGGTGCGGTCATCTCGGCGATCTCCTTGTGGGGTCGATACACCGACGAAGGTCCGTCGTCCACCATTGCCAACAGCGTTGGGTTCGACGGATTCTCGATCTTCTTGACGATCGTGATCGCTCTCGCCGTCATCATGGCGTCATTGCTGGCACACACCTACCTGATCCGTGAGCAGCTCGAAGGCGTCGAACTCCACGTTCTCCTGTTGCTCTCGGGAACGGGCGGGCTGATCATGGCCTTCGCCAACGACCTGATCGTGTTCTTCCTCGGACTCGAGACGCTTTCATTGGCCGTGTACATCCTCGCTGCCATGCACCGCCGTCGTTTCGAATCGCAAGAGGCCGGCATGAAGTACTTCGTGCTCGGTGCGTTCAGCTCGACGTTCTTGCTCTACGGCATCGCCCTCATCTACGGAGCGACCGGAACCACCAACCTGGTCGAGATCAAGACGTTCCTCGATACCCAAGCGTTGGTGCAGGACGGACTGCTGCTCGGTGGCCTCGCCCTCATGATTGTTGGCTTGGCGTTCAAGGTTGGCGCCGTACCGTTCCACTCCTGGACTCCCGATGTCTACGAGGGAGCGCCGACACCGGTTGTTGCCTACATGGCATCGGGCGTGAAGGCCGCCGGTTTCGCTGGCTTGTTGCGCATCTTGTCCACCGGCTTCCAAGCGGTCGTCGACGACTGGGTTCCGGCAATGGAAGTTATTGCAGCGCTCACCCTGCTCATTGGGTCGATCACCGCAATCGTGCAGACCGACGTGAAGCGCATGCTCGCCTACTCCTCGATCAGCCACGCCGGCTTTATCTTGCTCGGCGTTCTGGCGGCGAGTGAGCGGGGAACAGCGGCGGCCTTGTTCTACTTGGCGTCCTACACATTCCTTGTCGCCGGCACCTTCGGCGTGCTCACCGTGCTCGGTGGGGAAGGGGACAACAACTTCTCCTTCGACGCCTTCAAGGGCCTCGGTAAGCGCAAGCCGCTCTTGAGCTTTGCCTTCATGGTGTTCCTGCTCGCACAGGCTGGCGTGCCGCTCACCAGCGGCTTCTTCGCCAAGTTCGGTGTTATCGCCGCCGCCGTCGACGCAGAGAACTACTGGGTTGCCATCGTCGCAATGATCGCCGCCGTGATCGGTGCATATCTCTACATCCGCATCCTGATCTCGATGTTCCTCGAAGACGGTGACGACGACGCAGAGGTGCTCGCCATTCCTCGCTCGATCGGTGTCGTGATCGCGGCCGCAGTTGTTGTCACCGTGTTGTTTGGCATCTTCCCGGGCATCCTCGACGGCTTTGCTCAAGACGCCCTGGCGCAGCTCACCGCTTCTGGGAGTTAGCCCATGCGCCTCTCACGTGATGAGGCGCGCGAAATAGCGGCCACGGCCATCATGTTGGCCATTGGCCTGCGCCTAGTCGCTGGTTTATTTCAGGTCCTCGACGAGATCGACCGCGGATGGACGTGGTCCTCGCTGCTCGGCCGTATGGTGTCGCCGGTTACGGCAACGCTCGGATTGCTGACGATCGGACTCGTGCTGCTGCTCGTGTTGTCGCCGCCGGGGAGCATCTCCATGCGTTCCAACCGTGTGGCTACGGCGCTCACGGCGACCGTCGCAAGCCTCGGTATTGCCGGCGTGTTCAACGAGTTCGTCTTTAGCCTCGGCACGTGGCAGCAGCGGTTTGGCCGCGTGAGTCAAGAGCTACTGATCGCCACGCTTCTCGCCGGAACCGGCTGGTTCCTGCTCAAGAACTTCGATCCTGAGCGCTGACTGACCTTCGCCGCGGTCGCAATCCGTCACAGGCTCACAGGCAACCCTTCGGGATGGCTGTTCGTCGATGCTCGGCGGTTGGCCATCGGCGCAAAACGACACGTGCCCTCGGCCGAGGCCGAGGGCACGTGAACAAACGAACGAAATCGTGGCGATTAGGCCTCGAGGAAGATGCATTCTCCTGGGCACTCTTCGGCCGACTCGATGGTCGCCTCGATCAGTGCATCTGGCACACGTGCCATACCTTCGGAGCCAGCGGGGTTGTTCGTTCCATCGAACAACTTCTCTTCGCCGTAGTTTTCGGCGGTCTCCTTCACGTAGAACAAGCCATCGTCTTGTCCAAAGAACACTGCGGGTGCAATCTCTTCACAGAGGCCGTCTCCGGTGCACAAGTCTTGATCGATCCAAACCTTCATAGCGATCATCTCCCATACTGCTGGTGTCGCGTCACTTCTAGCATAGTGCTCGGGCGGTTTATTCCGTGGCTTGAGCCGACGTTCCGTGGTGGCGAACTGTCAGATAGACGAGCTGTGACCAAAACACCGGTGTTTCCGTAGCGAGAATCAGCCAGAAGTGTCGCTATTCCCGATACATTCGTGACGTCCGTAACGCTGCCTTGTCTGGTCTTGGCGGCGCCAAAAGTCGACAGTTAGATTGAGCCTTCGTGTCCGATTTCCTTCGCACTTATCTTGTAGTCGCCATCTTCGCCGGTCTCGGCGTGTTGTTGGTCGGGGCCTTCCTGGGCCTCGCCAGCATTTTCCGACCCGATAAGCCAAACGAACAGAAACTCGAAAACTACGAGTCCGGCGTCGAACCGACCGGCTCGATGTGGAGCCAGGCCAACATTCGCTACTACGTCTTTGCGCTGTTGTTCGTCCTGTTCGACGTCGAAGCCGTCTTCATCTTTCCGTGGGCATCGCGCCTCGAGGCCTACGGCTTGTTCGGCCTGGTCGAAATGGCGATCTTCGTGTTCATCTTGCTTCTCGGCCTGGTTTACGCCTGGCGGAAGGGAATGCTCAAATGGGTCTAGTCGAATCCGGCAAGCTGCCCAAGCCTCTTACGGGCTTGCTCAACATGAGCCGCAAGTACTCCCTTTGGGTGTACCAGTGGGGACTTGCGTGTTGCGCGCTCGAGATGGGCGCAGCGTTTGCGTCCCCTCGTTACGACGTGATGCGTCTCGGGGTCATCCCGTTCCCGGCCAGCCCGCGCCAAGCTGACCTCGTGGTCATCTCCGGCACGGTCACCGACAAGATGGCACCATCGATCCGTCGTCTGTACGAGCAGATGCCCGATCCGAAATACGTCATCTCCATGGGATCTTGCGCCAACTGCGGCGGCCCCTACTGGGATAGCTACTCGGTCACCAAGGGTGTCGATCAGATCGTTCCCGTCGACGTATACGTACCCGGCTGCCCTCCACGTCCTGAAGCGCTTCTCGAGGGCATCGTCATGCTCCAAGAACGTATTCAGAACGAGGACATGCAAGAGCGGTGGACCCAAGAACCGATCGTGGTGGGTGCATGAGCGACGAAACAGCTGTCGAAGAAACTGAAGCCGACGTCGTCGCAGAGGTAGACGAAGCGCGCGAAGCCCTCGTCGCCACCCTCGCTGAGGACCTTGGCGACGGCATTGTCGAGACCTTCATCAAGCCAGGCGACGACGTGTGGGTACGCGTCACCCGAGAGGCGTGGGCCGAGACCGCAAACACCTTGCGCTTCGGAATGGGCTTTGGCTACTTCAACTTCCTGTCGGCCATCGACTGGCAGCCGTCCCCCTATGGACGCGACATGGATTCACAGGTCGATCTGACGCTCAACCCACCCGAGGCTGAAGAAGCAGACGACGAACCAGCCACGCTCGAAACGGGATACGCCGGTGGCGATACCCGCTTTCAGGTCTTTGCCCGGGTGAACGACATCACGTCCGAGCGAGCCATCACCGTGAAGTGCGATATTCCCGACGATGATCTGTCCATCCCGACGTGGATTCCCGTGTACCCGGGAGCGAACTGGCACGAGCGTGAAGCCGCCGAGATGTTTGGCCTCACTTTCATTGGTCACCCAAATCCACGCAAGCTGTACCTGCCAGGTTCCTTTGAGGGATTCCCGATGCGCAAAGACTTTGCGCTGCTCGCCCGTCGAATCAAGCCATGGCCAGGCATCGTCGACGTCGAGCAGATGCCCGGCGAAGACGACGAAGATGGAGATGCGTCATGACCGCCTGCATCACGACCACCGGCCTTGACGATTTGAGCGCTTCGGAGGATTCAGTGACCGCCTGCATCACGACCACCGGCCTTAACGATTTGAGCGCTTCGGAGGATAGAGCATGACCGCGACGAGTGAGTCAGAACAGCTCCGGTACATCGACCAGCAAGCCGCTGACGCCCGCGTCAACGTCGAGATCGAAACCGAGGGGATGACCCTCAACCTCGGACCGCAGCACCCGGCTACCCACGGCACGCTTCGCATCATCGCGAAGCTCGACGGCGAACAGGTCGTCGCAGCCGAGCCGGTCATGGGATACATGCACCGCGGCTACGAGAAGCTCGCTGAGGTGCGGACCTTCCCGCAGGTCACCACGCTGATCAACCGCATCGACTGGACCGGCAGCTTCGCAAACGAAACGCCGTTCATCCTCGCTGCCGAAAAGCTGATGGAAGTCGAAGCGCCACCTCGCGCCCAGTACATCCGCACGATCTTGCACGAGATGAGCCGCATCGCGAACGTCATGCTCGGCATTGGCGATATGGGCGTCCAGGTCGGTGCTGTTACGCCGGTCTTCTTTGCCTTCCGCGACCGTGAGTACGTGCTCAACCAAATCGAAGCTGTCACCGGTGGTCGCTTCCACCCGAACTTCGACCGCATCGGTGGTTTGAAGGACGATCTTCCCGCTGGCTGGATCCAGAACACGAAGAACGCCATGGAGAAGGTCGAAGACTTCTGCGACCAGATCGAAACGCTGATGTACGGAAACGAGCTCTTCCAAGCTCGTACCCGCGGCATCGGCATCATTCCCAAGGACATCGGCCTCGCCTACGGCCTGTCCGGGGTAAACATCCGTGCATCGGGTGTCGACTGGGATGTCCGGCGTGACGCAATGCCACACGGTTTGGTCTACGACCAGGTCGACTGGAAGGTGTACACCCACCCCGATGGCGACTGCTACAGCCGCATGTGGGTTCGCCTGCAAGAGGTGCGCGAAGGCGCGAAGATCGTGACCCAGCTCCTGAACCAGATTCCGAGCGGACCGATCATGGCCAAGGTGCCTCGCATCATCAAGGTTCCCGCTGGCGAAGCGTTCGTCGAGACGGAGAACCCGCTCGGCGTGATGGGCTACTACGTGATCTCCAAGGGCGACCTCAACCCGTACCGGGTGAAGATCCGTTCTGCATCGTTCAACAATGTCTCGATCACGCCGTGGTTGCTGAAGGGCGTGTACGTGCCTGACATCATCGCCATCCTCGGGTCGCTCTATTTCATCCTGGGAGACATCGACCGATGATTGCCCTCGCCTACTGGGTAGAAACCATCTTCCGTTCGCTCGGCGGCCTCGCAGCAGTTCTGTTGCCCGCTGGCCCGATCGTCTACATCTTCTTGTTCAAGATGATGAGCTTTATGCAGAGCCGCCTCGGTCCGACCGAAGCTGGCCCTGCCGGAACGCTCCAGCTCATTGCTGAGGTCGGAAAGTGGATCCAAAAGGAAGACATCTTCCCACGCAAAGCCGACCGTTTGGTCTTTGCTGCTGCACCGTTCGTGGTGCTCGCAAGCTCCTTCCTGCTCGTGCTCGTCGTCCCATTTGGGCCTGACGCCTGGTTCGTCAACCTCGACACCGGTATCTACTTTGCGCTCGCGGTGTCGTCGGTGTCGGTTATCGGCATCTTGATGGCCGGCTGGGCATCGGCATCGAAGTACTCGATGCTCGGTGGCTTGCGTGCTGCGGGCCAGCTCATTGCGTACGAACTTCCGCTCGTGCTCGCAGTTATGGGTGTTGTCATCCAGGCCGGAACGCTCAACATGCAAGACATCGTGCTCGCACAGGCCGAGGGCGAGATCTTCGGCTTTGGCGGGATTGGTAACCCGTTCATCTTGACCCAGTTCCTCGGCTTCGTGATCTTCATGATTGCGATGCAGGCCGAGCTCACCCAACCGCCGTTCGATATGCCGGTCGCCGAATCCGAGCTCGTTACCGGTTACATGACCGAGTACTCGGGTATTCGCTTCCTGCTCTTCTTCATTGGCGAGTTCGCGACCGCGGGCATCTTCGGCATGATTGCATCGGCGCTGTTCCTCGGCGGCTGGTGGGTCCCTGGCCTCGACCCCGACTCGAACCTGTTCAACATCCTCGGCCCGGGAATCATGATGGCCAAGGTGATGGGCGTCATGTTCCTCGTCTTCTGGTTCCGATTTACCTACCCACGTTTCCGTGAGGATCAGCTGCAGCAGCTGGCGTGGAAAGTTCTGATTCCGCTCTCGCTGGTCAACATTGTGATCACGGGCATCTTGAAGGTGGCGTTCTAATGGGCATCGTTCCCGGCATGATCAAGGGGCTTGGCGTCACTGCCAAGACCGCCTACGAGACGATCTTCCCCGATGGGCCGCTGAAGCCTCCGAGCCCCTCAAAGGGCGCGGTCACGGTTCAGTACCCGCACGAGAAAGAGACGCCATCACCGCGTGCTCGTGGTGTTATTGCCCTCGAAGAAGAGAACTGCACGGCGTGCATGCTCTGCGCCCGTGAGTGCCCGGACTGGTGCATCTACATCGAGGGCCATAAGGAAAAGGCTCCGCCGCGTCGTGCTGGCGGCAAGCCACGTCAAAAGAACAAGCTCGATCGCTTCGACATCGACTATGCGCTGTGCATGTACTGCGGGATCTGCGTTGAGGTCTGCCCATTTGATGCTCTGTTCTGGAGCCCGGAGTATGAGTACTCCGAGCCTCGTATTGCCGACCTTCTTCACGACAAGAGCCGCTTGGCTGAATGGATGGAGACGGTTCCCGACTTCGAGAGCTACGAGAGTGGTTCTGAAGCAAAGGTTCGAAAGGTTCCTCGATGATCGCGGCCCTTACCCTTGCTCAAGAAGTTCTCACCCGCTCCGAGTTCACCGACGCGCTACCGCAGAACATTGCGTTCGCGATCATTGCCGGCGTCATGTTGTTCTCGGCGTTCAAGATGGTCACGACCGGCAACGTCGTGCACGCGGCCCTGTACCTGATGATCGTGCTCGCCGCATCGGCTGCGATCTTCATCTTGCTCGGATCGGACTTTGTCGGCGCCACACAAATCTTGGTCTACATCGGCGCCATCATTGTTCTGTTCTTGTTCGGCATCATGCTCACCAAAGCCCAACTCGGTGACGACGACTCGGTCTCGTCGGAACGTCGAGGCATGGGTGCTCTCGTTGGCGTGCTGCTCTTCGTTGTCATTGGCTTTGCGCTCGTCGACACCTACGAGAACATCGAAGTCGAGTTCAGTGACCCCGAACCGATTGCGTTCACACCGACAACCGCCGATGTCGACGACTTGCCAACGCCGGTCATCGAAGCGCTCGGACTCGAAGGCCGTACCGGCGAGGTCGAGATTACCCAGGCCGACTTCGACTCGCTCGAGCCCGAAGTGCAACGTCGCGTTCCCGGCGCCGAAGTGTTTGGCAACAACAAGCAGATCGCCGACGCGATCTTCAGCGACTACATCGTCCCGTTCGAGGCAACCTCGGTACTGCTCCTCGCAGCATTGATCGGTGCCGTCGTAGTGGCCCGGAAAGAGTAGGTATCTGCTGTCATGATGCTCAACCAATTCCTCCTGCTCGCCGCCGTGCTGTTCTGCATAGGCGTGTACGGCGTGCTGACCCGCCGCAACGGTGTGCTCGTTCTCATGTCTGTCGAGCTCATCTTGAACGCGGTGAACATCAACCTGGTTGCCTTCGGAGCGTTCCGTGACAACGTTCAGGGCGATGTCTTCGCAATCTTTGTAATCGCCGTCGCAGCCGCTGAGGTTGGCGTTGGCTTGGCCATGGTCCTGCTCATGTACCGAAACCGCAAGAGCACCGACTTCACCGAACTCGACATGTTGAAGGGCTGATGTAGATGTCTCTTCTCACACTCGCCGTTGAAGCTGTACCGAAGGAGTCCTTCGCCACTGGCGATGTCAGCTGGCTCCTCAACAACGTTTGGCTTATCCCAACGTTGCCCGCACTGAGCTTCCTCGGAATCTTGTTCTTCGGGAAGCGCATGCCAAAGGGCGGCGCCGAGCTTGGTATTGCTGCCGTTGGTGCAGCGTTCTTGCTCGCCATCTTGTCGAACGTTGCCTGGATGGACCACCGCGACAACTACAGCGGTCCAACCGATGCCGGTGCAGCGCACGCCGAGGACGACCACGGCGATGAGCATTCCGAAGACGCCCTCGGCGCGAGCGTCGTGATCGACGGCCAAAGCGAACAGGTCGAACTGACATCCTCGTTCGTCGAAGAAGGCGGCGAAGGCGGACACGCTGCGGTCGCTGTTTTGAACGAGCGCGACTGGTTCCGCAACGGCGGGGTCGACTTCAAGGTCGGAACGCTGCTCGATGGCCCGTCGGTCATCATGTTGTTCGTCGTGACCACGATCTCGCTGCTCGTGCACATTTACAGCACCGACTACGTCGCCGGCGATAGGCGGTACACGCACTACTTCGCATTCCTCTCGCTGTTCACCGCGTCGATGCTCGGTTACGTGCTGTCCAGCAACATCTTGCAGATGATCGTTGCTTGGGAGCTCGTCGGTCTGTGTTCCTTTGCCCTCATTGGTCATTGGTGGGAAGAAAAGCCCAACTCCGATGCGGCGCTCAAGGCGTTCCTCACGAACCGTGTTGGCGATATTGGCCTGCTCGTCGGCATGATCATCTTGTTCTTCTCCGCCGGCGGCACCTTCGACATCGTCGAGATCAACAAGGCCGTGATCAACAACGAGATGAACCAGACCGCAGTGACGTGGGCGGCGATCTCGCTTACCGCAGCGGTCATGAGCAAGTCTGGACAGTTCGTGCTCCACACCTGGCTGCCCGACGCTATGGCCGGCCCCACGCCAGTGTCCGCGCTCATCCACGCAGCGACGCTCGTCGTCGCAGGTGTGTTCATGATTGCCCGCCTCTACCCGGTCTTCTACTACGGCTTTAGCATTCCGGGATCGAGCATCAACGGCCTTGCGCTCATTGGTTCGATCACGGTTGTGTTCGGTGGGCTGCTCGCCTTCGTGCAGACCGACATCAAGCGAGTGCTCGCGTACTCGACGGTCTCACAGCTCGGCTACATGGTCCTCGCCCTCGGCGTCGGCGCATGGACCGCAGCGATCTTCCACCTCTTCACCCACGCCTTCTTCAAGGCCGGCCTGTTCCTTGGTTCGGGCTCGGTTGCGCACTCGGTGCACAGCTTCGACATGAAGCAGGACATGGGCGGCATGCGTAAGTTCATGCCAACGACCTTCAAGACCTTCATGATCTGCTCGATTGCACTCGCCGGTGTGTTCCCAACCGCAGGCTTCTGGTCGAAGGACGAGATCCTGGTCGGGACCGGCGGTCTCGGCGTCGGCGCCGAAAAGGCCAACGGCAACTACCACCTGATGCTCATCATGGGTCTCGTCGGTGCCATGCTCACCGGTGCCTACATGACCCGCTGCATCTACCTCACCTTCTTTGGCGAGTTCCGCGGACATGGCACTCCACACGAGTCGGGCAAGCGAATCACCGTGCCGCTGATCATCCTCAGCGTGTTTGCCGCCGGTGCGGGCTTGTTGAACCTTCCTCCTGGCTTCCTCGCTGGCAGCGCGTCGAGCCCAACGGGTTGGCAGGAACGATTCGGCCATTTCGTTGAGCCATCGGCTGCGTACTTCCCGGCGATCAGCCATTCGGTTCCGAGCTGGTGGCTCGCCGTCGTCGCAAGCGTCATGGGTCTCATCGGTCCCGCGATTGCGTACTGGTACTACTTCATCAAGGTCGACAACCTGTCCAAGGAGACTGGTGAAAGCCTCACCGAATTGCCGAACGGGCTGGTCGCAAACAACAAGCTCGCCGCAACCGGACATGCGTTCTTGGTCAACAAGTACTACCTCGATCATCTGTACAACGATGTCATCGTGGCAGCGGTGAAAGGCCCGATCGCCAAGGCTGCGTACTGGATCAATCAGAACGTGCTCGACGAGGTCGTCGACACCGCCGGTCGTACGTCGGTCAAGGCCGGCGAAGCGGTCTACAAGCACGTCGATCAAGGTCTTATCGAAGGAGCCGTCAACGGTTCCGGAATTTTGTCCAGTCAGTCAGGACAAGGGCTTCGCAAGCTGCAAACCGGCAAGGTTCAGCAGTATGCAGCGCTCTTGTTCGCCGGTGCCACGATCCTCGCTGGCATCTTCATTGTTCTCATCTAACTCGTAGTCACAAAGCAGGAAACAGATCATGGAATTTTTTAGGGAATGGGGCCTGACGGCCGCAATCTTCTTGCCGCTCGTCGGTGTCCTCGTGATGATGTTCATCGACAAGAAGGACGAGGCGATGCACAAAGTCATCGCGCTCGGAACGTCGTTGGCGATCTTCGGAATCGGCATCGTCTTGTTGTTCGACTTCGACTACGACCGTGCTGGCGAGATGCAGTGGACCAAGCAGGTCGACTGGATCAACATCATCAAGGCCGAGTACCTGATCGGTATCGACGGCATGTCGTTGCCGCTGTTGATGCTCACGTTCTTGATCACCCCGCTCGTGATCATCTACTCGTGGAACCACTTCCCGGCGCCGCACAACCCCAAAGCATTCCTCATGCTCATCTTGGTGTTGCACACCGGCATGATCGGCACGTTCGTTGCCCGTGACCTCGTCTTGTTCTTCGTGTTCTTCGAGGTCGTTCTGCTGCCGATGTTCTTCATGATTGCGGTTTGGGGCGGCGAGGATCGCAAGTACGCATCGCTCAAGTTCTTCCTCTACACGCTCTTTGGTTCAGCGCTCATGCTCGTGAGCTTCTTGGCGCTGTTCTTCCTCGCCGGTGGCGAGACCTTCAGCATTGCTGGTCTGGCCGATGCGGTTGCCGCCGCCTCTGAGGATGAATTCAGCCGGAACGCTCAGCTGTGGATCTTCGGTGGCATGCTCCTCGGCTTTGGCATCAAAGTGCCAATGTTCCCCTTCCACACCTGGCTTCCCGACGCTCACACCCAGGCCCCGACGCAGGGTTCGGTCATCCTCGCTGCGGTCCTGCTGAAGCTCGGCACGTACGGCTTTGTCCGCATCGCCATTCCAATCCTTCCCGAGGCTGCCGTTGTTTGGGCGCCATGGATTGGCCTGCTCGCGGTCATCGGCATCATCTACGGAGCGCTCGGCTGTCTGGCCCAGACCGACATGAAGCGTCTCATTGCGTTCTCCTCGGTGGCGCACATGGGCTACGTCATGCTCGGCATTGCCACGCTCACCGACTGGGGCATCAACGCTGCGGTCTTTGGCATGGTCGCTCACGGCTTGATCACCGGCATGTTGTTCTTCGTTGCTGGTTCGATCAAGGAGCGTTACCACACCCTCGAGATCAAGCGTCTCGGTGGACTTCTTCTGCAGGCTCCACGTATGGGCTGGATTCTCGGCTTCATCTCGATGGCATCGCTTGGCCTTCCCGGCTTGGCCGGATTCTGGGGTGAGTTCCCCGCGATCCTTGCCGCCTACAACCCAGCGAACGGTCTGCCCGTAGGACTCTTCCGGGCCTACATGGTCATCGCTGCCCTCGGAACGGTCCTCGCTGCTGGCTACTTGCTGTGGCTGCTCCAGCGCACCGCATTTGGCACACCGTCCGAAGAGTTCGTCGACAACCCAGAAATCACCGACACGCATCGTGAAGAGTGGCTGGCGTGGACGCCGTTGCTCGTCCTCATCTTGCTCTTCGGTTTGGTACCGGGTCTGATCTTCAACGTCACCGACCCAGCGGTCGAAGCCCAGCTCAGCGACTGCCTGTCGGTCGACGCTGGTTCCGACAAGGCCAACTTCGATGTTGGACTGTGTGAAAAGGAAGGCGTCGAAGCGGCGCTCGCAAACCTCGGCGTCGTCTCGACGGCGGACGGAGAGTAACCAATGTCCGTACTCGCTCAGGTCGAACCGTTCGTTCGGCCAGCAATCGACTGGCACGCCGTTGCCCCCGAGCTCATCCTGCTCGGGTTCGGCGCGCTGCTCACGCTGCTCGACGCAATCTTCCTCGAGCGTGGCCGCAAGATGACCTCGGCGTTGGCCGGTATTGCCCTGCTCGTCACCATGGTCCCGATCATCACCCTCGCCATCGACGGTGCCGATCGTTCGATGTTCGGCGGCGCATACGTCGTTGACAACTTTGCGCTCATCATGAAGGCGCTCTTCTTGTTGTCGGGCTACGTCGTGGTCTTGTTGTCCACGAACTACATCGCAGAGGGCGACTACTGGGAGAACGAGTACTACTCGATGCTCCTCGCGTCGATCCTCGGCATGATCGTCATGTCTTCGGCCCGCGACCTCATCACGATCTTCGTGGCCCTCGAGCTCCTGTCGATTCCCGCCTATCTCATGGCGACGTGGCGCAAACGTGACCTTCGCTCGAACGAGGCCGGTCT
>CALLAA010000260.1 GCA_938002955.1 uncultured Acidimicrobiales bacterium
CCGTGATACGTCTTGGTGTTTAGTGCTTGCTGGAGGACCTCAAGCTTGACCTTGTCCTCGGCGTTGAAGCTCTTACACAACGCCACGTAGTCCTGGACCATCTGGCTGCTCGGGTCATCATCGAGCCCGGTAACCCCCCAGCGAATGTTCACCTTGTCGACACCGTTGGGGCGCAGGCACATGAACAACGTGAAGTTCGTGGCCATACCCACGACCAGGTTCGGGTACACGCCGTACATGGGCGAGTTGTTGCACTCGTCCTCGGTGAGATCCGGATGGAACGGACCTCGCGGTGGGTAGCTCGGGTCGTAGTACGCGTGGTAGCCAGTCCACCCGTCACCCGACACCATCTTTTGACAGAGCCTCGTCGGCGTCACCGGATGCAACGTCTCGGGATGGATGGCGCTGAGGTGGTAGCCCTCCATGAAATTCTCGAACAGCGCCTTCCAGTTGCAGTCCCACGTGTCCTCCTCCATGAAGACCAGGAAACGCTCGTCGGGGTGATAGTTAGCAACGACCTCGTCGAGACCACCGAGACGGTCCGCAAGAGGACTTGCGGTACCGCTGAGGTTCACAAACAGCCACCCGTTCCACACGGTGGACGCAAACTCCGGAAGCGAACACTCGGCTTTCTCGAAGGCCGGCCGCTCATCCATCAGCGGGGCGTTCACCAAGGTGCCACGGTTGTCGTACGTCCACAGGTGGTACGGACACGAAAAGCGTTTCGCCGACCCGCTGTCAACGGCCACCTGGTTTCCACGATGCCGACACACGTTCGAGAGCACCCGGACCGTGCGGTCGTCGCTGCGGGTAACCAAGAGCTGTTCGCCGACCATCTCCGTCGTAAAGAAGTCGCCAGCATTGCGGACTTCATCGACATGGCCGAGACACAGCCACTCGTTGCGAAGCAGCTCGTCCTGTTCGACGTCGAGGAACGCCGCCGACGTGTAGAACGCCGCTGGCAGCGACCGTGCCTGCTCGTCGGGCAATCGATTCAACTCCGCGAGCGTTGCCCGCAAGTTGTCAACCTCGGATGTTTGGATCGTTCCCACCCGACCATTTCACCACGGCCCGATGGCGCGAACCCTACTGTGGGCGCCATGACCGACACCGGCGAACTCATCGGCCAGCTCGCAACCCAAACGATTGGCCTGTTGGGCACCGAGTATCCAAATGGCATTCGGCTGTCGTTGACCGGCCCGATCGACCACCCGATTCGGCCGAGCGCCATCTACCCGGCCTTCTACGGTTGCTACGACTGGCACTCGGCCGTGCACTCGCACTGGCAACTCGTGCGAGCGCTTCGTTCCTATCCGAGCGGAACGTTCGCCGATGCTGCGACGTCGTTCCTGAACGAGAGCCTCACGGCGCAGAACATCGCGATCGAGATGCGGTGGATCGATGACCGGCCGAACTTCGAGATGCCGTACGGCATGGCCTGGCTGCTCACACTGTGCGCCGAGCTCCACGTGTGGGACAGTCCCGACGCACGCACCTGGCGAGATGCGCTTCGGCCAATGGAGCACCATGCCATTGGCCGCTTCGAGGCCTACTGCGATCAACTTGCCCTTCCCGTCAGAGGCGGCATGCATAATCAGTCCGCATTCGCGCTCGGCTTGGTCTACGACGCCGCCTCCGCAACGAACCGCGACGACCTGAGAGCACTCATTGCGAACACCGCCCGGCGGCTCTACCGAGGCGACACAAACATCAACCTCGCATACGAACCATCAGCTTCGGATTTTCTTTCGCCTTCGCTCGCCGAGGCCGACCTACTCACACGGGTCCTGCCCGCCGACGATTTTGCGGGGTGGCTCGACCGGTTTACCGCCGTCGGCTTCGGCGATCTGACCCCCGTAGAGGTCGTCGATCCTTCCGATGGACAGCTCGCACACTGGGCGGGTCTAAACCTCAGTCGCAGTTGGATGCTCCGACGCATCGCACGTGCGTTACCCGAGACCGACCGCCGCAGCGATGCTCTGCTCTCGAATGCCGCGTTGCATGCAGACGTAGGACTCCCGATGTCCACGCATCCCGCCTACATGGTCTCGCATTGGGTGCCCACCTTCGCGGTGTACCTGCTCACCGATCAGTTGTAGGGCACCACCCGCCACCCTCAGCTCGCAACGAATCGGATTGCCCGCGATTCGATCAGGTCGACTCGAGTATCTCCGTCTGCCATCGAAAGCCCCTCGAGGGTCGCGTACACGATCGGCCCGGAACGAGACGACGCGTCATAGACGATGATCGGGTCTACGCCGGTGGGTTCGGAGACCTCGTCGCCTGCGTTGCCGACGACCTCCCACCACGTTGACGGAACGTCGTGGTTGCCGTGCGCCTCAGCGGGTTCGCCGACCGTTATTACGCTGTTGTCTTCGGCCTCGATCCCGGCCACTCGAAGCGTCACTCCATCGATGCCGTTTACAAGATGGTCAAGGTCGAGGGCACCATCTCCGACGGCGAGCTCGTCGACGTGCCCATCGGCGGTCATCAGCCCGACACTTCGCCGAGCCTTGTCGCCGTCGACCGTGAGGAAATACAGCCCGTCTTCGGTCGACAAGGGACCGATGCCATCGACAACAGCGCTCGTCACCACTCCCTCATCGACGGAGACCGAAGCAATGTCGAGCACCTCACTCTCGCCCGTCCGGTCGATCCGGGTGGCGAACACCGACTCTCCGTCGGGCGACCACTCTGGCTCGGTGAGATAGATCTCGGGCGTTACTTCGCTGACCTGTTCAAAGTCGCCGGACTCGAGATCGAGCACCCACAGGCCGTTCCCCGGTTTGGAGAAGTCGGGCGAATAGACAACCGCCAAGGACCCACGATCATCGCTCAGGGCAATGCCATAGATGATCGCATCCTCAGGAACCGTGTAGACGGTGTCGACCGATCCTGTCGAAGGATCGAGCGAGAAGATTCGATACGCAGGCCGGGCACGCTGCTCGACCGCATAAACGACGTCGTGGTCAAACGTTGCGACAACCTCGAGATCGAGCGAGAACTGTTGGGCCGTATCGGGCAAGACCGGCCCCGGACCGCCGTCTGTGCGAAACCCGAGCAGCCAGACCGAGAACCCGATCCACAGCGCGAGGAGGAGCTGAAGTACGCGAGTTACCCGCGGTGATCGGCGGCTGCGAGAAGTCGAGGCACGAGCGGCGTCTTGCATTGGTCGATACTCGCAGTCGCGCCTGTGCGTACCCTGTGAACACTCACAGAGTTTTCACAGTTTTGGCGACTTCACTATGGCTCCATGGCTGCATCGTCTCCGCCCATCGCTCCGTGTCGCATCCTCGTCGTCGAGGACGAACCGGCGATCAGCGACATCGTGTCGACGGCACTGCGATACCAAGGCCACACCGTGACCCAAGCGCACAGCGGGAGCGCCGGGCTGGAGCTTGGGCTCAACGAAGCGTTCGACCTTGTGGTCCTCGACGTCATGCTTCCGGGCATCGACGGCTATGAAATTTGCACCCGGCTGCGCTCTGCCAACTGCTTCTCGCCCGTGTTATTCCTCACCGCACGCGACGAGACCGATGACCGCATCAAGGGTTTCGTCACCGGTGGCGATGATTACATGACGAAGCCATTTAGCGTCGACGAACTCGTTCTACGAGCAGCGGCGATCTTGCGTCGCACCGGCAACCAAGCCCCGAGCGATGCCCTCGTCGTTGAGGACCTCATGCTCGACCCCGTCGGACACGAGGTGCGACGTGCCGGAGACCTCATCGAGCTCTCTCCAACCGAGTTCCGCCTCATGCACTATCTGATGCTCAACGCCGGCGCGGTGGTGTCGAAAGCCCAGATTCTTGTGAACGTATGGGATTACGATTACGACGGGAGCGAGAATGTGGTCGAGCTGTATATCGGCTACCTCCGGCGAAAGATCGACGCTGGCCATTCGCCGCTCATTCACACCAAGCGCGGCGTTGGGTATGTAGTGCGAGCAGCCGCGTAGATGGCTCGTCCCGCCCTCCGTTGGCTCATTCTCGTTCCGATTCTTGCCGTTGTCACCTGCGGTCTTCTCGGCCTGTCGATCTATGTCGACCGTTACGTGCATCGGGACTTGATCGAACAGGTCGACGCGGAGCTGCTTCGAGCAGAACAAACCGGGCTGGCGAGGCTGACGCCTCCCGGCGCCCCAGGGTTGCCCGACAGACCTCCCGCGCAGGCAAGATCCACGCTCAGCGCAGTCGACGGACCAGTCGAGCTCCTCGTCGCATCCGACGGACGCCTGCTCGAACAGACCGGCGAGGAAAATCCGTTTACCGATGTCGAACTCGCAACCCTCGCCAGCGGGGCGCCGGGTACGTACACCTTCGGTGACGGCGAGTACCGAGTCCGAACCATACCGCTGCGCGATGCGACGATCGGCGTGACAGCGCTCAACCTCACGAACGTTGATGCCGTCATGTCGAACCTGAGACGGGCGCTCATCGCTGGATCTGCCGTCGTCCTTGCGCTGCAGGCGGTAATCGTGTGGTTCATTGCCTCGTACCTCGCTCGCCCACTCACACAGATGACAGACTCCGCTCGGCGTATCGCCCGAGGCGAGCTCGACACGACGATCGGTGGACCCGCCGGATCGCGAGAGACCGCTGCGCTGGCCACCGACCTCGATCAGATGGTCTACCAATTACGGAGCACGATCGAGCAGAGCGAACTGTCGGCAGAGGAAGCCCGACGGGCACGGGCCCAAATGGAGCGGTTCCTCGCCGATGCATCACACGAGCTCCGAACTCCCCTTACGGCGTTGCGGGGATATGCCGACCTATACCGCGGCGGCATGCTGCAGAGTCCCGAAGATCTCGACCGCGCCATGAGCCGGGTCGGCAGTGAGAGCGAGCGAATGACCAGGTTGGTCAACGACATGTTGCGACTCACGCGGACCGGCGCATTCGTCGAAGCCGAGTTGGCGTCGCTCGACGTCAACACCGTGCTCAAGAATGTCATCGCAGATCTCAAGGCCGCGTACCCCGACGCGATCATCGAGCGCGAAGGGGCCATCGACGACCCGCTCATGCTGCTCGGAGATGCCGACCAGCTACACCAAGCACTGCTCAATATTGCGGCCAACGCTCGCCACCATTCGCCCGCTGGCACACCGATCGCATTCGACGTGGCTCGCCACGCTGGTGCTGCAACCGTGCGGGTCATCGATCACGGCCCGGGCGTCAACCCCGAACTAGCCGACAAGATCTTCTTGCCGTTCTTCCAGGCCGATGTGAGTCGTGTCCGTGACGGCGACGCAGGGGCCGGTCTCGGCCTTGCGATTAGCAAGCGCATCGTCGACGCACACGGCGGATCGATCTCTGTGGATCCAACGCCCGGAGGCGGTGCGACCTTCGTCGTGCGGCTACCTCTCGCTGCTGTTGATGCACTGGGTAGTAGCGACGGAACCCTGGAGCAAGATTCGCCGTTGGTGGTCGGCGACGGCTAGAGAAGAGGGATGAAGACTCTCCTCTCCGTAGAAGTCGGCGGCCCCGACACGCTCGTTCTCACCGATGTCGATGCACCTGTTGCTGGCGCCGACGAGGTGGTTATCGATGTGCACGCAGTCTCGGTGAACTACCCCGACGTCCTGATCATCGAGGACCTCTACCAGGTGAAGCCGCCTCGCCCGTTCGCACCAGGGGCCGAGGTTTCGGGTGTCGTTTCCTCGATCGGCGAGAACGTGACGACGTTGGCCGTGGGTGACCGAGTCCTGTCGGCTCCAGGCCATGGCGGCATGACCGAGCAGATCGCCGTGCCCGCCGCCTCGTGTTACGCCATTCCCGACGAGATGCCGTTCGATGAGGCTGCGTCGTTCCTCTTGACCTACGGCACGAGCCATCACGCACTACGCCAGCGCGCCGATGCCCAGGAGGGTGAGACGCTCTTCGTGCTCGGCGCTGCGGGCGGAGTCGGCCTCGCCGCAGTCCAGCTCGGTAAGGCCATGGGCCTTACGGTGATCGCCGGTTGCTCAAGTCAGGAGAAGGTCGACCTCTGCATCGCAAACGGCGCCGACTCCGGAATCGTCTACCCTCGCGGCCCCTTGGATCGGGATCAGCAGAAGGCACTTTCCAACGAGATCAAGGAAGCCGGTGGCGGCGGCGTCGACATCGTGTATGACGCGGTCGGCGGCGACTTCGCCGAGCCCGCTATACGTGCCCTCAACTGGGAAGGACGCTTCCTCGTCGTTGGCTTCCCCGCTGGCATCCCCAAGATCCCGCTCAACCTGGCGCTGCTCAAGTCATGTCAGATCGTCGGAGTGTTCTGGGGTGCGTTTACCTTCGTGCAGCCAGATGCTCACCAGGCCAACGTGGAAGAGCTCTTCTCGATGTACTCGGCAGGATCGATCAAGCCCCACGTGACGAGCCGTTACCCGCTCTCCGCTGGCGCCGAAGCCATCCAAGAACTCGCCGACCGGCGTGCCAAGGGCAAGGTCGTCGTCGAGGTCCGCTAGCGAACTGGACCCAGCCCCCACTTCTTCCGGATCTGTGGAGTCTGATGTTCGATATCTGGGCCTCAGACTCCACAGATTCGTCAATCCAGCTGGGTGAACGTGTCGCCGATCGCGACGTTGCCTCCACTGATCGTGCGGTAGCAGACCCCCGCTCGCTTGTGGAGCGCGAGTTTGGCGTCGCGGCCAAGGAGATCCTCGAGCAGCTTGCACGGTGCGGCATCTCGCACGACCTCGAGTTCGACATCGCCCACCATGACCCTGGTGCCGGGGGTTCTATTCAGTAACCCCGAGGCCAGCGTGATGTTGCGCCGAGTATGTGACGCGTTGAGGGATCGGCCGACCTCGGCTTCAGCGAGCGCGATCTCCTCCAGACTCTGAATCGTGACCTGTCGGTGCTTCGCGTTCTCGTATCGGTCTTTGGTAATCCCGTGACCATCGAGGATCTCGATGGATTCGAGGCCCCGCATGTCGAGCCCGGAAGCGTAGGAGATCTGCAGGGCAACGACTTCGGTCATGGCCTTATCGTCGCATGCATAAACGTGGAGAGCATGGCACGGTACTCGTTTGCTTGTTCGGGTACCGTGGCCAGGTGACCGACACCTCGAACCGTATCCCGGCTCCCCCAGGCGAGGAAGAGATTCCCGTCCACAATCGCACGTACGGCGTGCAAAGCTACCGAATCGACGGCCAACGAATGCGCCTGCGCGGTCGGGTCACCGACACCAAGCCCGCCGGACTCTACGTTCCCAACGACGACGAGCCCCTCGACGTTCACGACATGGTCGTCGATCTTGTCGTCTCGTACCCGACGCTTGTCATCGAGACCATCGAGGTCGTGCTCGACACCCACCCCCACGAGATGTGCCCCTCGATCGAGTCCTCCTATCAGCAGCTCGTCGGCACCTCGATCGCACGCGGCTTCGGCCGCCAAATCACCACACTCTTCGGTGGACCCAACGGCTGCACGCACGTCGGCGCCTTGCTGCGAGCAATGGCACCGGTTGCGGTGCAAAGCATGTACTCAATGCAGGCAGCCGACCCCAATGGGGTGAAGCCATGGGAGCGCGAGGAGCGCGACCCCGAACAGGTCAAGGCCGCACGCGCATTCATTCGAGATAGCTGTCATGTTTGGGCTGCCGATGGGCCTTGGCTGAAAGCGAGCGAGGCGGGCGAGACCATGGAGGCACCGATCTGGATCCGTCGACGGTTGGACAAGCTCGGCCGTTCCGACGAGCTCCGTGACTGGACCTGACCTCCTGATGCGGCCGTAGCCTCTTTGGGTATGAGCGAAGAACTGATGCTTGGCAGACACGTCGAGCAATCCGAATACGGCAGACTCGACACGTTTGCAGTCGATCGACCAGTGCAGATCGTGTTCACGACCGATGAGCTACAGGCGTTGTGCCCAGCCGTTGAGGGAATCCAACCAGACATCTACTCGGCGACGATTCGCTACACCGCCGTAAGCCGGGCAATCGAGTCCAAATCTCTCAAACTCTGGCTCACGACCTACCGCGACCAACGGATCTTCGCCGAACACTTGGCAGGCGTTATGGCGGACCATATTGCGTCCCTCGGCGATGTCGTCTCGAATGTCGAGGTGACCCTCGCCCAAAACGTACGTGGCGGCATTGCTACCGAGGTCACCGCTCGTCCGCTGATCAGCGACGGCAACTAGATCCGATAGAACCGGGCCGCGGTGTCGGCGAAGAGCGCCTGTTGGGCATCCTGCCCGAAGCGAGCGGTCATCTCGACCATGGCCTCGGTCATGACCGCATACGACGTCGCGACGCGGTCGACGGGGAAGTTGGATGCCACCATGCAGCGGTCGGGTCCAAACGCATCGACACAATGGTCGATTATCGGGGTGAGCGTGTCGACGAGCTCGCTAACCGATGGCGACCGCGATGCGTCCTCGTAGCCGAGACCCAAGACGGGCATCAGCAAGCCGGACAACTTGCACATCACGTGTTCATGTTGCGCGAGCGCGCTGATGGCGTCTCGCCATTCGTCTGCGATGCGAGCTCGTTCCTGTGCCGAAACCCCAACGCCTCCGAACTCACCCAACATGCCAACCGGCGTGCCTACGTGGCACAGCACCACTGGTACCGCTGGGTTGTACGCAGCGAGTTCGCTCACCTGATCCAGCTGGTGGCCATAACACCACGCATCGAACGACAGGTCGTGCTCGGCGAGCTGGTCGAACCCGGCGCGAAAGCTGCTCGAGCGACTCATCTGTGGGTCGTGGCAGAAATCCATGACCCTGTCCGACGGGTGATGCGAGAACATGTGGCGGATACCGCGAACCTTGTCGCTCACCTGCTGATGTGCGGCGAGGACCGGGGCGACGTCGGCCCCGAGATTGAGATCCGCGTGTGCGACGATCGCCGCGGGACCGTCGGCCATCCCGGCGAGCCAGGCGGTCTCCCCCACGGGGTCGAGCGGTTTGTCGTCCTTCCAGCCGGCCTGAATGTGCACGTAGCGGCGCACATTGGACGACTCTGAGTCGCCACGGAAATGCTCCGGGAGATAGTCACCGAGCAGGTCGGTCTTGCGACCGAAGAAGTCGATCGCCTCGGACGGCATCAGTTTGGTCGCCATGAAACGAAGTACCCGATCGTTCCAGCCAAAGAGTTTCCCGAGCGGCTGCATCTGACGCGGCGTGCCCTTGAGATCGAAGAGATGAATATGTGGATCTACAACGTCGTCTACCGGCATCTGCAACATCACCGTTGTCTACTAGATGGCGCCGAATGACTGAAACTCCCAAATCCCCTATCCGAAATTGGCCCAATTAGGGAGTTCTCCCGATTTCACCTTGCCGCCACCTGCACGAAAGTAATAGGCAACCCCACACAGACATGCTGATTGGGCCTACAGACGGGAGCGAATGATGAAGGTACTTATGGCAACGGTTGGATCGTTCATGATGGGAACCGCAGCGCTGGCTGCACTGCTCGTCAGCGAGGAAGCGAACACCGAGATGCGGATCGACCCGACCCGGTTGACCTAACGGCACCGGAGCTCCGACACATCGCAGGAGATTTTCTGCCAGGCTGTGGTGACCATGTCTGAGCATCCAGTGGTCGATGAGGAGCAGTGGCGGGCGGCTCGACTCACCCACCTCGCCGAAGAGAAGGCGTTCACACGAGCGCGAGACGCGCTCTCGGACGCGCGACGCCAGCTTCCATGGCTTGAGATATCGAACGAATACGAGCTCAAGGGCGCGTCCGGCGCAGTCTCGTTACTCGATCTTTTTGGCGACGCGAGGCAACTCGTCATCTACCACTTCATGTTTGGCCCTGACTGGGAAGAAGGTTGCCCGTCGTGTTCATTCTGGGCCGACGGCTTCTCCGGAATGATCCCGCACCTTCGCCATCGTGACACCGCGTTTGCGGTCGTGGCTCGGGCAGCATGGGAAATCCTCGACGCATACCGGTCCCGAATGGGCTGGACGTTCCCTTGGTATTCCTCGCTCGGGTCGTCGTTCAACTTTGATCTCGGTGTCAGCTATACCCAGGCACAGGTCGACAGTGGCGAACTCTTGTACAACTTCGGCACCCAGACCGCGATGCTTGAAGAACCCGGCATCAGCACGTTTCGCCGAGACGGCGAGCAGATCTTCCTCACGTACCAGACCTTCTCTAGAGGGCTCGACATGTTGAACGGGACCTACCACCATCTCGACCTCACATCGCTCGGACGAGACGAGGACAGCTTGCCTTGGACAATGGCGTGGCTCCACCGCAGCGATCAATACCCGGACTGACCAAGTAGCTGCCGGCGCAAGAAGCGTTGTATCGGCCGTTCGAAGACCTGGAACGCAACCGTTGCGACCACGAGCGATAGAACGACAAAGATCGCGAACCGAATCGTGTCCGGCAATGTCAGCTTGCGCACCGCCCACATCACTGGGACGTGGAGTAGATACAGCGAGTAGGAGATCTGGCCGAGAAAGTCGCCCACACGGTTGGAGAGAATCGACGACTCGTCGGGTACGGCAAACAGCACCACCCCAAAGACAACAGAAACAACACCGAGCACGAGCGGGTCGTTCCAGAGGCCGTGCCGGAAGCCGAAGATGACCTCGAAGATCTGCGGATACATGACGGGGATCACGAGAAGGACCAACGCGTACATGGACCGTTGT
>CALLAA010000261.1 GCA_938002955.1 uncultured Acidimicrobiales bacterium
AAGGAGTCATCCCATGGCTGTCATAACCTCTGCTGTTCCCGACGTCGACCTCACCCCGGCCGAGGTAACCAATCCAGATATCGCCGCCGATATCGCAAAGTTCGAAACGATGCTCGATGGGTATCTGGCTGGTGATGTTGACGAGGATGTCTTCCGGGTGTTCCGCCTTACCAACGGGATCTACGGCCAGCGCCAGGGCGGTCGGAACCAGATGATCCGCGTGAGGATGCCCTATGGCACGATCACCGCCGATCAGCTCGACATGCTCGGGTTTGTTGCTCAGAACTACTCGCGGCAGTGGGGCCACATCACCACTCGCCAGAACATCCAGATGCATTTCGTGCAACTCGAACAAATTCCTGAGGTCATGAAACATCTTGGGTCTGTCGGGCTCACGACCCGGGAAGCGTGTGGCGACACGATCCGCAACGTCCAGGGATGTCACCTCGCTGGGGCATGCCCATATGAGGTACTCGACGTCAGCGCCTGGGCAGAAGCCGCCAACGATCATTTCATCCGTAACCCGCTTGGCCAACGCCTCCCGCGCAAGTTCAAGATCAACTTCTCTGGATGCGACACCGACTGTGGGCAGGCGATGTTCAACGACGCAGGCGTTATCGCGGTCACGCGGACGCTCAACGATGGAACCATCGAAGCTGGGTTCCGCGTGTTCGTCGCCGGCGGACTCGGCGCCAACCCGCATGCGGCTCTTGCTATCGAAGACTTCACGACGAAAGAGGATCTTCTCCCAACGATCGAAGCGATCCTTCGGGTCTTTGAACAAACCGGCAAGCGGGACAACAAGCTGCGGGCCCGGATGAAGTGGGTTGTCGGAGAGCTTGGCTGGGAGGAAACTCAACGCCGAATTCTTGCATCTCGCCGTCTTCTCGTTGCGTCGTCGTCATGGCCGGGCGGCATTCCCGAGGCAGTTCGACGCTCCGGCGACGCTCCGGCTGGGCGCGGCGCTGGTCCGCTGAGCGAGATTGGCCAGGGCATCAACGTCGCGTTTGGTGCTCGCACGCCGTATGACCGCTGGGAGGCGGCCAACGTCGTGCGTGGAGCTGCGAATGGCACGGTGTCGGCCTACGCCTGGTGCCGCCTCGGCGACATTACCGTCGAACAGTTTCACGGGATGGCGAGAGTCGTCCGCGATTTTGGCGTCGAGGTTCGGGCGACCAACCGTCAGAACTTCATTCTTCGCGGCTTGGATGATGCGCAACTCCCTGAGCTCTTTGCACGTCTCGGCGAACTCGATATGGCTCAGCCTGGAGCCGAACTCGTTCGCGACGTCGTCTCATGTCCCGGGGCCGATACCTGTGGGCTGGCGGTGACGCAGTCACGCGGTTTGGCGAACGCGATTGGCGAGGAGCTTGAAGCACACGGACTTGCCGAGGTGGCGGGCGTGCGGATCAATATCAGTGGCTGCACCAACTCATGTGGGCATCACCACACCGCCGACATTGGTTTCTTTGGAGCGGAGAGGCGTGCCCACGGACAGAGTGCGCCCGGCTATCAGATGCTGCTCGGCGGGTATGTCGGTGACCAACAGATCGAGTTTGGTGCCAAGGCGCTTCGGCTTCCGGCAAAGGCTGCTCCAGCTGCTGCGATCCGTGTCTTGCAACGCTTCACCGAAGAGCGTGCGGCCGGGGAGCGCTTCCCCGACTGGCTCGATCGTGTGGGTGGCGCTCGAGCGGTGGCGAAGGGCCTGGAAGACCTGGGTGTCTTTCCCGAGCCGGCGGTCGCTCCGGACTTCTATGTCGACTTCGACGAGACCGCTCCGTACATCGCAGACGTTGGTGTATCCGAGTGCGCGACATAGCGCCCAGCGATCTGCCATCAGAGTACAAATGTGACGATTTGTATGGTCTTTGGGGTGGGGGCGGTACAGTGCGATGGTGACTTTTCAGTTAGACCGATCGAGTCCACTGCCGCTGTGGGCTCAGCTGGAGGCCGAACTTCGTCGCCGACTCGAGTCGGGCGAATTCGACGATGGGTTTCCAACCGATGCCCAGCTCGTCAGCCGGTACGAAGTCAGTCGACACACGGTGCGAGAAGCCATCCGTCATCTCAACAAGACCGGTGTGCTACGACGAGAACGCGGCCGCGGAACGATCGTCAACCGCGCTGAATTCGAGCAGCCGCTCGGTGGCCTCTACAGCCTGTTCCGTTCGATCGAGGCCGGCGGCGTTGAACAACGAAGCGAGGTCATCGAGATCGGAACCCAAACCAATGCCGAGGCATCCAACTGGCTTGGCCTCAACGAGGACGACGATCTCTTTTACCTCGAACGCATTCGGTTCGCTGGGGAGGCACCCCTCGCGGTCGATCGGGCCTGGCTCCCGCTAGCCATTGCCGAGCCACTGCTCGACGTGGACTTCAGCCACACCGCGTTGTACGACGAGCTTGAGCGTGCGTGCGGCATCCGTCCGAATCAGGGTTGGGAGCGGCTTATGCCTGTTCTGCCGAGCTTTGCCGATCGCGATCGCCTCGATCTCAAGCGCAACGACGCTGCATTCTTCCTGGAGCGTCTCGGAGCGCGCGATGGCGAGCCCATCGAATGGCGCACCACAACGATCCGTGGTGATCGCTACCGATTTGTTGCGGATTGGTCAACAAACGATGGCAAAGGCCTGCAACTTCACGCGCAGGTTTAGGCCAAAATACCCCCACGAAACGCGGTAGTTCGACCAGATTTGTTGGCGCGAAATAGTCCCAAAATCAGCAGTTTTGGGCTTTAGGTGGCGTTCGTCACCGAAGTCGCGGGAGCATCGAAGGCCTTTTGTGCCTACCATTTCGCCTCGTTATGAATAGTTACGATTCTGTTACGCCCCGTCGTCGTCCTGTCATCCGAGTCATCCTTGGCTTCGTTCTCGTCAGCACGATCTTCGGAGCATCGGTCAGTGCCGCACAAGATGTCGACCCGTCCGTGCTGACCGCATCGGCGAACCTCGCCGACGTCGTCGCCCAGGCCGAACCGGTCATCCCGGACGCTCCGAGCGAAGAGGTCCTTGAACTCGTCGCCCAGATCGAGCAGCGCGACCAGCAGATCGCAGTTCTTGAAGAGCAACTTGCCTTCGTGCGACAGTCGCAGCTCTCGATTGAAGTGTTCGCCGAAGAGCAGTCGAACGAGATCCTCGCCCTTGAAGCTCGCGGCATTATCAGCAACGAGGCCAACGAAGCCGCAATGGACCAGTGGCGTGCTGGGTACACGCTCGGCGGAGGCAGCCACCTTCCCGCCTTCGAGAACACCATCTTGCCGTGCGAGTCGGGCACGCAGCCGAACCCCGACACTGCAGTTGGAGCGACCGACGATTGGGGACGTGCACAGATCAACCGTCCCACGTGGAAGAAGCGCTTCGAGACGCTCACGGGTGCAGACTTCGAGACCAACATCACGAACCCGATCCTGAACGGTTTCATGGCTGCTCATGTCGAGCAGGAGCAGGGCCTCACCGCATGGACGTGCTGGCGTAAGCGCTAAGCACCCGAGTCGATGCCAGCAGCCGGCATCAACAACGTTCGCTGCTCACACCTTGCCGAGTTGAGCAATACCCTTGCCGAGAGCCTTCGCGTTGTACAGCGCGTCATCTGCAGCGCGAATTAGCTCCCCAGGGCTCGTGTTGCTATCGGTGGACCAGCCAACCCCGATGCTGAGGCTCGCAGATCGGCCGATGCCGTCCCCAAGCTCGAAGACCTCCTCGAACGCGTCGAGGATGCGGTGCGCTAAGAACATCGCCTCATCTGCGGATTCGAGGCGATATGGCAGGACCAAAAACTCGTCTCCGCCCCAACGACCCACCATGTCGCCGGCGCGCGTTGCTCGGCTCAGGGTCTGGGCGACCTGAACGAGGAAACGGTCGCCGATCTCGTGCCCGAGGTCGTCGTTGACCGCCTTGAAATCGTCGAGATCGGCAAACAGGACAGCACTCGGCCGTCCGCGACGTGATGCGGAGTCAAGCGCCTCGGAGATCGAGATATCCAGATTGCGGCGGTTAGCCAGTCCGGTCATCGGGTCGTGCATCGCGAGATGGCGATACGCCTCGCGCTCGCGCCGAAGTTCGGCTTCGAGTGATCGCCGTCGGAGCAGCTCGCCAATAAGTCGGCTGAGGACCGTCGTCATCTCCACGCTCGTTTCGGACATCGCGTTGCGGTCCTCGAAGTTGTCGAGGCTCAGAAAGGCGATCGGGTGGCCGTCGGAAAGTACCGGGCCGGACACGTTCGACGCGATCTCCGACAGTCGTCCGATTGTTTCGAGCCACTCAGCGATCTCGGGTGTGCGGCTATCGACCTCGAGGTCGTGCACTATTCGAGCGACCGGATCCATGGCGTCGCGAAAGAAGTGTTTCATGTCGAGCGTGTGGCGTTGCAACCCCTGGAGGTCGTAGCCAACAGCGGCGACGAACCGGAACATCGTCGTGCCGGGAACATTCAGCTGAACGCTGCCACCCTGGGCCCCGGGAACAACTTCGACCGCCCGCTCGATCAGTCGTTGATAGAACGCGCTGTCGTCCTTGGTCGTGTACGACAACTCACTCAGTTCCATCAACGCGCTTCGAAACAGGTGTTGTTCAGCCAACACCTGTTCGACGGTTTGGAGCGCGTCTTGTTGCGACGAATCCACATGGTGATCGTCGGTGTCTCCGCGTTATGGCTAAACCCACAGCATTGATAGTTATGTGAGATCCGCGAGCAGTGCCTGGGCCAGCTTGGGAAGCGGTTTGCCGGTCGGCCATACCGCTCGTAAGTCCCGCTCGATCTTGAGATCGGTGATCGGCACTTCTACGAGCAGGCCATCGCGGAGTTCGCTTGCCACCGCGAGGCGACTAATGACCGTTGGTGAGTTTCCGCTCAGCACTGCGCTTCGCACGGCCGATGTCGAACCGAGCTCGAGGACCGAGACGGGCAGGCCATGGCCAGCATCATGGAGTGCCTGTTCGAGTGCCTCGCGAGTGCCCGAACCCTGTTCGCGCATGACGAGGGGTGTTTGTGCGAGTTCGGTCATGTCGACGGCCTCCCGCAATGCCCACTCGTGGTCTGGTGGAACGACAGCGACGAGTTGGTCATGGGCGACGATGACCTCGCTCATCGACGGCGTTTCGAGCGGCGTTTCGATGAAGCCGATGTCAGCTTCGCCTCGCTCGAGTTCTGCAAGGACGTGTGTCGAGTTCTCCACGTCGAGAGCAACGGTGTCTCGCGGATGCTCGCGAGAGAAGCGGCCGAGCCAGCCGGGGAGGAGGTACTCGGCGATCGTGTAGCTCGCTGCGATTCTCAGACGCCCGGATTGTTCGGCCTTCAGCGCCTCGAGGCCGGCTTCGAGGTCATGTGCGGCACGCAAGATGGCGTCGGTCCATCCGGAGACGACGATGCCTTCGGGCGTGGGGATGGAGCCGGTCGCAGAACGCGTAAGCAATGTGACCCCAAGCTGGCGCTCGAGGTTGCGAATCCGGCTGCTCGCAGATGGCTGGGCAATTCCGTGCATTTTGGCGGCCCTACCCAAACTGCCAAGCTCGACCACAGAGGCGTACAAATCGAGGGCGGTGAGGTCGGGGAAACTCGCGGAGAGTGGCATAGGCATAGATCATAGCTATGCCCCCATTGGTCAGAGGTGTCTTCTATGAGTGTGTCGAACAGCACATACTTGTTGCGTGACAAAACTCGGCTTTCTTCTGGACAGTGACAACTGCATTGGTTGTCATGCCTGCACGGTCGCCTGCAAGAGCGAACACGACGTTCCTCTCGGCGTAAACCGCACGTGGGTCAAATACATCGAGACGGGCACCTTCCCAGACGTTGCGCGCAAATTCAACGTGATGCGATGCAACCAATGTGAAGACGCACCGTGCATGGCGATCTGCCCGACATCGGCGCTCTTCCGTGCCGACAACGGTGTGGTCGACTTTCAAGATGACGACTGCATTGGTTGCAAGTCGTGCATGAACGCATGCCCCTACGACGCGCTGTACATCAACCCTGAGACGAACACCGCTCATAAGTGCAACATGTGTAATCACCGGCTCGAGCAAAATCTCGAGCCGTCGTGCCAGATCGTGTGCCCAACCGAAGCGATCATCATTGGGGACCTCGACGACCCAACGTCGAAGATCAGTCAGATGATTAGCCGCAACGACGTGGCCGTCCGCTCCCCCGAGCAGAACACCAAGCCGAAGGTGTTCTACAAGGGAGCCGACCAGGCAGCCCTCGATCCCACCCGAACCGCCATTGCGAACGACGGCATGATCTGGGCCGACACCACCGACCAGCACCCGTCGGTACCGGTCACGCTCGGCAAGAAGCCAACCGACATGGACGGCGTCGTTGCTCGCACCGCATATACGACAAAGCACAAGCCCACGTGGGGCCAGATGGTCTCGGGCTACCTGGTTACCAAGGCCATCGCCGGAGGCACGATGCTCATCGCTGCACTGATGGTGCTCCTCGGTCATGCCGACGCGCAGGGCACCGTCGGCATTATGGCGCCGCTCGTCGGACTCGTGTTCCTTGGGATCACCGGAGCGCTGCTCATTCTTGACCTCAAGCAGCCAACGCGCTTCTACTACTTGCTCACCAAGGGCAATTGGACGTCATGGTTGGTGAAGGGCGCCTATGTGCTGATGGCGTTCGCCGCGGTCAGCAGCGTGTGGTTCTTGGCTGGCTTGCTCGAAGCAGATGGCCTGATCGAGATCCTTGCGATTCCGGCGGCGATCACCGGTTTGGCCACCGCTGGCTACACGGCGTTCCTCTTCGCCCAGTGCGAAGGCCGCGACCTCTGGCAGACGCCGCTGTTGTTGCCGATGCTTCTCGCTCGTGCGGTAACCGCCGGCGCTGCGACCTGGTTGATCTTCGATCTGTTCATGGATGTGCCCGAGTCGGACGCCGTGCTGTGGGCGCTCATCGGTGGCGTTGTCGCCGTTATGGCGCTCAGCTGGATGGAGACTGTTAGCCACGGTTCTCGCCACGTCGAAATCGCGGTCCACAACATGGTGAAGGGCGAACACGGTTCGCTGTTCTGGGGTGGGTTGTTCCTCGGCTGCGCACTTCCGTTCATCCTTGCCGTGATCGCTGTTGCATCGAGCTCCGACCTCACCGCACTCGGTGCGCTCGGCGGGGTTCTCGCCCTCATCGGCATGTTCCTCTCCGAAACCGCCTTCGTGCGCGCCGGCCAATCCGTCCCCCTCTCGTAAATGACGAATCTGTGGAGTCTGATGCCCAGATATCGCACATCAGACTCCACAGATCCGGAAAGATCTCATGACTGAATTACAGAAGTACCCACCACTCGAAGACTGGCACGACGTCACTTCGCTCGACGCGAAAGCGTGGCCGACCCGGGTCGAAAAGCACCACACGCTCGTTCCGACCAGCTGTTTCAACTGCGAAGCGGGCTGCGGCCTGACCGCGTGGTTCAACAAGGACACCGGCGAGATCGAGAAGGTTGAGGGCAATCCCGAGCATCCCGCCAGCCGCGGCCGCAACTGCGCCAAAGGTCCAGCAACCCTGAACCAGATCTACGATCCCGAGCGCATCATGTTCCCGATGAAGCGAGTTGGCGAGCGAGGCTCCGGCGGTTGGGAGCGCATCAGCTGGGACCAGGCTCTCGAAGAGTTGGGCGAGCGCCTTCGCAAAGCAATGAAGGAAGACCGCCACAACGAGATCATGTATCACGTTGGTCGCCCGGGTGAAGAGGGCTACACCGATCGCGTGCTCAAGGCGTGGGGCGTCGACGGCCACAACAGCCATACGAACATCTGCTCATCGAACGCTCGCATTGGGTACCAGAGCTGGATGGGCCATGACCGCCCA
>CALLAA010000262.1 GCA_938002955.1 uncultured Acidimicrobiales bacterium
CTGAAGGCCCGCCGTCTTCTCCCCGATGACGATTCGTTCGACCTCGACGACGAGCTCGCCCTCTTCGAGGAGCGGGACCTCTTGCTGTCGCGACTCGTCGAATGCAAGACCTTTAAGGACGCTGCTGGGATTCTGCGCCAACTCCACGACGCCGGCGGTCGCACCTACCCTCGCGTTGCCGGCGTCGAAGAACAGTTCCTCGGGCTTGCTCCGGACATGCTCGAAGGCATCGATGTGAACGACGTGCGCGATGCCTTTGTGCGAGCAATGACCCCAAAGCCCGAACCAGTGCTCGACCTCTACCACGTATCTGCGGTGACCGCGTCAGTGTCGGACGCTGTACGGGAGTTCGTCGATGAGCTTCCCGGCGCTGGCCGGGTCAACTTTCGAGACCTCACCTCGGGCTTAGTCGACCGCATCGAAGTCGTGGTCCGATTCCTCGCCATTCTCGAGCTTTTCAAGCAGGGGATGGTCGACATTCGCCAGGCCGAAGCATTCGGCAATATTCAATTGGAATGGGTCGGTGGCGATCCCGCTGGCGCCCTCTCCGCTCTCGCTATCGACGTATACGACGGATAAATGGACAGCTCAGAAACACCAGACATCAACATGACCGCGCCCGATACTGACGCGGCCGCCGCCGTTGCGCTCGACGAGCTAACTCGCGACGAAGAGGCTGTGCTGGCCGATGACGGCCACCTACTGCCGCACGAGCTGATGGCCGCAATCGAAGCCGTCCTCATGGTCGCTGAGCGGCCCATTGAACCGCGGCTGCTCGCTCAACTCGTCGAGGCGAGTGTTGAAGCCGTGGAGGCCACGTGCGCAGAGCTCGACTCGAACTATCGGGAACAAGGACGCGGCTTCGTCTTGGCCCGAGTTGCAGGCGGATACCGCTTCCAGAGCCATCCCGAACAAGCGGCGTACGTCGAGCGGTTCGTTCTCGAAGGCCAGTCGAGCCGCTTGTCGGCCGCGGCGCTCGAGACGCTCGCGATCGTTGCGTATAAGCAGCCAATCTCGCGTGCTCAGGTAGCAGCGATTCGTGGCGTGTCCGTCGACGCCGTGATGCGAACGCTGACCCAGCGCGGCTACATCGCTGAGGTTTCGCGAGATCCTGGGCCCGGGCAGGCCGTCATGTACGGAACCACTGCGCTGTTCCTGGAGCGTCTAAACATCAACTCGATCGTGGACCTGCCCGAGCTGGGTGATTTCGTACCGAGTCCCGATGTCGTCGAAGCCCTCGAGCATGGTCTCCGGTTCGATAACACCGAGGCAGAGATCACACCGACGAACACAGACACGACGGATGCGGACTCGGCCGACGCAGAGCCGGTGGAGGCACCCGAACGCGCGATGACCTCTGGCTCGGCGGGGCCGGCCGAGGTAGCGACACCTGCGGTCGACGATGCGCCGCTCTCGGAACAAAGCGCCGACGAAGAGATGGTTATCGACCTGCGCGATTCTGTCACCGGCTATCACGACGCGGTCGCTAGCGATTCAGAGGAATAGCCGTGACCGAGGGCGATAACGAGAGCCCAACGTCAGGGTCTGAGCCCCCAGCGCGTCCACGGTTACAGAAGGCCCTGGCGGCTGCGGGTGTTGCGTCACGTCGTGTCTGCGAGGACATGATCGAGGACGGCAGAATCACCATCAACGGTGTCGTCGCGACCCTCGGAGACAAGGTCGATCCCGCTGTCGATGTGCTCGCCGTCGATGGAGCTGTGGTTTCGATCGACCACACTCGCCGCACGGTGTTGCTGAACAAACCCGTCGGCGTCATATCCACTGCCGAAGATACCCACGGACGTCCAACGGTCGTCGAACTCGTGGGCGCTGGTGAGCGGCTGTTTCCCGTTGGTCGCCTCGATGCTGACAGCGAAGGACTCCTTCTGCTGACCAACGATGGCGGACTGACTCAACGACTCACCCACCCGTCCTATGGGGTGGATAAGGAGTACCTCGTCAGCGTCGAGGGCGGCTCGTTGAGTCGAGGTTCGCTACGCACGCTTCGCGAGGGCGTTGAACTCGACGATGGCGTCACCTCGCCGGCCAAGGTGTCCGAGCTGCAACCAGGGCTGCTGAAGTTTGTGATCCACGAAGGTCGCAACCGCCAAATTCGGCGCATGTGCGAGGCCGTTGGACATCGGGTCACCCGGCTCGTGCGTACTCGAATAGGGCCCCTGTCCGACAACACGCTGAAGCCAGGGGAGTGGCGAGATGTCGACGCGGCCGAGGTTCGTGGCATCGAAACCGCAATCGCCGCTGCCCAGGACCAGGCTGGCGAGTAGGCCGACGTCGGACTGGGTGCCTTCAATCGTTCGCGAAGCAAACGAGAGCGACCGAGCCAAAGATAGGCTGCACGGCTATGTCTGCTGTGGGTGAGAGCAAATTCGCTGGGGTAATCGGTCTTGGACTGATCGGCGGCAGCGTCGCCTATGCCCTCCGTGAGCTCGGCTACTCGATCGGCGGAATCGACGATGATCCTATGGCCGTCGAGAAGGCGCTTGCCGAGGGAATTATCGACATTGGATCGCTGCCCGCCGACGCCGTCCTAACCGTCGTTGCGACCCCGGTCGATGCGATTCCGGCCGGAGTGACGCGGGCGCTCGCCGAAACATCGGGTTGGGTAACCGACACCGGCAGCGTCAAGGGCGCAATCGCGGATGCCGTGAGCCATGAACGGTTCGTGCCGTCGCACCCAATGGCCGGTTCTGAGCAGAGCGGGCTCGCTGGCGCCCGGCCCGATCTCTTTCGCGGCGCTGCGTGGGTGATCACGCCGACCGATGACACGTCGGATGCGACCTTTGCCGCTATGCACGAGCTCGTGGTTGCTGTTGGTGCCGATCCGCTGACGCTCGAACCGAAGGCGCACGACAGGATGGTCGCAACGGTGTCGCATGTTCCGCATCTCGCTGCGGCCGCACTGATGAACGTCGCCAGCCGACGCTCCGATGAACACCTGGCCATGCTCCGACTCGCTGCGGGTGGTTTTCGCGACATGACGCGCATCGCTGCTGGCTCTCCCGATATCTGGCCGCCCATCTGCCTGCAAAACGGCGCTGCGATCACGGACGCCCTCGACGAAGTCATCGAATCGTTGGTCGGGCTGAAGTCGGCGGTCGAAACCGGAGATGCCGAGTGCATCCGCACGTCGCTCACGAGCGCCCGTGCAGCCCGCGTGAACCTTCCCGCTGCTGTGCCGCTACCTCCCGGTCTGTCTGAGGTTCGGGTACGAATCAAGGATCAGCGTGGCCAGTTGGCTGCGATTACCGGCTTGGCTGCAGAGCTCGACGTCAACATTTATGACTTGGAGATCGCCCACAGTGCCGAGGGTCCAACGGGCGTCATCGTGCTCCTCGTGGACTCTGAGGTGGCCGATGTGCTCCGGGGCGGGCTGCTGGCCCGTGGGTATCGACCTTCGGTAAGGCCACTGTCATGAACACAACAATCCAACATGTGGAACCAATACTCGGCACGCTCAACTCGACCGTGACCCTCCCCGGCTCCAAGAGTCTGACGAACCGGGCACTCATCGTGGCGGCGCTCGCCGAGGGCACATCGGTGCTGACCGGAGTCGGCCTCTCCGATGACACCGAAGCAATGCTGGGAGCGCTCGCCGCACTCGGCGTGCGGACCGAGGTGTCCGGAACAACGGTGACCGTACATGGCCGGGGCGCAACCCTTGCTGTCCCGACGGTCGAAGTTGATGCGAATCAATCCGGAACCAGTGCCCGCTTTCTGCTGCCCATGTTGGCGCTCGCCGGATCAGGAACGTTGACCGGTCACGAACAAATGCGCGCTCGCCCAATGGGCGACCTTTGTGATGCGCTTCGGGGCCTCGGAGCGGTCGTCGATGGTGATCGACTGCCGATCTCGGTCGCAGGTGGCGTGACGGGCCGGGCCGTCTCGATCGGCGCTGACGTTTCGAGCCAGTTCGTGTCTGCGCTACTTCTCGCAGCACCAGTATTCCCTGACGGTCTGGATCTGACCCTCGTTGGAACCCCCGTGTCCCAGCCCTACATCGACATGACGATCTCGGTGATGGAAGCATTCGGCGCGAACGTCGACGCCGCCCCAGATCGTATTACCGTCGCAGCCGGTGGCTATCGGGCGACGAACCACGCGATCGAACCGGATGCCTCGACGGCCACCTATCCGCTCGCTGCCGCTGCGATCGTTGGTGGTCGGGTCACCGTGGCTGGCCTTGGAGCTCGCTCCGTGCAGGGCGACGCAGAGTTCGCAAAACGAGTCCTCGAACCGATGGGCGCCACCGTGTTTGTCGACGAGGACTCGATCGAGGTTCGCGGGAGCGGGTTGCTCGATCCGCTCACGGTCGACCTCGGCGACATGAGCGATACAGCTCCCACGTTCGCAGCGCTTGCCGCTAAGGCGAGCGGCACGAGTGCAGTGACCGGCATCGGCTTCATTCGCGCCACAAAAGAATCTGATCGCGTGCAAGCATCGGTCGATGAACTCAATCGGCTTTCCGTCGATGCGACAGTCGACGCCGACGGGTTTACCGTCATCGGCGCCGATCACGTTCCGGCCGCGGTGGAAACGTACGAGGATCACCGGATGGCGATGGGCCTCGCCCTTATCGGCCTGACCCGCGCTCCTGTGGATGTCATCGATCCTGGGTGTGTTGCCAAGACATTCCCTGGCTTCTGGGACATGGTGGCCGAGCTGCGCTCCGAGGCACAGGCCAGTCCGCTCGTACTCGCGATCGATGGGCCGGCCGGTAGTGGCAAATCAACGGTCGCGAAGCTGATATCGGAGCGTCTGCGCCTACCTCATCTCGACACGGGGGCAATGTATCGGGCGGTCACGTACGCGGTTCTGACGGCCGGGGTGACGCTCGATGACCACGAAGCCGTCCGCCTCGCTGCGGAGAACGCCGAAATCATCGTCGGGCCGTCGCGGGTGCTGATCGATGGCGAGGATGTCACCACGGCGATTCGTGAGCCCGAAGTGACTGCAGCGGTGTCGACGGTCGCGGCCAACCCAGGCGTCCGAGTGGTTCTTGCCGAATCGCAACGGGAATGGGCACGACGACGTGGAGGCGCTGTTCTCGAGGGGCGCGACATCGGAACCGCCGTATTCCCCGATGCAACCCTGAAGATCTACCTGAACGCGTCGGTCGAAGAGCGAGCGCGTCGGCGTGCGCTCGAGACCGGCGATGATGACATCGAGGCAATGAAGGCAAAGATCGCTGAGCGAGATCATCAGGACATGACCCGAGAGACCGATCCGCTCACGGTTGCCGACGACGCAACGGTGATCGATTCGACATCGCTTACGATCGAGGGCGTCGTCGACGCGATCGCCGACGCCTGGATCTCAGCCGAAGGACGGTAGGGCATGGCCAATGTGTATGGGCAGGACCTGACGAGGTCGCAGAGCATCACGTGGCGGGTCGCGCACGTCATCATGACGAGCGCCGCAAAGCTGTGGTTTCGCTATGAAGTTCATGGTCGAGAGAACCTCCCGACGTCGGGAGCGTTCATCATTAGTCCGAACCACCGATCGAACCTCGACACGCCGCTTCTGCCGGTGATCCGCAAGGAACCGATTCGGTTCATGGGGAAGGCGTCGTTGTGGAAAGCAAGCCGTTTCGCCGATTGGTTTCTCACCATGTTGGGTGGTTTCCCCGTCGAGCGCGAAACCGCCGACCGTAGCGCGATGCGCTTGGCCGAAGACATCCTCGAGCGTGGTGAGACCCTCGTGATGTTTCCCGAGGGCACCCGACGTGAGGGGCCAATCGTCGAGGCCGAGAACATGTTCGACGGCCCGAGCTTCCTCGCTGGTCGCCAGCAGGTGCCGATCGTGCCGATCGGTATGGCCGGCTCCGAAGAGGCCATGCCGGTAGGCAAGAAGATGGTGTACCCGCGCAAGATCGTGTTCGTGATCGGCGAGCCGATCGCTCCACCCGAACAGAACGAAAATGGCAGGGTTTCGCGCCGAGCGGTGAAGGAACATACCGAGGTCCTGCGAAGCCGGGTCCAAGATCTCTTCGACGAAGCAAAGGCGCTGCGCTCCTAAGGACGCTGACCTGCGTTTACGATTCGTTCATGAGCAAATCGAATTCTCAATCGAGGGTTACGCCAGTCCACGTCGCGTTCGGTATCGCCGGGCTGCTCTTGCTGTTGTTATTCGTTGGGTTCCTTCTGCTTGCGACAACGCGCTTCGTTGGAGTGGGTTCTGGCGAAGACGAAGTTGCGATTCGTGCACTGCCCGCCGCACCGCCCGAGGCCCCTCCCGCCGATCAATATCAGCCTTTCGAAGCCATCGATGATGGGCAGGAGCGACAACGCTGGCAGCTTCTGGACGACCCTGATGTCGTTGTGGACTCCATCGAGCCAATCGGTGTTGCCATTGGTCCCGTCGGCGATCGCGAGTTCTACCGCTACAAGGCCCGCATGGAGCCCAGTGGCGAGGTTCTTCGGTGTGTTGGGGAGTACGGCGAGACTGGCGGAGGTTCGAGCTGTGGCGGTGGTGGCGATATGGAACCCGGTGTTGGTGGCGGGAGCAGCCAGTCCGGTAACGGGCCGATCATCGAGTACTCGACCGTCGAAGGGTTAGGCCCTGACGCAGCCTGGGCGCTGTTCGAATTGGGATCGGGGTTCTCGATAGTGAGCGAGGTCCGTGGAGGAATCGCCTCAGTCGAGTGGGTTGGGAATGGCGAGCGTGTTGCGCAGATAACCGTGTACTCCGCAGAACTCGATGAGCTTTGGAGCCGTTGAGGTCAGCCGAGAAGGCGAAGGACCTCGCTGGCACCGAGCTGTCGGTCGCCCGTCGACAGCTTGTCCGAGCGCGACGAGCCCAAGCTGAGCGCGGCCGCGGCGTCGATGGCGTTGAGGAGGTCACGCAATGCTCGTGGCGGCGGGAAGTACTCGTCCTCTTCGGTGATCCGAACTTCGCTGACACCGTTGGTTGGGTCGAGACGATTGATCACCGACTCGACCAACTCCTCGCTCGCCGAGGCACCTGCGGTCACTCCGACAACACCGGTGAGATCGTTGGGTAGTTCATCGGCGGTATTCACTCGCAGGACACGTTCGCAACCGCTTTCGGCAGCGAGCCGTGCGAGCGCCATGGTATTTGACGAGTTCGAGGACCCAATGACCACCATTGCGTCGCATTCGGGAGCAATCTTGGTGAGCGCCCCTTGGCGGTTTGTGGTCGCAAAACACAGATCGGATCGACCCGGGGTCCACATATCTGGCCACCGTTCAAGCGCCGCATCTTGGACCGTTGCCCAGTCGCGGTGACTGAGTGTTGTTTGGGCGAGCAGCGCAGTGGGACCGTCGATCTGGGGGAGGGCCTGTACTTCCTCGATCGATTCAACCCGGTGAATGGCTTCTGGAGCTACCGCCATCGTGCCGACGGCCTCCTCGTGTCCCTCGTGGCCGACATAGACGATCTGGTACCCCTTGCCGGCACGTACCTTCACCTCATGATGAACCTTGGTCACGAGCGGACAGACCGCATCGACGATGTACCCGCCGGTGTTCGTCGCTGCCTGGACGACCTCGGGAGCAGAACCATGTGCGGACAACATGATCGGAGCGCCCTCAGGAACCTCGGAGATGTCGTCGACAAAGATCACGCCCATATCCTCGAAACGTTGCACCACCAAACGGTTGTGCACGATCTCGTGGTAGCAGTAAACCGGCGGCGGAAACGACCGCACCATTGCGGCGAGGGCCTTGATCGCCATTTCAACTCCAGCACAGAATCCACGTGGTGCGGCGAGCAGAACTTGATCAACGGGCATCTGAAGAGTCTATTTGGTGAACGACATCGAGCGAGGCTTCAACGCCGCGCCTCGCGGCGCCACAACGGCCCTAACCTTGACCAGATGTCCACCGCCGTCGCTGTTGCGCGCCCACGAGTCATCAGTGTCGAGCCCGGCTCGCCAGCTGAACGCGCTGGCTTGCTCGTCGGCGACGAACTGGTGACGATCGAGGGAGAACAGCCGCGGGACATTCTCGAGTACCGCACGCTTGTCGATAGCGACGAGATCGCCTTCGTCATCGACCGCAATGGGTTGACGTTCGACGTCGACATTGAGAAGCTTCCGACAGAACCCCTCGGTATCGAAGTCCACTCGGCGCTGTTCGACGAGGTGCGCACGTGCGACAACCACTGCGAGTTCTGCTTCATCTACCAGTTGCCTCCGAACCTGCGGAAAAGCCTCTATCTAAAGGACGACGACTACCGCTTGTCGTTCCTCTACGGCAACTACACAACGCTCACCCGGTTCACCGAGGCTGACCTCGAGCGGGTCATCACCGAGAAGCTCTCGCCGCTGAACGTGAGTATCCACGCGACGGACCCGGCAATTCGCGAAGAGATGCTTCGCAATCGCCGAGGAGCGTCCTCGCTTCGTTGGCTATCCGCGTTGCTCGACGCTGGGATCGAAGTTCACGGCCAAGTGGTCGTCTGCCCAGGAATCAACGACGGTCTCGTCCTGGATCAAACATTGGCCGATATTGCGGACAAGTACCGCGATCTCGCAACCGTTTCGGTCGTGCCGCTCGGCGTTTCGAAGTATTCGACCGAAGAACGCATGCGAGCACACACCCTCGAGGAAGCCCAAATCGTCGTCGATGTCGTGGAACGCTGGCAGGACGTCTTCGAAAAGACCATCGGTCGACGGCTCGTACACGCCTCCGATGAGTACTACCTGAATGCCGACCGTCCGTTTCCGCCACGCGAGGCGTACGGCGATATCCCGATGTACGAAGACGGCATTGGTATGGCCCGGTCGTTCGAAGCCGAATTCACCGGCCAGGTCGATACTGGCGTCGGTACCGAGGCGGGGTTCTTTGCTTGGGTCGATGCTGCGCCGGCGGAGGGATACCGGGCACCGCGAACCTGCGCCCCCGAAGCAGACGGCGCGTCGACGGTCATGTTGACCCCTCGTCGCACCGCACCGGTCGGCATTCTCACGGGAGAACTCGGCGCTCAGGTCATCGAGCCACTCGTTGCAGCGCACGACCGCGACGACGTTCGCGTGATCACCGTCGAAAACGAGTTCTTCGGTGGCAACGTTGGGGTCGCTGGTCTGATGGTCGGTGCCGACCTGCAGCGCGTCCTCGCCGCCGAACCCGAGGGGCATAGATATTTGCTGCCCGACGTTTGTCTCAACCGTGGGCTGTTTCTCGACGGCCTCTCTCCCGACGACCTCCCTCGTCGCGTGGAAATCATCGAAACCGATGGCATTGCCCTACGCAATGCTCTGGAGCTCCCATGAGCACACTGCCAACCGTCGCCATTGTCGGACGTCCCAACGTCGGCAAGAGCACACTCGTCAATCGCATTATTGGACGCCGCGAAGCAATCGTCGAGGAACGCCCTGGCGTCACACGCGACCGCAAAGAGGTCACCGCCGAGTGGCAAGGGCGCGAGTTCATCCTCATCGACACCGGCGGCTGGATGGCCGACCAAGATGGTGATGCGCTCGATGCGAAGGTTTCCCGTCAGAGCGAACGAGCCATCGAAGAAGCCGACGTTGTGCTCTTCGTCGTTGACGCTTCGGTGGGGGCCACAGCCGATGACCAGCTCGTTGCCGACCTCGTTCGGCGTGTCGATACGCCCACGTTCCTCGTCGCAAACAAGGTCGACAACGAACAACAACAGCACGTGATCTGGGATCTGCTCACTCTCGGTTTTGGTGATCCCAAGCCTGTCAGTGCGCTACACGGTGTCGGCACCGCCGATCTGCTCGATGAAATCATGATGGTGCTCCCTCCGGAGATCTTCGAAGAAGAAGACGAAGATGAGGAGCGCATCTTTGGCGTCTCGATCGTCGGGCGTCCCAACGTCGGCAAGTCCACCTTGTTCAACCGGCTGATCGGTGATGAACGAGCGGTAGTTCACGACATGCCCGGCACGACTCGGGACTCGATCGACACCGTCGTCGAAACCGAGGGCGGCCCGATCCGGTTTATCGACACTGCAGGTATGCGCCGCAAAGCCAAGGTCGACCAAGAGACCGAGTATTACTCGCTCGTGCGCGCGCTTCGCTCAGTCGACAAGTCCGACGTTGCCTTTCTGGTAATCGACGCGACCGTCGGCGTGACGGCGCAGGATCAACGCCTTGCCGAGCGTGTTGACGCTGCCGGTTGTCCGATCGTCGTCCTGCTCAACAAATGGGAGCTGCTCAACGCAGAAGCTCGTAAGGAAACCATGCGCAACGTCGAGCGCAAGCTGCATTTCCTCGGTGAGTCGCCCATCATTCGCATCAGTGCCCTTACCGGAAAGAGCGTCAATAAGCTGTGGCCGGCCCTGCACGACGCGTTGTCGTCGTATTCGACCCGAATTCCGACTCGCAAGGTCAACGTCGTGATTCGGGCGGCCCAAGCCGCTCAGCCCGCTCCCGAAGGTGGCCGTGTTCTGTATGCCACCCAAGGTGCGACCGACCCGCCGACCTTCACCTTGTTCAGCAACAAGGAGCTCCCACGTACCTACTTGCGCTATCTCGAACGCAGTTTGCGCGAAGCATTCGACATGGGAAACACGCCGATCAAGCTGCGAGTTCGTAAACGCTAAAGCCGAGATGAGAACGCGTTACCCATCGGTACGCAGCGCCTTGCAGCGTTCTCGGCTACGCTTTTCGCCATGAAGGCCATCGTACTCATTGGACTTGGCCTCGTTTGCGTGGTGGCCGCGATCGGGTGGGCTCGTTCTGCGCGCTACCGCCGCAGGTTCCTCAACAACGTCGACACCGACAACGAGAACGGCCAAGAAGACGCCGCCTACCGCCTGGCCCAATCGGCGTTCCGCAAAGACGT
>CALLAA010000263.1 GCA_938002955.1 uncultured Acidimicrobiales bacterium
GAAGATGGGCTGCCAGTGCAGGTGGAACTCGCGATTCGCTACGGCCCGGCGGACCAACATCTGCTGGGAGAGTTCTTCGTCAGCGGCTTGGCGGTGTTCTTGGGTGAAGATGACCGCGGTGTCGCCCCCAGACCGTTTGGCTTCGTGGACGGCGAGCTCGGCGTTCTGCAGCACGATGTCCGACGTGGTTCCCTCGGTGAGCGCAGCGAGTCCAATGCTGATGCTGCCGTAGATCTCGGTGTCGTTGACGAACATCGGCTGGCGCCACTTCTCCCGGATCGCTCGCGTGATCCCGTGGAGTTGGTCGACGTCGACCGTCGGGAGAACAACAGCGAACTCGTCGCCGCGATGGCGAAAGAGGTGTGCTCCAAACACTGTTGTGAGCCGCTTGGTAGCGCTGCGCAGCAGCATGTCGCCAAAGGCGTATCCAAGCGAGTCGTTGATGACGCCAAAGTCGTCGAGGCTGACCACCAATAGCGACGAGGACTGGTTGGTGTTGATGAGCTCGGTGAGCTGTGCGTCGAGAGCCTCTCTGCTGCCAGCTCCGGTAAGTGGATCGGTGTCGCTCGTAATCGATGCGATGCTGGCGACGTTGGTGGATTGGCGTGGTGCGGGGGTGGGTGCCTCGGGAGCCGTTGCGCTGCTAAAGCCCATGATGCCGATGATCTCTTTGGACGAGTTTCGAAGTGGCAATCGTGTGGTGTGAACAACTTCGGTGCGCCCGGACCGCTCGCGCTGCTCGGTCGTCTTGATGGCACAGCCAGCCTCGATCACCTGCCAGTCGTGACGGACGTTGGCTGCGGCTTCTACCGCCTCGTGGATCTCGTAGGCGTCGTAGCCCATGATGTCCTGGGGCGAGTCGAAGTTGTTTTCGATAAGCCACTGACTGTTGGCACCAGCGAATCGTCCGTTGACGTCTTTGATCCAGACCGCGAACGGCATCTCATCGAGAAGGAAGGTGATGTTGTGACGCGAGAAGAAGGCGGTCACCAGTTGGTTCAATTCGCCTCCGCCAAGCCGTTCGAGAGCGGCCGTCGATTTGGAGCCTGTTGCGTCGCTCATCGTTGTAGAAACTTCGGTGTTGGGGCCGGTTGACTGAGCCGAACTACCAATTCGGTTAGGTCGGTTTGGCTTCGCTGCTAGGTCTCATCTGAAGACGTGTGTTGCCCACCACCCGCTTGCGTGTGGCACGAGGCCAATGCCGACATGGGTGTAGCGATCGTTGGTCATGTTGGCGTAGTGGCCGGGGCTGTTCACCCATGCCGTGTTGAAGTGTTGCGCGGCTTGTTGTGGGGTCATGTTGCCGTTGCTGTGCCATGCAATGTTCTCGCCGTATGGGCCGCTGCTGTGGCGGAAACCAGAGGAGATCATCTCGGTGGACCAGTCGGTGGCAAACGAGGACATCGCTGGATCGAGGGTCAACGGGGGCAGGCCGACGTTGGCTCGGGTGGCATTGAGCTGCGCGAGCGACACGGCTGCCGCCTGTTGCTGGGCGGTGTTGCCAGGCGCTTCAGTCGTAGCTGGGGGCCTCGTGGTCGCTGGGGGCCTCGTGGTGGTTGGCGCCGCGGTCGTGGCCGGGGGCTTCGTGGTGTCTGGGGACTTCGTGGTGGTTGGCGCCGCGGTCGTGGCTGGGGGCTTCGTGGTGGCTGGTGCAACCGTTGTGGGAGCGGCAGTTGTTGTCGTGCTGGTCGATGTTGTGGTGCTGGATGTTGTGCTGGTCGTTGACGTGGTGATTGATGTTGCGGAGGTCGATTCCTCGAGTGCTTGGGTACCTGGCTGGCGGGCAGCAAACTGTCCGTCGTACGGCTTCGCTGCGGGCGCCAGTGTCGTAGTGGCCGGCTCCGATATCGAGGACGGCGGTACCGACGAGGTCGCATCTTCGACGAATGCCAGAGCTTCGCTCGGCGCATCGCCGACGGTCTCGGTGTCGGTCGAATCGGTAATCGCAACGTAGGCGACCGCGCCGGTTGGACATGCCACCGCGAGCGCCAGAAGCAGATTGCGTAGAAACTCAAATTTGATCATGTGGTCGACTCCTTGGAGATCGACCGCCCTGTGTGCAGCTTCGGAGGGTTTGCTAGCAATCTTGAGACGTGTTCACATCTGACGGGATTGCTCGTCACCCGACGTGCTCGTGCTACCGGCTACCGTTGGCCGCTAATCACCGCTGCTGGCCCCGTTGGCAGTGTTATCTCGCTGGAGGGATTCGATGACCGTCACCGTCGCCGGTCCGAACGAGCTTCGTGCAGCGCTTGCCGAGCAGCTGTCCAAAATGTATGCCTCCGAGGTTCCCAAGTATGGTCACCTCGTCGATGCCACGAACCGGGTGAACGCTGCGCACGGCGACGACCGCGACGCCCAACGGCTGGGGTCGGAACGTCACGGTGCGGTTCGTGTGGCGAGTTTCGGTGAACTCGAGCAACTCGCTGCGCTCTTTGGGCTCTTCGGTATGCAGGCGGTCGGGTACTACGACCTTCGCACCAGCGCAACGCCGATACCGGTCGTGTCCACGGCGTTCCGGCCAATCGACGCTCACGACATGGCTGCGAGTCCGTTCCGTATGTTCACGTCCACTCTCGTGGCCGACGACGAACGCTTCTTCTCGTCGGACATGCAGGCGGAGCTGGCCGATCGAATCGCACGCCGTTCGCTCATCGGCCCCGAACTCGCCGAGCTCATCGCGAATGCCTCAGCGGTCGGAGCTATCGACGAGGGCTCGGCCGACCGATTCGTCGAGCTAGCCGTCGATGTGTTTCGTCTCAACGCCGAACCAATCGATGCCTCGTGGCACGAAAAGCTCGACGCGATCTCGCCGGTAGCTTCCGACATCGCCGCGGCCGCCGGTACGCATCTCAATCACCTCACGCCCCGCGTCGTCGATATCGGTGCCTTGCACCAGCTGATGGAAGACGAGGGCGTCACGATGATCGATCGAATCCAGGGGCCACCGTCGTGGGACGGTCCCGATGTCTTGTTGCAGCAGACCTCCTTTCGGGCGCTCGACGAAACCCGGCACTTTGTCAACGCCGATGGCGATCATCTCGAACGTACGGTTCGGGTTCGATTCGGCGAGGTGGAGCAGCGGGGAATTGCGCTCACTCCGGCCGGTCGCTCCAAGGTTGATGCTGCGATGGACGCCGTCAAGCAAATGGGTCCGCTGTCCGAGCCCGAACGTGTCGCAGCGTTGCGCAACGAGCTCAACGCCCGGCTCGATGCATCGTTCGCTGTTCTCGTCGCGAACGGAGACGCCTACGCCGAGTATCGGCCGGTCGGCACTGCAGCCGAAGGACTTCGATCGGTCGACGAGCTCATCGCCGCCGGCAATATCGCGCTCGTACCGATCACCTATGAGGATTTCCTGCCGGCGAGCGCAGCAGGAATCTTTGCGTCAAACCTTGCGCACGACGGTGCTGCGGTCGACGACGTATCGGCCCGGCTCGGTGATGCCGAACGGCTTCGAGAAGCGGTAGGGACGTTGCACGACCCCTACGCGCTGTACGAGGCACACCAGTCAGCATCGCTCGTCCACACGCGTAACGCACTCGGTGTCACGCCCCGCTAATCCTTGGAGAAACCAATGACGAACACACTCAACAGCATTGCGGTACTCGGCCTCGGGAAGGTCGGCAATCTGGTTGCTACCTTGCTCGTCGAGGGTGGATTCACGGTGCGTGGCGTCGATGCCAGCGATCGAGTCGTGCATGGAGTCGAGGTGCGTACCGCCGACCTTGCCGACCCCTCAGCTGTGGCACACGCCGTCGATGGCTGCGATGCGATCGTGTCGTGCCTTCCGTACAACCTCAACATTGCAATCGCCGACATCGCCGCGGCCAACGGCCTGCACTATTTCGACCTGACAGAGGATGTGCCGACGACCGACCACATCCGTGGACTCGCAGCCGAGGCCGATGTGCTGATGGCCCCGCAGTGCGGATTGGCTCCCGGATTCATTGGCATTGTTGGCGCGTCGCTCGCCGCCGAGCTCGACACCTGCCGTTCGCTGAAGATGCGTGTCGGCGCGCTCCCTCAGCATCCGACGGGCTTATTGGGTTACGCGTTCAACTGGTCGGCTGAAGGTGTCGTGAACGAGTACCTAAACGATTGCGAGGTCATCGAGGAAGGGGTTCGTAAGTTCGTCTCACCGATGGAGTGGCGCGAGACCATCCATCTGAACGGAACCGAGCTCGAGGCGTTCACGACGTCGGGCGGCCTGGGCACGATGTGCGAGACCATGCTCGGCACGGTCGAGAACCTCGACTACAAGTCGCTGCGGTATCCCGGTCACATGACGCAGATGAACTTCTTCTTCCATGAGTTGTTGATGCGCGAGGATCGGGCCAAAGCGACCGAGATTCTGACGACGGCGAAGCCCCCGGTCGACGCTGACGTCGTCCATGTCCACGTGGCGGCCGAAGGAACGATCGACGGTTCGCTCGTGCGCAAGGAGTTTGTGCGCTCGTACTTGCCGATGGAGATCGCGGGTGAGATGCGCACGGCGATTGCATGGACGACGGCTGCATCGCTCGTCGGTGTGATCGAGATGGTCGCGGCTGGCAACTTGCCGGGCAGCGGCTTCTTGCATCAAGAACACATCCCGCTCGATGCCTTCCTCGCTTCGCGCACCGGTAGCTACTACAACGCGGGTTAGGCAGCTGTTCGGACGTATGTGTGGCCTGGCGGGTCGGCTAGGCCTGGCGGCCGACGAATCCCAGAAGCTTCTCTTGGGCCGATGCATCATCGGCGACGTCGATGGCGGGGCCGAACATGGTCTCGCTGCGAAGCATTGGCTCGGGCATGCGCTGGAGGCCCATAAGGGTTGAGGTCACGGCTTCTTCGGGCAGCGTGTCGTCGACACCGATGGAGCGGGCGACGTCCCAGGTGTGTACGAGCAGATCACCGATCACCATGCCGGCAACGCCTTGTTTGGGCATACCGCCAAAACCTTCTGCTGTGCCCTCGAGGTTTGCGGGGTCCGACAAAGCAGCGGTCATCGAGTTCTGGATTGTGGACCAGTCGGCACCTTCGGGGATTTCTGCTCCGAAGACGTTGCCACCGGCGATCTGCCAGCCAACGGCGTGGTCGACGACGTCTTTGACGCACCAGCCGTCACATGTTGAGGGCTTCTCCCAGTCGGCGTCGCTGATCTGATTGGTTACTTCGGACCATCGCGCGGCCACGAGGCCCCACATTTCGTTTACTGAGCTCATGAACGACTCCTCGTTAATCGACTGGTGTTGAACCTAGCCGTTGTGTGTGCGGTAATTGGTCTTGACGGAATCTGTATAACAGGTTAGTTATATAGCTATGTCGCTTGCTGACGCTGTCTCCGTCGATCTTGAAGCTGCACTGAAAGCGCTCGCCAGCGAGCGCCGTTTGCAGATCTTGCACTGGCTGAAGGACCCGACCGCGCACTTTCCCTCGCAGGAGCACGGCGACCCGATCGAGCACGGTGCGTGCAATCAGTTCATCGTCGAGAAGCTTGGCGTCAGCCAGCCAGCGGGTTCGCGTCACCTCAAGATCCTCGCTGATGCCGATCTGGTGATCCCGTCCCGCCGCAAGGGATGGACCTACTACCGCCGCAACGAACCAGCCATCGCCGAACTCGTCGCACGAATGTCTGAAATCTAAGGAATCCCATGAACACATCAACGACCAGCTATCCATCACTCAACGGCAAGGTTGTCCTCGTGACCGGCGCCGGCAAAGGAATCGGCCGTGCGATCGCTGAACGATTCGCCCGGCAGGGCTGCCCCGTAGTCATTAACGACATTGACGAAGCGAGTGTTGCCGAGACCGTCGAGGCAATCAACGGGGCGGGCGGCAACGCCATGGCTGCCATCGCCGATGTCTCAAACTCCGAGCAGGTCAGCGCGATGATCGATGCAACGATGGACGCTCACGGGCGCATCGATGTTGTCGTCAACAACGCCGGCATCGTCAGCCCAATGCTGCACTTCTTTGAAGCCGACGAAGCGTGGTGGCGTCGCATTGTCGACGTGAACCTCACCGGCCACTTCCTCGTCTCGCACCCAGCTGCCCGAATCATGGCCAAGCAAGGCGGCGGTTGCATCATCAACATGAGCTCCGGTGGAGCAACCAGAGCACACCGCGCCTTCACGGCATACGACGCCACCAAGGGCGGCATCGAAGCACTCACCCGGGCAATGGCGATCGACCTCGCCGGTTATGGCATCCGGGTCAACGCGCTCATGCCCGGCTCGATCGATACCAACAGCCAGGGCGATGAGTACCGCAAGATCAGCGGCGTCAATATTCCAATGGGAACCGTCGGTGAGCCCGAAGACATGACCGGCGCCGCGATCTTCCTTGCGTCAGACGACGCCTCCTACATCACCGGCGACGTCATCAAGATCGATGGCGGCATGCTCGCCCAGCAGCGGTCTGCAACCGTCGATATTCGCCCGCCCGCGAACTTCCCAAAGGTCGAGGATCTCTAGTGGGCGTCCGCATCGGCGCTGACGTCGGCGGTACCTTCACCGACGTCGTCATCGAACTGGCTGACGGTTCGTTCGAATCGACCAAGGTGCTCACCACGCACGGCGGCCCCGACGAGGGGATCCTCCTCGGCATCGAGCGCATTGCGACCGAACACAACGTGGACATGGCCGACGTCGAGCAGATCATCCATGGCACGACGCTCGCAACCAACGCTCTCATCGAGCGTCGAGGTGCACACACTGCGCTCGTGACAACCGAAGGTTTCCGCGACGTCATCGAGACCCGTACCGAGGGGCGCTTCGAGCAGTACGACCTGAACATTGTTCTGCCCACGCCGCTGATTCAGCGTGACGATCGCTTCACTGTTCCCGAGCGCCTCAACGCCCGCGGCGAAGTGCTCATCGAATTCGATGAGGCTGCGGCAACTGCGGTGATCGACACAATCGCTGAGCGCGGGTACGAAGCCGTCGCTGTTGGTTTCATGCACAGCTATCGCAACGCCATGCATGAGCAGCGGTTCCGCGACATGCTCCTCGAGCGTCTACCGAACATTGCGGTATCGATTAGCGCAGAGGTCTCGCCACAGATGCGAGAGTTCGAACGCTTCAACACCGTGTGCGCCAACGCGTACGTGCAGCCGCTCATGGCCAGTTACCTGTTTACGCTCGCCGAAGAGCTCAAGGTTCGTGGCGCGGACTGCCCGCTCTACCTCATCCACTCCGGAGGCGGCCTGGTCAGCGTCGAAACTGCAGCGGCATTTCCGGTTCGCCTTGTCGAGTCCGGCCCTGCCGGTGGCGCAATCTTCGCAGCGGACCTCGCTGCCAAGTACGGCCGCGACCGAGTACTTAGCTACGACATGGGCGGAACCACCGCCAAGATCGCGCTCATCGAGGACTACACGCCGCAGACCGCAAAGACCTTCGAAGTCGCTCGCACTACCCGGTTCAAGAAGGGGAGCGGCATGCCCATCTCGATCCCGGTCATCGAGATGATCGAGATTGGCGCCGGCGGCGGTTCGATCGCCAGCGTCGACAGCTTGGGCCAGATCCGCATCGGCCCACACAGCGCTGGTTCCGAACCTGGCCCGGCCGCATACGACCGTGGCGGCGTCGACCCCACCGTCACCGACGCCAACCTGCAGCTCGGACGTTTGCACCCAGACAACTTCGGAGCGAAGGACATCACGTTGTCGCCCGAGAAGACGGCCGTGGCCATCCGCACTGCAATCGGCGAACCGCTCGGCATGGACGACCAGACTGCAGCCGTCGGCATTGCCGAGGTTGTCGACGAGAACATGACCAACGCAGCCCGCGTACACGCAGTAGAGAACGGCAAGGACCTTGCCGGCTTCTCGATGATCGCCTTCGGCGGTGGCGCTCCGCTTCACGCATCTCGCCTGATGGACAAGCTCGGGCTCGACGAACTCTTCGTCCCGACCGGCGCCGGCGTTGGTTCGGCGATCGGGTTCCTCCGGGCACCGTTCGCCTACGAGGCAGTGCGTTCGCTCTACACGCGCATCGACGATTTCGACTACGACGCGGTGAACCAGGTACTGGCCGAGCTC
>CALLAA010000264.1 GCA_938002955.1 uncultured Acidimicrobiales bacterium
TCGACATCATCCGCGTTGATCAGGGCCTCATAGCTATCGCTGACTTCGGGAATGTCGTTGTCGGCAGCGAAGGCTTCGGCCCGTCCCTTGTCGCGGGCGGCAACTCGCGTCACCGTCGCAGAGTCGATCTTGGCAATCGGAGCGATGAGTGCTTTGGGCGCAATACGTGCGGCGCCGAGCACACCGAATCGGAGTGGAGAGGTCATGGTTCAACCTACCGCGCGGACTCCCGCCGTTAGAGGTAGTCGAGTACCGCTTGCCAGCCGCCCTCCTCAGGCGGTGCAATGATCCGATCGGCATGTGCCAAGGCGTCGGGATCACCGCCCTCGATGCCCAAAGAAATATCTGCTCCTTCGAGCAGTTCGACATCGTTGTTCCCGTCTCCGAGCGCAAGGACGGTCGGTCGGTCAAGGCCCGCGAATTCGCAATAGCGCTCGACGCCGAGCCACTTGGTGACGCCCGGTGGTTGAGCGGTCATCGACCAGCCGCCATACGTCCGTTCCTGGTACGGATCGGTCTGCACACCAACCGCCTCCAGAGCAGCACCGAGTTCACCAAGACCACCTGCGGTTTCCACACCGATTACACCAAACCCCACCACCTCACCGAGCCGAACCGCTTCCTCGGGATTCGCCCGAATGGCATCGACGCCGAACGTCTCGGCATGTCGTTGGCTCGTTGTCGAGTGCGGACTGAGGTGCGCGGTCCCGTCGATGTTGTAGGCGACAGGAACCTGACCAAACGAACGGTAGATCTCGAGCACAGCCAGGCCGGTCTCGACGTCGAACGGATGACGATGAAACTCGCGCTCACCGGCGTCCTCAACACTCGGGATGAAGCCGTAGGCGCCGTTCACGGTGATCGCTGGAAACGTAAGTCCGGCTGTTTCGAAGCCCCGAAGGGTCGAGACCTTACGCCGCCCGGTCGCAGCCACCACCGGAACGCCAGCGTTTGCGAGCACGTCGAGCGCGCTCCGAGCGCTCGCATGCACCTCGACGTTGTGATCCCAAAGGGTTCCGTCGAGATCGGTGACAACCAGATCAATTCCGCCCATTGATGAAAACTACCGTTGTGCCTGACCCCAGGTTTGGCGCGGGATCTGACGGGCACGCCAGCGTCGCTGACCGAATCGCCAACGGCTGTCATCGCCGGTGTTCACGGGAGCTGGGGCCGCAACCGGTTGTGGCCACGCCTCGTTGAGCGCAGCGGTGATCGCCGCGACAACATCGTCGTCGGGAACCGGCGAGATGTCGGCGATCCGAAACCGGAACGGAGCGGGAGCGTCCTCACTCATTACAGCGGGACGTTTCCGTGCTTGCGTTCGGGAATTCGTTCCTGCTTCGTCTCGAGCAGCCGGAACGCACCAACAACAGCCTTGCGGGTATCGGCGGGGTCGATGACCTCGTCGACATAGCCACGCTCGGCGGCAATGTAGGGGTTCGCAGTCTTCTCGGTGTACTCGGCCACGAGCTCGGCACGCTTGGCTTCGGGGTTGGCCGCGTTCTGCAACTCACGGCGGTGGATGACCTCGACAGCACCCTGTGGTCCCATCACCGCCATCTCCGCGGTTGGCCAAGCAAAGGCCATGTCCGAGCCGACGGCCTTGCTGTCCATCACGAGGAACGCACCGCCGTACGCCTTGCGGGTGATCACCTGCACGCGTGGCACCGTGGCTTCGCAGTAGGCGTAGAGCAGCTTGGCGCCATGGCGGATAATGCCGCCATGTTCCTGATCGACACCGGGCAAGAAACCGGGGACATCGCAAAAGGTCAGCAGCGGAATGTTGAACGCATCGCAGGTACGGACGAACCGGGCGGCCTTCTCCGCGCACTCGATGTTGAGCACGCCAGCGAACACCTTGGGCTGGTTGCCCACAACACCAATAGGTTTGCCATCGATGCGAGCAAAACCGCAGACGATGTTTTGCGCCCACGAATCGAAGTACTCAAAGAACTCGCCATCGTCCACCACGGACTTGATGACATCGATCATGTCGTAGGGCTGGTTCGCATTCTCCGGAAGGATGTCGCGCAATTCGGGGCATGACCGCTCGGGGTCGTCGGTCGCCTCTTCGCTCGGTGGCGTGTCGAGGTTGTTCGACGGGAGGAAGCTGAGGAGCAGCTTGACCTGGTCGAGCACGTCCTCTTCGCTCTCGCCGGTGTAGGTGGCCACGCCAGACTTCGACGCGTGTGACTTTGCACCACCGAGCTCTTCGAGAGTGACCTCTTCGCCGGTCACGGTCTTGACGACGTCCGGGCCGGTGATGAACATGTGTGACTTCTCACGAACCATGAAGATGAAGTCGGTCATGGCCGGGCTGTACACGGCACCGCCAGCACATGGGCCGAGGATCACCGAAATCTGCGGGATGACACCCGAGGCCTGCACGTTGCGATAGAAGATGCCGCCGTACGCATCGAGGCTTACAACACCTTCTTGGATTCGGGCGCCGGCACCATCGTTGAGGCCAATGAGTGGTGCGCCGACACTCGCCGCGAGGTCCATAACCTTGTGGATTTTCTCGGCGAACACCTCGCCCAGTGCCCCGCCGAACACGGTGAAGTCCTGACTGAACAGGAAGATCTTGCGCCCGTCGATCGTGCCCCAACCGGTGACCACACCGTCGGTGTAGGGCCGTTCCTCGATACCGCTATCGAGCGCACGATGGCGAGCGAGCATGTCGAGCTCATGGAAGGAACCGGGATCGAGCAGATACTCGATGCGCTCGCGGGCAAGCATTTTGCCCTTGGATTTCTGGCGTTCGACCGACCGTTCGGAACCGGCGTTTAACGCCTCGTCCCGTCGACGTTCGAGATCGGCAATTCGGTCACTCATGGACTGCTGCGACATAGGTCCCGAGGCTACTCGCCCAGGCCGAGCAAGCCATCAAGCGGAGCGGACAGCGTCGAACTAAAGAAATTGCTAGGTCGTCCCGAAGTTCTACGCAGTGATAGCCGCCCTCTCCCCATCGCCCCGTATTCAGCGGTATGTCGTTGGCGCAATCTTGGCGATATCGACCTTCATCCCGCTCGCCGCTGGTGCCGCGCATGCGTCGTCATATGACCTGAAGAACCCGTTTCGTCCCGGCGATGTGTACATCTACGGCGACGAGAACTACGCCAACGGAGCGGAACATCCAACGAGCGGCTCCATTGCGTTCGACCTCATCGATGACCCATGGAATGGCCCCTCGCCCGTGTATGCCATGGGAACGGGCCAAGTGCGGCTCGTCTGCACCCACGTATCTGGCGCATCGGTGCTCTCTCACAAAGTCGATGGCTACGACGGGATTATCCGGTTAGTACATCTTCACGGGTCGACACACCCCGATTGGCTCACGTCCGAATGGACCGACGTGCAGCAGGGTCAGTACCTCGGCAACGTCTTCCCCGATGCAATAACGCCGCGCAACGGCGATTCCTGCTGGCAATTCTCGACCGGCCGTCACCTGCACCTCGACCTGCCACAAACGGAGACCATCATCGACGGGCAGACGTGGAGCGCATTGTCGCCAAACATCCGAGACATCGTGACCTCGACCAATGTCGAATATGTGCCATCGACACCGACAACCACGACGACGACCAGCACGACCACCACGACGACCACCAGCACGACCACCACGGCGGCTCCCACAACCACCACGACTACTGCGCCCACGACCACAAGCACGACCACGACCACGACCACGACGACCACGGTTGCGCCGGTTACACCTGCACCGGTGATGTGTGGCGGTTTCGAAGCCACGATCGTCGGCACACCGGGTAACGACCGGCTCACCGGCACGGCCGGCCGCGATGTCATTGCTGGCTTGCAGGGCAACGACATCATCAGCGGACTCGCCGGCGACGACATCGTCTGCGGTGGGCTCGGCGACGACATCTTGATCGGGGGCCAAGGCTTCGATGTCCTCTACGGCGCCCAAGGCAACGACACGCTGATCGCCGCAAACGGAGAGACAACGGCCCAACAAGCCGACTCTGCGGGTGGTCGAATGTTCGGCGGTGCCGACGACGACCGCATCATTGGATCGTCTCGTTGGGACCGGATGCAGGGCGGCAGTGGAAATGACGAGATGTACGGCTTCACCGGCCGAGATTGGATGCGGGGCGGATCTGGCAACGACCGGATCGACGGCGGCGCCAACTATGACGACCTCCACGGAGGCAACGGCACCGACCGCATCATCGTCACTACCGGTGACACAGTTCGCGGCGGATCAAGCAACCGCGACACCTGTGACGTGACCGGCACACCCGCTGTCTTGCTCTCCTGCGAACGGGTTCAATAAACGCGAGCTCTCAGCGGGAACCAGATGCCCGTCACTAACGTCATAGGGGTATGCGACCATCCACGACACCCTGGCACCTGTTCCTCCGCGCCGTTTGCGCTCTCGCTCTGACGCTTCTCGTCGCGTGCGGATCCGATAGCGATCTCGCAACCGGCGACGACGAGACCAGCGACAGTGAGACCAGCGACAGCGAAACCGCCGACGAGACAACGGTCGACGATGGCGGCGAACCCATTCCCATCGACCTCGACGCCCTCGGCGCTACCAGCTGGACGTTGCGCTTCGGCGGCGGCCCCGACGGCGACATCCCCATCCTTGAGGAGTGGCCCATCACCATCAGCTTCGATGACGGCACCATCAGCGGTACCGCTGCATGCAATAGCTACGGCGGCATGTTCGACATCGACGGCAGCGAGATCTTCCTCGATGGCATCTTCTTCACCGAGATGGGCTGCGAGCCCGACGTCATGGCATCAGAGTCTGCATACCTCGCTGCGTTGCTCGACGTCGGCGACATCAACCTGATCGGCAACGAACTCGCCTTGGGCGGCATGTCGACAGAACTGATCTTTGCCCCAGCCGAGTGAGCTGGGCCAATAGACCCAATTGCCAACCGCGATAGTCCACCGGTCGCACCTATCACCTACCGTTTCGCTAGCGGACTATTTCAAGCGGTGGAGACGACACGGCGATGCACACAGACCACTTTCGTACCCGGACAGCCCTCTTCCCTCTCGTTGTCTTCGTTCTCATCCTCGCGTCGATACCCACGGTCGGTGCCCAAGATCGCGACTGGACCCAGGTCGGCGACGACCTCATCGGTAACGCAGAACAGGGAGCCTTCGGCCGGGCGATCGATCTCAGTGCTGATGGTTCACGAATGGTCGTTGGCGAGCCCAATCACGACGTCAACGGGTTCAATTCCGGCCAGGTCCGCATCTTCGATCTCGTCAATGACACGTGGGTCCAGGTTGGACAAGACATCGACGGAGACCAGAGCTTCGATTACCTCGGTGGCGACGTCGCGATCAGCGCTGATGGATCACGCATCATTGTTGGCATCACGCAATTCGGGGAAAACGACCGGCCCGGAATCGCCCGCGCCTACGACCTCGTCGATGGCCTCTGGATTCAGGCTGGTGATGACATGGTCGGCGAGAACGACAACGACGAGTTCGGCACGTCGGTGGCCATCAATGCCGACGGCTCTCGGATCGCTGTTGGAGCCCCCGGCAACAAGGGCGCTCTCGAACAACGCGGCGGACATGTGCGCGCGTATACCTACATCGACGACAACTGGATGCAAGCAGGCGCCGACATCGAAGGACACGGCCGCATGGGCGTCTCGGTCGCGATGAGCGGCGACGGACTCCAGTTGGTAACCGGCGCTTCGGGGTACAGCCTCCAAGGCCACACCAAAGGTGCCATCGAAGTCTTTATTCTTGTCGACGGTGCTTGGCTTCCGTACGGATACGTCGTTGGAGAGTTCGAACAGGACAAGCTCGGCCTCGCAATCGATGTAAGTCACGATGGTTCGACCATCATTACGGGCACCTCGTTCAACGACGCAGGCGGAGTCAACGCTGGCCAGGTTCGCGTCTACCGCGGCTTTTGGGGCCAGTGGATTCAAGTCGGCCCAGACATCAACGGCGTCGAAGGCGAATGGCTTGGCTGGTCCACGTCGATATCAGACGATGGGGATCGAATTGCCGTTGGCCTGCGAGTGCCCGGCGACGACGCAGGCCTGACTCGCGTATACGACTTCACCGGTGAGTCCTGGGCTCAGGTCGGTAACGACATCCTCGATGGACAGGCGAACGGCAGCTTCGTTGAGGATGTTGCACTGAGCGCTGACGGATCACGACTCGCGATCGGATCCACACTCGATGACGACGGACGGGTGGGAACATACACGCTGCCGTCACTTCCGGACCCCGTCTTCTGTGGCGGGGTGCTGGCGACAATCGTTGGTACGGCCGGCGACGATGTCCTCACTGGCACCGATGGTCCGGACGTCATTACTGGCCTGCAAGGCAACGACGTCATCTTCGGACTCGACGGTGACGACATCCTTTGCGGAGGAACCGGTAACGATGAGATCTGGGGCGGGCAAGGATTCGACATCATCTACGGCGCCCAAGGAGACGACTCGATCTACTCGGCCGACGGGGTCGACGTTGCCTCTCGCTCTGATACGAGAGGCATGCGAGCGTTCGGCGGCGCCGGAAACGACATGATCCACGGATCCAATCGTTGGGACCGGATGCAGGGCGGCGCCGGAAACGACCAGCTCTTCGGCTACGAAGGCCAGGACTGGATGCGGGGCGGAGCGAACGCCGATTCGATCGACGGCGGAGCCGGTGCCGACAATATGCATGGCGGCAACGGCAACGATTCGATCATGGTGACGAAAGGCGACACCGTGCGAGGCGGCGCTGGCTCGCGCGATACATGCAACGTTCGCGGCGTCGCAGCGCAGTTGATCTCATGCGAGCGGCTCGTCCGATAGAAGCTCGCTTCTGCAAGACTGCGGCGATGGACTTTGACCTCAGCCAGACCGACGCGCTCCTCTCCACCACGCGGGCGGTCCGCAAACGCCTCGACTTCGAGCGCGATGTCCCCGACGACGTACTGATCGACTGCCTGCAACTCGCCACCCAGGCTCCAACCGGATCGAACCAGCAGGGTTGGCGCTGGCTCGTGGTTCGCGACGCCGACAAGAAGGAAGCCCTCGCGGAGATGTATCGCAGGGCCGGAGGCGAATACCTTGCGGCGGCGAGCAGCAACGCCGACAGCGGCTCGCAGACGGGTCGAGTCCTCGACTCAGCCAACTACCTGGCCCAGCACCTCGGCGAGGCCCCGGTCCTGGTCATCCCGATGATCATCGGCCGCCTCGAAGACAACAGCACCAATAGTGCGGCCGGCTTGTTCGGATCCATCATTCCCGCCATCTGGAGCTTCCAACTGGCCTTGCGCAGCCGAGGGCTTGGTAGCTGTTACACCACGCTGCATCTGGGTCTCGAGCAAGAAGCCGCAGAGCTACTCGGCATCCCCGACCACATGACCCAAGCCGCCCTCCTACCGGTGGCGTACACAACGGGCACCGATTTCAAACCAGCGGCGCGTCCGCCGGTCGAGAACATCACCTACCTCGACACGTACAAGAACCCGATCAGATGACCACAAACCCTGAAGCGGTTCTGTTCGACTGCGATGGCGTGCTCGTCGATAGCGAGGTGATCGCTGTGGGCATCGAAGCGAAGCTGCTCACCGCTGCTGGCTTCCCCATGAGCTTCGACGAAGTTGCCACAGCCTTTGTTGGACTGAGCCACAAAGAGGTTATGGAGATCATCGAATCACGTTTTGGTCGACCAGTCCCCGACGAGATCAGCGAACAAATTCACACCGACACCATGGCCGCGTTTCCGACCGAACTCGAAGCGGTCAACGGAATCGGCTCGGTTCTCGATGCCAGCTCCCTGCCTCGATGCGTTGCCTCCAGCAGCACGCTCGACCGCATTGCGCTCTCGCTGCAACTCACCCGCCTTGACCACCACTTCGACCCAGCCCATATCTACTCAGCGCAAATGGTCGAGCGGGGCAAACCAGAGCCCGACCTGTTCCTTCATGCAGCACGAGGCCTCGGCGTTGACCCGACCTCATGTGTTGTCGTCGAGGACAGCCCCCATGGCGTCGCCGCCGGACTTGCGGCTGGAATGCACGTCATTGGATTCACCGCTGGCCTTCACGCAACACCGACGATGGCGGCGCGCCTGCAAGAAGCCGGCGCACACCGAATCGCCGCGAACGCAGACCAACTGACCGAGATGTTAAACAGCTAGCGCTGCACGGACGCGAAAGAGCCCCACCCACAGAAGTGGGTGGGGCTCTGCCTGTTGCAAACCGGGTGAGCTACACGGCGAGAGGATCGGTGTTTCGCAACAGCTTCTCGACCTTCGCGGTCTCGACCTTGTTAGTGACCTTGGCGCCCTCGTGAACGTCACGAATCGTCTTCGACATCGTGATGGTCGAACCAATCAGGGCCAGAATTCCAAGTCCCATGAACGCCCGAATCCACATGTCGACCGGCATTACCCACACAGCAATACCCATCGCCGATGCGGTGAGGGCGAAGTTGAGCTGGGTGAACATCACCCAAGCTGACGAGTGCATCGATGCGTTATCCGGTTCCCAGTTCATGACGTTCCATCCTTTTGATCTTCGGCACTCGGGGTGAGCGCCATATGTATGAAGGTACGGATGG
>CALLAA010000265.1 GCA_938002955.1 uncultured Acidimicrobiales bacterium
GGACTGGTCGCGGACAAGAGCGCGAATTCGTCGCCACCGAGTCGGGCAAAATACTCGCCTGGTTCGAGCGAATCGCACAGCGAACGTGCAAGCGCGACGAGCAGTTCGTCGCCGGCCTGGTGTCCGAGGCCATCGTTGACCTCTTTGAATCCGTCGAGGTCGATGATCAATAGCGCGAACGCGTGGCTGTCGGGGTTGTTCCCGTCGAGCTGAGCAAAGCGGCGGTCGAGTTCCTGGACGAGTGCAGCCCGGTTCGGCACGGCCGTGAGGGAGTCGTTGTAGGCCCGATGTTCGAGCGTGCGTTGGAGGTCGGAGACCTTGACGAGACCACGTGCGAGATAGCCGATCTCGTCGCGCCGGTCCGTGAGTCCGATGGTTTGATCGTGATCGCCTGTGCCGATCGCGTGGGCTTCTTCGGTGAGTCGATGTAATGGACGGAAGGAACGGAACATGACCAGGACACAGATCAACGCGAGTGCGGCGAGCAATGAGAGTGACGTGGCGATGGCCCGATCAGTGGTTTCCTCGGTGATGCGGTTGAGATCGTCGACCCAGCCAACATCGACGGCGAGGATGCCAGCGGTGGTGCCATCGGTGGTGAGGATCGGGGTGAGGTAGGCCAAACGGAGACGGCCTGCGACCGGGACTTGGCCGACATAGGTCGTGCCCGACGAAAGTGCCGCGTACGCCGGATGGCCGACGGAGATGAGACCGGGTTCGACTTGTGAGCCGCCGACTCGGGCCCCGTCGGGGGTTCGGAATGTCGTTGAAAGGCGATCGAAGGAACCAGAGTCTTCGTCGTAGCGAAACAGGTTGGCGGCACCCTGGTTTACGCCCGCGATGTCGTCGAGGAGTTCGTCCCAGACGTCGTCGGGTTCGAGCAGGGCGGGGTCTTGCATGATGATGGCCTGCGGAGATCCCTGGGAGTCGATCCGCACGGTCGTTTCGACCGTGGTGTCGAGAAGAGCGGCGGCTGCTCTCCCGGCCCGATCGATCCGCACGGCAGAGTTCATTTCGTTTGTGGAATTGATCTGTCGGAGTCCGAGAAGTGACAGCGTCCCAAGGCAGAGCGCCGCTACCACGAGGAAATATGCGGTCGTGCGCGCAGGAAACCACCAACCTGAGGGTCGATTCTCGCCGGGGGTATCCATTGATACGGGTCTCGGCGGCTTTGGTCTGGGTGTGAAGCCCAAAGGGCCGGACGCACTACTACGTGATTTGGGGGCCATCCCGGTGTGGTGGCCTCGTACGCTCGCCGATTCGTCGTCGATGTGTCGAGCAGCGACCGCCGGCCTGGCGTCGCTATGGTGAGGCAATGGAACCTGATCTGATCGTTTCTCGCGAGATTGCTGCGCCACCTGAGGTTGTCTTTGCGGCGATTTCTGACATCACTCGAATGGGTGAGTGGTCCCCCGAGTGTTATCTGGCCGAATGGAAAGATGGTGCAACAGAAGCGGCCGTCGGTGCGGTCTTCACTGGTCACAACCGCAATGGCGATAAGGAGTGGGTGATCGATGCCGAGGTCGTCGACCTGGTTCCGAACGAGCGGTTCTTCTTCGACTGCAATTCTCGCGGGTTCGTGTTTTCAAAGTGGGGCTATTCGATCGAGCCCACCGAGGCTGGCTGTTTGGTGACGGAATATTCCCAGGACCTACGGCCCGAAGCTGCGCTCGAACGCAGCGCCCAGATCTCTGGCGTTTCGGATCGGGCAACCCACAACCGCGCTGGCATGGAGGTCACCCTCGAACGCCTGGCCGCTGCCGTCGAGGGCTAACCGGTCAACACCATTCGTCGCGCTACTGTCGAGGGATGGCAAATATCGAACTCTCCGACGTGCAGACCTTCGCTTCCGGGCTGAGCCCATGGGCGCACTTGGCGACGGTGGGTGCAGACAACCAGCCAGATGTTGTTCCCGTGCATCCGTGCTGGGAAGGCGACACGTGTTGGGTCATGACCTTCGACGGTTCGGTGAAGTCCCGAAACCTGAAGGCCAATCCGAACGTGGCCATGCACTGGCAGGTCGATGAGTCCGGCAATGGCGTCGAGTTGTGGGGCACGGTCGAGTCGTTCGACGATGTCGAGACCAAGAAGCGGCTATGGAATGACGTGTTTGACTACGACCTCAGTGCGTTTGCGCCTGGAGGTCCCGAGGACTCGCCCGGTGTGTCGTTTCTCGCAGTGAAGCCCGATCGGGCGATCATCATTCACGCCTACGGCGCGGCCGGTATCGATCGGTGGGCGGCCGGGGCTTGACCCGCTGGTCCGTGTCGAACGGCGTGATTTCACGCGATGGTGAGTTCTTTGTCGATCTGCGGGTCGTACACCTGCTCGAACCATCGTTCGAGCAATACTCGGGAACCTCGTACCTGCGTATCGAGTTTCACACCGATGACGGTGAGACCTTGGTGATCACTTCATCCCGGCGTATTTGGTCCGCTCCGTCGGCGACCGGCGCTGATCGAACCTTCTATGACCTCGTGTTGGTGCACTATGGCGATGTGCGTCCCGACGGCGTCGTGGACCTCGCTGGTAGCCGCCAGACGAAGGTGATGCGGTGGTTCGCTATTGGTTTGGCAGTGACGTTCGCCGTTTCATTTGCGGTTCTTGGCCTGGCGAAGCCGGAGCTACTGGGGATCGAGTGGTGGGGCCTCGTTGGCTTTGCCCTCGTGCCCATGTTGGTTGTTGTGCTGCTCTATGGCGGATCGACCAACGAGAGGGTTCGCGCCAGCGCGCACAGCGAATTCCTGCGCAGGGAAGGCCGAGACGGCCAGCACTTGAGGTAGTTCCTTATTGCTCGAGAGGGGCAGCGAGGCGGGCGGTCACCGCATCGCGGATTTGGGTATCGAAGCTCTGCACGTGGGTCTCGACGAGGCTGGCGACTTCGTCTCCGTCGCTATCGCGCAATGCAGCGAGGATGGCCTGATGCTCATCGACGGCATGTTGCATGTCGGCAACCTCGGCGAGGTAGAGGTGCCAGAGGCGGTCGCTTTGGGCGTAGAGCATGTCCAGTGTGTCGAGTAAGAACCGGTTACCCGACGCTGCCCAGATGATCTCGTGGCAGCGGCGGTCGAGAGCGAGTTGGTCTTCGTCGTCGAGTGATGGGTCGGTGGTGAGGGCCAGGATTTCGGCCATCTCATCCCAGTCGTCGGGGGTGCCGCGTAATGATGCGAGGCGTGCTGCGTATGGTTCGAGGACCGCTCGGGTTTCGAAGAGCATCGAGAGCTCTTCGACCTCGATACCGGACACGAACATGCCCCGACGGGGGATTACGGTGACGAAATGTTCGCGCTGAAGGCGCTGGAGGGCCTCACGGATGGGAGTCCGCCCGAGGCCGAGGGCAGCTTGCAGTTCGTCTTCGCGGAGGACATCACCGGGCGCAAAGTCGAGGCGCACGATCTTTTGACGCAACGCGATGTATGCCTGTTCACCTAGCGATTCAGGTTCAGCGCCGGTGACGTCGATCGTGCTCATGCTTCCCAATATAGGGCCTGATATATCAGTCGTCTATCACAAGGGGAATTGGTTGACCGGTCCGTGGGGACGTGGTCTCCCGTCGGTCCTAGTCGAAGCAGGCCTCGGGGAAAGCAAAGTCGTAGTTCGGAGCGTTTGCGCCGAGCTGATCGATGAGCTCGGCTTGCTGCTGGGCGAGTTGCTCGGTTTGCTCGTAGCACGTTCCGTCGCTGGCTTGCTCAACAACGAGATAGCCAGCGGCCGCCATAGCGAACGCGAGCAATCCTCCGGCGGCGATGGCAGCTGGCGTTCGACGAAGTCTCATGCTCCTAGTATCGCGCCGTAGTCACCATCATTGGGGTCGTGCGTTACCTTGCCTTCTATGGCTGTGAATGACGGTGCGTTTGATCCGTTGGACGTCTGGTTCGCCGAGAAGCCCCGGGCGTCGTCCGACCAATGGCAGGTGGATGGCAGCGTGATCTGCAAAAACGGGGAACGGTTCGTCGACCTGCGAGACGTAGATCGCATTGGGCTTTTCCTTTGGTCGGGCAAGGGCGGAACGCAGAAGCGATTGACGTTGCATACCTCGCACGGGTCACGCGTCATAGCGGTCCGAACTCGGCTCAACCGCGAGGAAGAATACGGTTACGACGCATTGCAACGGACGGTGCTCATCCGCTTTGGGCACTATCGGCCCGACGCGTTCGTGGATCCAAACGATGATGCGGGCATGAAGTTTGCGTGGCTGTTCGGCGCGCTCACACTAGGACCGATCGGTGCATTCCTGCTCTATCGCGCCGTTGGCGGATCTCTCGGCGATGGGCAACTGGTGGACGCCTCTCCGATCGTGGAGGTTGTGATGGGCATGCTCTGTCTCGCAATTGCCGGCGGTAGTGTCTTGCAGCTCGCCAGGAGGCCAAAACCGTCGACGTTCTACGCCGCCTCGCCGCCCGGCGGGCTGTCCCGAAAGAATGATCGACGCGACAGAATCGTGGCCATGTGTCTTCTGGTCGTGGGCATTGGCCTGTTGGTGTCTCGGCTGCTGTAGCGGCCGATTGGTCGTGTCGTCGATCAACTGCCGGGCCAGGTCAATCCTGGATAGTTCGAGTTGCTTGCGAATGTGGCGCGAGACACGTAGCATCTCTTGAGATACACAGCTGATATATCAGCCGTCTATCAGAATCTGTATTCGAGCTCATCGACGAGCAAGAACTGTGAACAGGGGAGAACCCGTGAGCGAATTTCCGTCAAAGGCCAACGTGGTCGTCATTGGAGCCGGCATCGTCGGCTCATGCCTCGTCGGCCACTTGAGCCGACTTGGATGGGAGGACATTGTCCTCATCGACAAGGGCCCACTGCCGAACCCTGGTGGCTCCACCGGCCATGCGTCGAACTTCATCTTCCCGGTTGATCACAACAAGGAAATGGCGCTCCTCGGCGTACAGTCGGCAAACCAGTACCGCGACCTCGACCGCTCGGTCGACTCCGGCGGTATCGAAGTTGCCCGCACCCAAGAACGCATGGATGAGCTCAACCGTCGTATGACCAGCGCCAAGGCGTGGGGTGTCGAAGCGGAGCTGCTCACCCCAGAACAGGTGAAGGAACTCGTTCCGTTCATTAACGAAGAGGTCATCATGGGCGGCTTCCACTGCCCGACCGTCTCGGTTGTCGACTCACTCGATACCGGAACCCTCTTCCGCAACGAAGCAATGGACAAGGGTGTTCTGCAGGTCTTTGCGAACACCGAGGTCGAGGACGTCGAGACCGTTGACGCTCCGAATGGTCAGCAGAAGGTCAGCGCTGTCGTCACGAGCCGCGGCCGTATCGAAGCCAACTACGTCGTGGTTGCTTGCGGTGTATGGAGCAACCGTGTGGCCAACATGGCCGGCGCAACGATTCCTCTCGTTCCCGCTGTCCACCAGATGGCCGACGTTGGCCCAATGGACATCCTCGCGGAGACCAACAACGAGATTGGTTACCCGATCGTTCGTGACATGGACACGTTCTGCTACGAGCGTCAGTCTTCAGGTTCGATGGAGGTTGGCTCCTACGGTCACCGTGCAATCCTGCATCACCCAGACGACATCCCATCGAACGAAGAAGCCGCACTCACCCCAACCGAGATGCCGTTCACCCAGGACGACTTCGATCCGCAGATGGAAACCGCGATCGAACTGATGGACTTCCTCGGCGACGCCGAGATCAAGTACGCCATCAACGGTCTGCTTTCCCTTACCCCCGATGCCATGCCGTGCCTCGGCGAGACCGTCGAGGTCCGCAACCTGTGGTCGGCCGCTGCTGTTTGGGTCAAGGAAGGCCCGGGCATGGCTCAGGTTGTTGCCGAGTGGATGACCTACGGTTACCCACGCGTCATCGACCCGCATGCGTCCGACCTTGCTCGCTTCTACCCAGAAGAGCGTGGCGACGACCACATCTGGAGTCGCGCCGACGAGCACTTCATCAAGACCTACGGCATTGTTCACCCACAAGAGCAGTGGGAAGGCCGCCGCAACCTGGTGCAGTCGCCGTACTACAGCCGCCAAGAAGCACTCGGCGCAATGTTCTTCCAGGCTCGCGTTTGGGAACGTGCGCAGTGGTACACCTCCAACGCCGATCTCGTCGAGCGCTACGGCCTGTCCGAGCGTGAAGTCGAATGGGACAACCGTTGGTGGAGTCCGATCATCAACGGTGAGCACCTCAACATGCGTGAGAACGCTGGCCTGTTCGACCTGAGCGCCTTCCAGGTGTTCGAGCTCTCCGGTCCCGGAGCATGTGACTTCGCCGAGTACCTCGCGGTGAACAAGGTGTGCAAGGGCGTTGGAACCAGCGCATACACCCCGTGGCTGAACGAAGACGGTGGCTTCCACTCGGACCTCACCATGATGCAGACCGGTGAAGACACCGTACGCATCGTGACCGGTGCCTTCGACGGTGGCCGTGACGAGTACTGGATCAAGAAGTACCTGCCCGAAGATGAGTCGGTCACCTTCACAAACCTCAGCCGCACCACGACCACCCTTGGTCTTTGGGGCCCGAACGCCGAGGCCATCTTGAGCCAGCTCACCGATGCTGACCTCAGCTTCGAGGGCAACAAGTACGGGTCGGTCACCAACGTCGAGATCGCCGGCATTGCCTGCACCCTGTTCCGTGTCTCCTACGTAGGCGACACGGGTTGGGAGATCTACACCGGATGGGACAACGGCCCAGCACTGTGGGACGCCATCATGGACGCTGGCAAGGATCACGGTCTGCGCCCAACGGGCATGGGCGTGTACGCGGTAACCGGTCGTATCGAGAAGGGTTACCGACTCATGGGCGCTGAGCTCGAGTCGGAGTACAACCCAATCGAGGCTGGTCTTGCTCGTCCAAAGGTCAAGGCTGCGGACTTCATTGGCAAGGAGGCCTACATGGCCGCCCGCGAAGCCGGTGACCCCGAGACGCACTGCGTCACGCTGATCGTCGACGACAACACCGATAGCGCTGGCCGCAAGCGTTGGATGCAGGGTGGCAACGAGCCAATCCTCACCAACGATGGTGAGCGCATCGTCGATAGCCATGGCCGTGTCAGCCGTGTCACCACCGCAGGTTACGGTCCGAGCGTTGGCAAGAACTTGCTGCTCGGTTACGTCCCAGCGCAGTACGCGGCACCGGGCACTCAGCTCAAGGTGATGTACATGAACGAACTGTTCCCCTGCACTGTTGTGGGCACCGGTTCGGCATTCGATCCGGAAAACACCCGCCTCAAGGGTTCATGAGCATGAACAGGTAGGGACTGTCCCTAACTGTTCACGAGCAATTTAGCGATGAGGCCGCCCCGGTGATGGGGCGGCCTTCTTCGTTTTGGCGACCACGGTACGATCGGTGCTGTGGCGAAACGGCTTGATGATCTGCGGTTGATGGGCAGTGCCGTTGCGATCTTGGTCGGCAGTTGTGTGATGTGGATTCCGCTGTGGCTTGTCGGGGCCGGCGAGGTTCCCGACGAGCTGGTCGAGTTTCTGTCGGCGTGTGCCTTGAGCCTCGTCGGTGGGCTGTCGTCGTATGTACGCGTGCCATGGCTTGGGACCGGGGTGCGGGTGGTGTGCCTGTTGGGTGCCGTTGGGCTGGGTTGGGTGGCCGTGTTGCTCTACGGTTCGGACGTTTTCGCCGGCGAAGAGGGTGTCGAACAGGTCGTTGTTGGGGTTGTCGTTCTCGGTGCCGTTGGGATGCTCGCCAACGCCATATGGCGCCCGGCTGCTCTCATCGACGACCCAGTTGGGGTCGACGACGCGACCTGATAGCTAGCCGGTGGCGGCGCTCAGCGCTGTTGCGACCTCATCGAGCTGGTCGGCGCTATGACCGATGAGGACGATGGCGTTGAGCGGCGCCGTGTCGTCGTCGAGTGTGGTGAGCTCGACTCGGCCACCTACGAGATGAACCCGGACTGCACCGTCGGCGGTGGCCACCGATCCTTTGGCACGGAGTAGCCGAGATCCGGTGAGTGCCTGCGTGATGGCCGCTGGCACAACCGGAGATGTTGGACGCCACGTTGTGGTCGCAACGGGCGCGGTCGCCTCGTGGTCGTCGGGCCGGTCGGTATTCTCGTGGCTGCCGAGCATCACGGTATTGAGCCACGTTGGGTCGTCGCTTGCCGGGATTACCTGTGCCTTGGTGAACTTGCGGAGCCCATCGAGTGCGGCGTCGCGTTCGTCGTCGGGAATCAGGTCGAGCTTTGTGGCGACGACGAGGTCGGCTCCCGATAGCTGCGAGCGCATGAGCGATCCGTAGGGCGGGCCAGACGACAGATATTCGAAGTTGTCCGGGTCAGCGAGTGCAATGACCGCGTCGATGGAGGCTCGTGGGTGGTTGAGGAACGTGGTGATGGGGAAGAGGTCAGCAACACCGCTTGCTTCGAGGACGATTCGGTGCGGTGCTGGTGTTCGGGCCGTGAGTTCGTGGACGGTTGCGTAGAGGTCGTCGCCGATGGCGCAGCACACGCATCCGTTGGTGAGCTCGATGACGCCGTCGGTGTCGTCGGAGTCTTCGCGGAGAAACTCGGCGTCGACGTTCACGTCGCCGACGTCGTTGACGATGATGGCGAGCCGTTCGTTGGTGGCTCGGAGCAGGCGATTCACCATGGTCGTCTTGCCGGCGCCGAGCCAGCCGCCGAGGACGGTGATCGGGGTCTTCGAAGTTTCGGTCACCTATCGAGTGT
>CALLAA010000266.1 GCA_938002955.1 uncultured Acidimicrobiales bacterium
ATCTCCCACCAGAGCGCATCGCCGGCGGCTATCCGGCCGGGCATTGCGAATGGGGCGGTGAACGGAATCCAGCTCACGACCTTGGCGGCGAGCCCGTCGGGTTCACCCGCAGCGATGATCGACGCCACGTAGCTCAGCATCAAGATGACGGTCACCGGAGCGAGGGTCGACTGAGCGTCTTCCTGGCGAGGAGCCAATGACGCTCCGGCAGCAAACACCGCCCCATACAACAGGTAACCAAGCAGGAACCAGATCACTGCCGTGCCGAGCAACGATGCGCTCAATGCCGGAAGCGCCGACGAACCAAAGATCGACGCTGCGGCCAGGGCGCTACCGGCGAGCAAGACGACCTGGACGATGCCCAAGACCGCAATGCCGAGCACCTTGCCAGCGAGCAGGTAGCGGGCCTTGATCGACGACAACACCAGCTCGACGACCTTGCTGCTCTTCTCCTCGAAGACGCCCATCATGATGTAGGCACCGGCGACCTGCACGGCGATGAACATCAGCACGACACTGGCGCCTGCGACCGCACGGCGAGGTCCCGAGTCAGGGTCGGGGTTGAGCTCTTCTATGGAGAGGGGCGCGGCGTCGGAGAGCGCGGTGCCGACGTCGCTATTGCTCAGGCCGACATCCCGCAGGCCGTCGACCAGGCTCGCCTGCTGCCACGCCGGCGTCAGGAGTTGCACGACTTCCTCGTCGACCTCATCCATCAACATGACTTCGCCATCGATCACGGCAACGTCGAGGTCGCCCTCTTCTATCGCGATCGCGGCGTTCTCTCGAGAGTCGAAGGTCTGGACCTCTACCTCGGTCTCGGTTTGCTCAGCGAGAGCCTCGAGCGTCATCTCGGCGTTCGTCGGCTGGTCGCCAACCAAACCAACCCGCACCGGGTCGTCGTTGTCCAAGAACGTCACCAGTCCAAAGATCGCGAAGATCAACCCGACCGTCGTGACTTGGGCGATGAGGAACGCCTTCGACAGCAAGCGCTGGTTCATCTCGCGCCGCATTACTAACCACACCGCACGTCCTCGGCTCATGCCGACACCTCCACTTCTTCGTTACTCGCGTTCACGATTGACGCGAACCGCTCTTCGAGCGACGGCAGGTCGTAGTCGAAGCGGACGATCGGACCAGCCTGACGAGCCTTAGCCAACACCGCTTCCAATTCTTCGTCCCCGCTCACCCGCACCGTGGCCGACTCGGTGGTCGACGTCATGACGGTGTCGGGGTCGAGGGCATCGATGATCGGCATGATCGGTCGATCGACTTCGATCGTTACGTGTCGATCGCCGCCCGCCGCTCGGACATCACGAACGCTGCCGCGGGCCAAGATCTGACCGTTCACGATCACCACAATTTCATCGCAGACCCGTTCGACCAGATCGAGCTGATGCGAACTGAACAGGACGCCTGCACCTGCCGAAACCTGCTCGGCCAGCACTTCCTGAAGCGTGATGACCGCAACCGGATCGAGGCCATTGAACGGTTCGTCCAACACCAACAGTTCGGGGTTGTTCACCAGACTCACCGCAAGCTGAACGCGTTGCTGGTTGCCATGGCTTAGCTTCTCGAGCGGATCATCGAGACGGTCGCCGAGGTCGAGCGAAGTGAGTAACGCCTCGGCCTGCATTCGCGCCTGCTTGGCCGGGACATGCTTGAGCTCGGCGAAGAACGACACCTGTTCGGCGATCTTCATCTTGGGATAAAGGCCGCGCTGTTCTGGCATGTAACCGAAGGAACGCATGTGGTTCTGCTCGACCGTTTCGCCGTTCCAGCGAATCGACCCCGCGTCGGGAGCGACCAACCCAAAGATCGATCGCATCGTCGTCGACTTGCCTGCGCCGTTCGGTCCGACGAAGCCGACAATCTTGCCGGGTTGTACGTCGAGCGAAACGTCATCGACCGCAACGAGTTCGCCGTATCGCTTGGTGAGGTTTTCGATGTGCAACATGGCAACAGTCTGTTCGACCGTATGAAACAGCGCATCGCCACCAGTGCGGGTTTGCCCTCCGCCCCACGGGGTAGCGCGCTCTCCCCCTTGAGACGGATCCACCGATTCGCCGCAATGACTACGGTAAGGAGATGTCCTGGATCGACCGCTTCGTGAGCACCTTGCATATTCCGACGCGCAAGTCCTTAGTGATCGAATTGTTCCTCATGGCGCTGGGCGTTGGGCTTGCCATTCTCTTCGCAGTCGTACTGCTCGAGGACAAGCCACCCGGTGTGGAACCGGCCAGCCTCACGATGACCCTGGCGCTCATCGTGCCAGCACTGTTGGTCCTTCTCGGCCGTCGGCGCTGGCCACTCACCATCTGTCTCATCAGCGGCATGCTGCTCTCGGCAATCCGACTGCTCGACGTGCCCGAGCTGCAGATCAGCTCGATCACGATCGTCATCGGCTTCTTCGCCGCCGGCCGCTACGGCGCTCCCGTTCGCCGCGACATTGTTCGCGGCGTCGTCGTGCTCATGATGATCGCCATCATTGCGTGGGAGGCCCGCGACGTCTGGAGCAACCTCGCCCGATACGGGCTCACCGAACGATTCTTCTTGCTGAGCCTCCTCGGCGGAGTCGCGGCGAACATCGTGCTCTTCGTCGCCACATGGTTCGCCGGCGACGCATTCCGACGCCGCGTCGAACGCGAGAAGGAACTTGCAGCCCGCACCCTCGAGCTCGAAATGTCACGGGAAGAGAACGCTCGACGGGCCGTCATGGACGAACGCGTTCGCATCGCGCGAGAGATCCACGATGTCGTTGCTCATCACGTGAGCGTCATGGGACTTCAGGCTGGCGTTGCCCGTCAGTTGTCCAAGTCCGACTCGGCCGACATCGGCGAACCGCTTCTCGCTATCGAAGAGTCCAGCCGCCAGGCCGTGACCGAGCTCCACCGGCTGCTCGGGTTCCTGCGCCGCGTCGACGAAACCGACCCCGACGGACTCTCCGCCGACGCGCTCACCCCGATCCCGGGACTGCATCGCTTGCCCGACCTTCGTAGCCAACTCGCCGGAGCGGGACTTGCACTGCACCTCGAAATCACCGGTGAGGAACGAGACCTTCCACCGAGCGTCGACCTCAACGCCTATCGCATCTTGCAAGAGGCACTGACCAACTGCTTGAAGTATGCGGGCGTCGACAGCGCCGACGTGCTCATCGACTACGGCACCGAGCAGCTGTCCCTCGCCATCCTCGATCGCGGCCGCGGCCCGAACGCCGAACCGAGCATGATCAGCTCAGGCTCTGGCCTACCCGGCATGGCCGAACGAGTAGCGCTACTCGGCGGCACACTGCATCATGGGCCCCGCACCGGCGGCGGATTCGAAGTGCGTGCCACGCTGCCCTACGAGGGCCACTCGTCGGCAGCGCCGAGCGCCACGGTTCCCGAAGCGGTCACACAATGATTCGGGTGGTGCTCGTCGACGACCAAGAGATGGTGCGCAAAGGACTCGCCATGTTGCTCGGCAACGAGGACGACATCGAGATCGTGGGGCAGGCCGCCGAGGGAAGCGGTGCGATCCAGGTGGTCGAACGCGAGACTCCCGACGTCGTGTTGATGGACGTGCAGATGCCCGGCATGGACGGCCTCGAAGCAACCAAGCAACTGCTCGACAACGGCTCCGCGTCGCGCATCGTGATCCTCACCACGTTCGAACGCGACGAGTACATCTTCGAAGCGCTACGACTCGGAGCGTCGGGTTTCCTTCTCAAGAACGCCCCGCCCGAAGAATTGATAGACGGCGTCCGGATCGTCGCCTCGGGACAGGCGCTGCTCAGCCCGAGCGTGACTCGACGGGTCATCGGTAGCTTCTCTGGCGGCAGCGCCCCAACGGAAGCACCAAACGGCCTCGAACACCTCACCGACCGAGAGTCCGAGGTACTCCAGCTCATCGCAGAGGGGCTCTCCAATGCCGAGATCGCCGAGCGCCTCATCGTCGGCGAAGCCACCGTCAAAACCCACGTGTCGAACGTGCTCTCCAAGCTTCACTTACGCGACAGAGTGCAAGCGGTCGTGCTCGCACACCGGCACGGCCTGGTCTGAGCAAACCGGGCGAGTACTATCGGCAGACGAATCGCCGTCTGCCCGCCCTCCGGCACGGAGCCCCCCATTGTCTGCAGCAAACCGAACCCACCGACTCCTCATCGCCGAGGACGATCCGGAAATTCGCCAGGCCCTCGAACGAGTCCTGACCTATGAGGGTTACGACGTCGTGACCGCCAACGACGGTCCCGCCGCGCTCGCCGCCGTCCTCGAACACCAGCCCGACGGCATCCTGCTCGACGTCATGATGCCGTTTCTCGACGGACTCGGCGTGTGCCGCAAGCTTCGAGAGCGCGGCGACCGAACGCCGGTCCTCATGCTCACCGCCAGACACGAACTCGACGATCGAGTTGCCGGACTCGACGCTGGCGCCGACGACTACGTCACCAAACCCTTCGAGCTCGAAGAGGTCCTCGCCCGGGTTCGAGCACTCGTCCGCCGATCGGACTCGGGCCCGAGCGACGTTCTCGCCGCCGGCCCATACACATTGGACGTCCCCCGCCATCAAGTCACCGGGCCGAGCGGACCAATCGATCTCACACAGACCGAGTTCGCGATCCTCGAACTGCTCATGCGCAACGAAGGCATCGTTCTCGAACGGTCGGTCATGTACGACCGGATCTGGGGCTACGACTTTGGCGACTCATCACGCGCACTCGACGTGCACGTTGGCTATCTCCGCCGCAAACTTGAAGCTGACGGATCGCCACGCATTATCGCAACCGTCCGCGGCCTTGGCTTCGTGCTCCGAGTGGACCAGTAATGGGACTCGGTGCCCGACTAGCGATCGTCTTTGCGACGGTCGCAGCAGCAACGGCACTCCTCGTCGGCGCGGCATCGTATGTAACCGCCGACCGACAGGTCATCGCCGAGATCGACAGCTTCCTCAAGGAACGTGTCGATGAGATCACGGGCGGCCAACGTGAACAACGCAACGGCCGCGGCAACGACGGGCGCAACAATGGGGACGACGGAGACGCGACGCTCACCGCGACCGCCCCCGATGTATTTAGTCCCGACTCCGAAGTTCAGTTTCTCGATCGTGAAGGCAACGTGACCTCTCGCTCTGGGTCGACGATCGTGATCCCCGTCGACGAAATCGATATCGAAATCGCCGATCGAGATGTCGACACCGTGATCCGAACGATCGACATCGACGGCACCGACTTCCGCCTCATCACCGAACACATCGACGGCGTCGGCGCAGTTCAAGTCGCCCGGTCGCTCGATGAGTCCGTCGGTCTTCTCGGCGTACTCCAAACCCGGCTCGTATTCATTGCGCTGTCGCTCGCCCTCCTCGCAGGAGCGGTCGGTTGGATCGTCGCACAACGAACGACGAGGCCCCTCCGCGCCCTAACCAACGCGGTCGACGAAGTGGCCGAAACCCGCAACTTCTCGGTGCCGGTCCCGGCCAAGGGCAACGACGAAGTCGGCCGACTCGCCGGAGGCTTCAACCGCATGCTCGACGCGTTGCAGCTCTCCCAAATGCAACAGCGGCGACTCGTGCAGGACGCCGCACACGAACTTCGCACACCACTGACGAGCATTACCGTCAACGTCGACTGGCTCATGATGGCCTCCGATCTCGACGAGAACGCTCGCACCGAAACACTGGGCGGAATTCGTCGCGAACTCACCGCGCTCAACGGTGTGATCGCCGAGATTATCGACGTGGCCACCGACTCCTATGTCGCTGCCGAGTTCGTCCCCACCGACCTCGTCAGCGTCGCGAACGACGCCATTGCGCAATTCCACGAGCGAACGGGCCGCGAGGTCACCGTGAACGCCCAGCCAACACGGGTCATGGGCGACCCAGCGTCGCTCGATCGAGCGATTACGAACCTGCTGAGCAACGCCGACAAATACAGTCCCGCCGATGGCGCCATCACCGTCGACGTCGCCAACGGTTCGATCTTCGTAAACGACTCGGGACCAGGCATCCCCGAAGCCGACCGCCAACTCGTCTTCCTCCGGTTCTACCGCCGAGACAACGATCGGTCGAAGCCGGGATCCGGACTCGGCCTCTCGATCGTGTCCAGCATCGTCGAACACCACGGCGGTCGAGTCGACCTAGGCGATTCGTCTCTCGGCGGGGCCCGAATCGGCTTCGTCTTGCCGGAGATCTAACGCCCCAGGGGTGCCAAAGCGCATCCTGTCACAACCTTGTCACTTTGTTGATCAAGCACGGTCAGTCCTTCTCGAACATGGAGTTACACCCCATGAAAGGACCTCACCCATGTTTGATCCAGAAGCTGACGACCCAACCAACGAAACCACCGGAAACACGCCGATGGTCGCCGGGCTCGAGATTCTCGATGTCATCGCAAGCGGTGGACACGGAACCGTCTACCGAGCTCGCCAACAAGAACACGATCGTCTGGTTGCGCTAAAGCTCCTCGACGCTCGATTCGTCGACGACACGACCCGCCGGCGCTTCGACCGCGAGCGTGTTGCGCTCGGACGGATCTCGGATCATCCCTCGATCGTGTCCCTTCTCGACAGTGGGTACACCGAAACAGGGGCCCCGTACCTGCTTCTCGAATTCGCACCCGGCGGATCTCTCGCCGAACGTATTGCGCAAGGCCCGCTCGCTCTCGACGAAGCCACTGCGCTCGTGATTGGTTTGGCGGCCGCGACCGAACGCACCCATTCGGCGGGCGTTGTCCACCGGGACATCAAGCCAGCGAACATCTTGCGCTCGGCCTATGACCACTGGATGCTGAGCGACTTCGGCATTGCCTCCCTGCTCGACCGGTCGGCGACGGGCGTGGTGCACGCAAGCTACGCACACACCGCCCCCGAAACCTTCGACGGCAACTCGCCGACTCCGGTCGCCGATGTGTACTCCCTCGCGAGTGTCCTCGCGACCTGCCTGACCGGGAGCGAGCCTTTCGAAATGGCCGAAGGCGAAGCGGCGGTCTCGGTAATGCGCCGGGTCATGAGCGATCCGTATCCCGATCTGCGTCGTGCTGGCGTCGCCAACGACCTCGCCGGACTGCTCGAGATGGCACTCAGCAAGGAGCCAGCACAACGGCCGGTTTCGGCACGTTCCTTCGCGGCGGCCCTCAACGACATCCGTATCGCACACGGCCTGATGCCGGTCGCCATCCGTACCGGCGAAGAAGCATCACCGGACTCGACGGTAGTTGTCGATCATGACGACGCAGTCGCTGCGGCGGCATCGAATTGGTCGAGCAGCGACCCCGACGCACCTCACGAGTTTCGAGCACCGAAGCGCCGCATGCGAGCGTTCGCCGCGGCTGCATGTTTGGTGTTTGCGCTCTTCGGGCTCAGCTTCGCGATTCCATCGGTCACCGGGGTTGGTGACGGCCAGACTGCACTCGCCGCAGTATTCGATGGTGTCTTCGACGACGACAACGGAGGCAACGGCAATAACAACGGTCCCGGCAACGGCGGCCCAAACAACAACGACAATGCCGACGATGCCGACAACGATGATGATGACGGTGCCCCAGTAGCTGCCCAGATTGCCGATGGAGATGGCGACGGCAACAACAACAACGGCAACGGCAACGGAAACGGCCCGGGTAACAACAATGGCAACGGTCCTGGCAACGGTGGCCGCGGTGGCAATGGTGGCGGTAATGGCGGTGGCCCCGGAAACGGTGGCGGCAATGGCAATGGCGGAGGCAATGGCCCAGGCAACGGCGGCGGTAATGGTCCAGGTGGCAACTAATGGATACCGCCCGCGGCATCGCTGATCCCACAGGCACAGCACCTATGACCGCAGACGATCTCCCTGCCGTGGTCTCGGCCAGCGACATTGCTCGAACCGGACGACGAGTCCTTCGCCGTCGGTTCGTCACCGTCGGGGCCGGGATGGGCTCGCTGGCCATGGTGCACATGTGGCGCCTGGCCGGCGTAGCCGATGACGACCTCTGTGCCGTTGGACCCCTCCGCTCACCGAGCGACACCTATGAGTACCTTGCCACCAACAGTCAGATTCCTCGGACAGAACGGCTTCGCTCAGACTCGGGGTCGACCATCGACGCCATCTGGGGATGGCCGGGATATGCCCTTCGAGAATCGGTCGAAGATCGCAACCCAACACAGGCCCTCCGGGTACTCGGCGAACCCATCGTGAGCGAGTTCTTCACCCCGAAGGCCGGCCAGGTCTACCGCTCGGTCGAACGTGAGACCGAGCGGATTGGATGGGATCGCATCCTCCAACCGGGCTGGGTGCGACTCATTCGCCGAGCCGAGAGCGGTGGCTACTGGATCATCGTCGACTCGCTCGAACACGGCGAGCTCGCCATCGCCGCCGAGCACGTGCACATCGCTGTCGGGTACCCCGGCGTTGCGCTGCTCCCCGACCTCCAAGAGTTTCGAACCGACCACCCCGAAGCCGGCTACCGCATCGTGAACAGCTACGAACCACACGAGTACTTGTACGACGAACTCCGTCAACGCAAGAGCGTCGTACTCGTTCGCGGCAGTGGCATCGTCGCGAGCCGAGTGCTGCAGCGCCTGCTCGATGACATCGAACAACATGGCGCGAAAACAGAGGTCATCCATCTCTTTCGAACGTACGTCGGCGACTCCCAAGGAACCAGTGCCCGATTCCGCCGGCCCGGCGGCGGCGGGTTCGCCTACCAGGCGTTCAACTATCCAAAGTCGAGCTGGGGCGGGCAGCTACGAGCCGAACTCGAAACGCTCGACGGCGAACAGCGCGCTGCGCTCATCGACAAGATGGGCGGAACAAACACCGCACCGCGCCGCAGCTGGAGACGCCAGTTGAAGCGTCATACCAAGACGGGAACGTACCGCCAAGTTCATGGCGTCGTCACCGGCGTCGCCCCAATCGACGAGGCCATCAGAACCACAATCCGTCGACAAGACGGCTCGGTCGGCGTGCTCGACGCCACGTACGTACTCGACGCCACTGGCCTCCAAGCCGACCCAGCCACACATCCCCTGTACGCCGACCTCATCGCCCGTTCCGGCGCACGCCGAAACCCCAAAGGCCGACTCGCCGTCGAGCCGACGTTCGAGGTGACCGGAACCGCATCAGGGTCTGGACGGATGTACGCCTCTGGCGCAATGACACTAGGTGGCGTGTACGCGGGGGTCGATAGCTTCCTCGGACTTCAATACGCCGCGCTACGCGCCGTCGACCACATGGCCGAGATCGGCGCATTGCCACGCATTGGACCGATCCGTTCGGCAACGGGCTGGCTGAAGTGGGCCACCAACCGGCCCTACCGACCCGACGGAGATTCGCGATGACCCCCACCCTTCTCGGACGGCTACAGACCCGCTGGGTCATGGTGTGGACGGTGGGCCTCGCGTGGCTCCTCCTCGTCGGGCCGTGGCTACCGCTCGCCGGCCCAACGACCTCGGCGGTGTACTTCACCGGCATTACGACCCTCGTCCTTGTCTCGGTCATCGGAACGGGCTGGGAACTCATCTACCACGCAATTCAGCAATATCGCTGGGACAAGGACTGGCCGACATTGCTCGGTCTACTCGTTGGACTCACCGAGGGCGCCGTCATCTATCGCTTACTGTCACTCGACATTCCGTGGGATGTCGACCCCATCACACCCGCACCGTTCGCCTGGCAGTTCGGCAGCGTCTGGCTCGCCATCTGGGCGGTCACCAACGGTCCCATCAGAATTCTCTTCCCACGCTGGCGATTCGCCGGAGGGCGATTCTGGTGACCGCAACACTTCCCCTCATCGACCAGGCACGCGCCCGTCGAGCCGAACTGCAACGCATCGGGCAACGGCGCAGCCTTGCACTCGCCACATCGATCGTGCTCACCTGGATCGCCGTCGTTGTCAGCACCGCCCAACTCGACCGGGTCCTCGACAACAGCGCCGCAGCATTCACCATGATCTTTGGAAGTTTCGTCGCTGGTTCAACACCACAAGGCGGAGGAGCCGTCGCGTTTCCGGTGTTCACCAAAGTCCTCGGCGTCTCGGCCACCGACGCACGAACATTCAGCCTCGCTATCCAAGCCATCGGCATGGGTTCGGCCTCGACGATCATTGCATTGACCGGTCGAGCCGTCGACCGAGCTGCACTCCGACGTACGGTCCCTGCGGCAATCACTGGCTTCCTTGGCGGTACTGCGCTCTTCGCCCTGGTCACTCCCCCGGCCGCCTACCTCAAGGTCGTCTTCACCCTGCTCGTCGTCGTCGCCGGCGCATCGACCTGGTTGAGTCGACGCGGCGCGGTCGTCGAGCAGCTCCAGTTCGCCCCACTGCGCAGCACCATGGCCCGCTACTCAATCGTCGGAATCGCAGCGCTTGGCGGGTTGGCCTCAGCGCTCTTTGGCAGCGGCGCAGACGTCGCCGTCTACCTATTGCTCACAATCGTTCTCGGTGTACGGCCGAGCATCGGCGTGGCGACCTCGGTCGTCACCATGGCGTCGGTCTCGATCGTCGGCCTGATCCTGGCGTTGTCGACAGGCCAGCTGAGCAGCGCAAGCTCCGCACTCGCTGATTATGACCTCTTTGGCATGTGGTTGGCGGCCATACCCGTCGTGGTCATCGGCGCACCGCTCGGAAGCTGGTTCGCCCAGCGGGTGACCGCCGAAACACTCACCCGGTTCATCGGGGTCCTCGCCTCCCTCGAGCTCGTATCGACCGCCCTATTCCTCGACGAACTGCGCACGAACCCAGCGCTTGCGGCATTCGCAGTCATCGGCCTGGCCATGTCCCTCATCGGAGTACGCCAGATCGTGGCACTTCGAGAACACCTCGCCACCACCCGTCAACCACTCTCCGGCAGCGTTCGCCGGCTCGATCTCGAAATGGAGTTCACCCAATGAAACAACCCGAAATCCTCGGACCATGTCGACTTCTGGCCGACCTCGAGCCGGGCTCGCTCGGGCGACGGTACCGGTCGATGTTCGACGGGCAGAAAGCGATCGTCGAGACCACCTCGATCCGCGGCGACGGCGAACTCTTCGAACGATCGCTCCGTCGCATCGAGGTCATGACGATGGTCGACCATCGTCACCTCGTCCCGATACTGCACGCCGGAATCGAACGAGACGAGCTCTTTATCGTGACCCCCGAGCCGGACATGACCGCCGATCGGTGTGCGCCGCTCGGTCTCGACGCCCGAGAGATCATCGGCCAGGTAGCTCGGGGCCTCGCACACCTCCACCAGAACGGAGCTATCCACCGCGACATCCAGCGCCGACACATCGGCATGTATGACGGTGTCGTCAAGCTCGGCGGCTTCGCTCTATCCGACATCGACGGCCCCGGCAGTACGCAAGGCGTCGGCCCGATCGGCGGGGTGCTCACGATGGCACCATCGATCGTTCGTGGTGAAGCTGCGACAACCGGATCGGACCTCTACAGCCTGGGCGCAACCTTGCACCTGCTCGCGACCGGCATCGCCGTACATCCCGAGCGGTCCGAGTCACTTGCAACGCGTGTGCTTCGTCTCGCGACCGACGAGCCAACGATCGACCCGCTCCTTCCCAAGCCACTGGATTCGCTCGTTCGATCGATGCTCGCCGCCGACGGTCTCGACATCGACCACGCCTGCACCGGTCTGATCGCTGAACTCGCAACAACCACGCCCAGCCACCGCCCCTCAACCACAGGAGACACAGCCCCATGAAGGCCAAACCAACCCTCACCCCAACGGCGTTGTACTGCCGTTCCACGGGCCGCCGGCTCGCACCCGCCGCCGCCTTGGAACCCGCAGAAGGCTCCCCCATCGCAATCGCTGTATTCCACGACGGCCGAACCATTCCGCTCTCCGGCGACACAATTCTCGGCCGCGCCCCAGACCTCGATCGTCGAGTGATCTCCGGCGACGCAGCCGCAATTACGCTCGATGACCCCACGCGACAACTCTCTCGATGTCATGTTCTGCTGCGAGTGGATCGTTGGCAGATCGAGGTCATCGACCTCGGATCTCGAAACGGCACGGCGATCTGCGATGAAGACGGCCACTGGCATTCGCTCATGCCCGGCATCGGCACGGCGCTCGAAGACGGACAGCTCGTCGGGCTCGCATCCTCGGTCATGCGCGTACATCGCCTCGTGCGGTAGCGACCACGTTCCCGTCACACCCGGAGGGAAAACCTGAATCGGGTGGTTTGAATGGATGTGATGTCGGGTCGGTTCGCAGCGTTGTCACAACGAGACTTCCGGACGCTGTGGACGGGCGGCCTCTTCAGCTTCATGGGCGTGCAGATGCAGTTCTTCCTGCGCGGCATCCTGGCCTGGGACCTCACCGAACGTAAGGACGCTCTCGGTCTCGTCTACTTCATCTTCGGCCTCTCCTTACTGATCTCCACACCCCTCGGTGGGGTGGCGACCGACCGCCTTCCAAAGCGAATGGTCATGCTCGTCAGCCAGCTCGGCATCGTCGCTTCGGCAACCGGCATGGCAATCGCAGTGCTCACCGACATCGTTGCCTTCTGGATGTTGCTCGTCGCTTCGGTGCTCCAAGGCTTGGCGTTCGGATTCTTTGGACCGGCACGGGTTGCGATGGCGAGCGACCTGGTCGGCCGAGAGAACCTCGGCAACGCAATCAGCCTGCAATCGCTAGCAATGAACGGCACCCGAGTCTTCGCCCCGAGCCTCGCCGGCGCCCTGGTCGGCTGGTCGCTCGTCGGCATTGGCCCCACCTACGTGCTCGCTGCCCTGCTCGCCGTCGGCAGCCTCATCGCGACCGCGATGCTGCCCAACCCGCCAGCCGCACTGACGGGATCTGCCCGACCGTTCGCCGACATCGCCGACGGCGTTCGGTACGTCCGTGCGACCCCGCCGATCCGAAACATCGTGCTCACGGCCTTCGCCGTGCTCATGTTCGCCTTCAGCTACGTCAGCTTCATCCCGGCACTTATCGAGGGCGAGTTCGGCCTCGAGGAGCAACACGTTGGGTACTTCACGTCGGCGTCATCAGCGGGGGCCTTGATCGCCGGGTTCTGGGTTGCTGGCCTTGCTGACTCACCTCGGGCGCGAAACATCATGACCGCTGCTGGTGTCCTGTTCGGTGCGATGGTCATCGCGCTTGGGCTAGCGCCTGGTTTCACTGCGGCGGTCGTCATTGCGGTGATCGCGGGCGGCGGAACAACCACCTTCCAGACCCTGTCGAACACCCTTGCGCTTCGCGATGCAAAAGACGAGTTTCAAGGTCGCGTGCAGTCGATCATGCAGCTCGGTTTCGCCGGTTTTGGCATGACCGCGCTGCCGCTCGGGGTTCTCGCCGAGCAAATCGGCTTGCAGTCGACGCTGGTGCTCATGGGCTCGATCGCCGCGCTCGCCGTCTTGTCCTACGGCATGATCGACGGTCGTCGCGATCGACCCGATCAACCACCATCCACCGGCGACCCCCAACAGACGGTCACACCAATCGCCCGTCAATAATCGAGCCTAAGCAGCCTCGGTAACTTCTCGCCTCGCCTGCTTCTGGCTATACATCATTCGATCCGAGCGACGAAGCCAGCTGGCCATCGATTCACCCGGCAGGCGACGAGTAGCACCGTACGAACAATGCGGTTTCAATTCGATCTGATCGATCGTGACCGATTGATTCGCGACACGACCGATTTGTTCGAGGCGTTCTTCAAATTTGGCCTCGTCGATTTCGGGAATGATGATCGCAAATTCATCCCCGCCGAGACGAGCGAGAAGGTCGTCTGTTCCCATTGCCGAGGAGAGGTTCTTTGCGACCGCCTTCAGCAAACCGTCGCCGGCGACATGGCCATAGGTGTCGTTGACCGCCTTGAAATCGTCGATGTCGAGCATGACGAGCCATGCATCCGCGTCCATCTCCTGCACCATCTCCATCGCGGAGTCGAACGCACCGCGGTTCGGAATCGACGTCAGTGGATCGGTCAGCGACTGCATCCGCAGTTCCTCCGACATCGCAATGAGCTCGCTCGTCCGTTGGAACTCGACCGTGACGTCGCGCTCGACCACATAGAACTTCATATCCTTCGCGGAATAGCTCACGCGAAGCTGGAGATAGACCGTCGAACCATCGTGACGGATTGCCTTGAGCTCCATGGTGTCCGTGGAGTCAACTCCGCCGAGGTACATCGCCATAGCTGCGTCGATCATCTGCTGGGCACTCGACGGGTGGAGGAACTCGGCGCAATTGCGGCCGATGTAGTCGGCGGTGACACCGCCGTGCATCTCTGCCGCTGCGCCGTTCACATCGAGGATGACCCCGTATGTATCGAGCACGATCAAGATGTCCTGCGCGAGGTCCATGAGTCGTGAACGATGTACCAGCCGCTCATACTCTTCTTGCTCCAACTCCATAGTCAAGACGTCGGAAATACCGCCAGAAGTCTTGAGTTTTGGGGGCATACGGGACCCCAAATGTGGGCAGAACAGCCCGAAATCGGCGCCTATGCCGGCCTCGAGGTACCAACATTGATATTGGCGCTCAAGCCGTTACGAAACGAGATTGCCGAAGCGATGCAAGGTCGTGCTGATCGCCTGTTCGCGGACATAGTGCAACAGTTCGATTCGACCCACCGGGAGCACCGGCTGATCGGCGATGTGAATCGCAGCCTCGGCCGCTGCTCGACGCGTTTCGCGCTCCAACGGTTGCCCGACCACCCGCAGCCGTTCGGCCGCCATCTTGCCGAGGCGCTGGCGGAACGCTTCCTCGGTCTCGGTAGCAACATTCGACTCGATCAGCCGAACACCGGTGACCTGACTCGCTCGGCGGATGAGTGCAATTTCCCGCTCGGACGCGTTCTCTTGGATCCGCACGATGACCGCGTCCATCGCCCGGTACCGAAAGACATTCGCTTCGCAGAACAACCCTGTCGGATCGTGCTCGACCGCGAAATGCTCGGCCCAAACGTCGGCATAATCGTCGGGCGCTGAGTCGTCGCCGGTCCACGTGCCGAGTTGGGCCACATAATTCGGCCCACCGGCCTTGGCGCCGGGGCCGACCGACGATCGTTTCCAGCCACCGAATGGTTGCCGCTGAACGATCGCTCCCGTGATAGCCCGGTTGATGTAGCCATTTCCTACCTCGACGGTCGAGGACCACCGTTCGATCTCACCGGGGTCGAGGGAATGGATCCCACCCGTGAGTCCAAAGGCGCTCGAGTTCTGAATCTCGATCGCCTCGTCGAGGTCGCTCGCAAACATCAACCCAAGAACGGGTCCGAAACACTCGGTTGCGTGGAACCACGATCCCGGAGTCACTCCGTCTCGAACCCCTGGCGACCACAGCGACCGACCTTCGAGCGGATGCTCGACGGGAGCAACGAGCCACGACTCCCCAGAATCCAACTCGGACAAACCCTTCATCAACCGCTCGTTCGGGTGGCCGATCAGCGGACCCATGGAGGTCTCGATCGCTGTCGACGGACCAACCTCGAGGCTCTCGACCGCATCGATCAGCTGGCGGCGGAACCGTGGGGACTCATAGACATCGCCGACAAGGATGGCGAGGCTCGCGGCCGAGCACTTCTGTCCGCTGTGTCCGAACGCGGACTGGACGAGGTCGGCTACCGCCAGATCGATGTCTGCATTCGGCGTGATGATCAGCGCGTTCTTGCCGCTGGTTTCGGCGAACAGCTTCATGTCCGGCTTCCACGAACGGAAGAGATCGGCGGTCTCCGATGCGCCGGTCAAAATGACGGCATCGGCCGAACTGATGAGATGTTGTCCTACCGCGTTCTCCGGGACCAGGGTGAACTGCACGAGGTCGTCAGGCAGGCCAGCCGCCCAACAGGCTTCAGCCACGATCTCCGCGCACCGCTGCGTTTCGGGCGCTGGCTTGAACAACACTGCGTTGCCTGCAGCGATGCTCGATAGAACCCCGCCGGTCGGAATAGCGACCGGGAAGTTCCACGGTGGAACGACCGCAACGACACCGAGCGGAGTGAACGTTGCCCCAAACGAATCGAGCTCGACTGCCCGATCGCCGTAGTACCGCGCAAAGTCGATCGCTTCGGCCACTTCGCCGTCTGCTTCAACGAAGGTCTTGTTGGCTTCGTGCACCATTGTCGTGATGAGCTCACCTCGGCGCGCGGCGAGTTCATCTGCGATTCGGTGAAGTGCTCGTTGACGCTCCGATAGCGGCATCTGAGTCCAGTTCGTCTGAGCGGCGTTTGCCCGTGTCAACGCTGCATCTACGCCCTCCACCGTGTCGATGGTCTCGGCCTGAACCGAGAGTGCCGATGCGGACATCACCTGGTCGATCCACTTCTGGTTGCCGGCAAGCGTCGGATCGGTTTCGGGCTCGTTAAGGAACGGCTCACCAATGGCGTACGCAGCGGTCGGCTCGTCGAGTCGATTCTGCGTCCGGCGCGGCGTCGACCCTACGTCACTGCGCCGTGCCAGCGAGGAGCGAAAGATCTCGGCTTGGGTGAGGAAGGTCTCCGAACCAGGTTCGAGATCGAAGAGATGTCGCAAGAAGTTGTCATCGGCCGCCGTCTCTTCGAGACGTCGGAAGAGATAGCTGATCGCAACGTCAAAGTCCGAGGCGGCGACGGCCGGGGTGTACAGCAACATCGGCGAAACATCGCCGGACTGCTCGGTCGTCTCGCGCACGGTCAGCGCTTGTGCTGGCGCCATGCCCTGCAACATCTCGAACTGCACCCGGTCGCTGACCCCGCGCTCGTTTGCGAGCAGATGTGTCCACGCAACGTCGAACAAGTTGTGGCTCGCGAGACCAAGTCGCACGCCCTGGGTCCGTTCGGGCGTGAGGAGCCAGTCGAGGCATCGCTTGTAGTTGGCGTCAGCCTCGACCTTCGTTGCATACGGCGCCTGTTCCCAACCGTGCATGGCCGCGTCGACACGTTCCATCGCCAGGTTCGCACCTTTGACCAAACGGACCTTTACTTCACCGCCATCGCTGGCATGGCGGTCGTTGGCCCAACCGACCAGCTCCTGCAACGCAGCGAACGAGTCCGGAAGGTAAGCCTGCAAGACAATGCCTGCATCGACCGAGCGGAGATGCGGCTCGCTCAACACACTCATGAACGCACGAAGCGTCAGATCGAGGTCGTGGTACTCCTCCATATCGAAGTTGATGAACGTGGGGCTCGATGCCGTCGAGGCGGTCTCGACCAGTAGCCGAAGCTTCTCGGTGACTCGACGAAGGCTGTCGGCATGGGCGAAGTGGTTGAGCTGCGAAGCCACCGCCGAGATCTTCACCGACACGTAGTCGATGTCGGGTTGTTCGACGAGTGCAATCAGTTCTTCAAGACGACGCTTGGCTTCGCGCTCGCCGAGGACGGCTTCGCCGAGCAGGTTCACGTTCAGCGCAAAGCCATCGGCACGAGTCCGGCCGAGGTGCGCGGCGAGCTTGTCATTCTCGGCGGGGGCCACGAGGTGTCCCACGATCGATCGCATGCGTCGCCGAGCCAACGGCAAAACGATGCCCGGGAGAAGCGGACCGAGTCGAGCACCGGCTTGGAGCAACGTCTTGTCGATCGGCGACAGAAAACCTGGTAGCCGTCGTTCTGCGACGATGGCCGCCAACTGATGAGCGGCGACCCGGTTGTCGTCCGGGCGAACAACCCGGTCGACGAACTGCATCACGAAACCAACGCCGTCGGCATCGGTCACGATCCCTTCGAGCTGCTCCATGGTTTCCGCGCTCTCGGAAGTCTCGTGCTGGGGTGCTCGTACCAACCAGCGCTCCACGAGAGCGATGGCCGGGTCTGCAAGATCGTCGGCGTTCATACCCCAAGCGTGGCGAACCACGCCAAAAACGTCTTGTACGATGCCGACCACAATGACGAGCGAATCCACCAATTTTCTCTTTGACTGCCAACCGGAGTTGGTTGCGCTGTACGAGACGCTCGTCGACGTCATGTTCTGCGCCAAGAATCTCGATGGCGCCTATGTCGAAGTGAACTCAGCATTTGTCCGACGGACCGGTCGCAACTCCAAACGCGATGTCATTGGCGCACAGGCGAGCGAACTCTTTATCCCCGAGCTCGCCGAGCGATACGAAGAGCAGGACACCGGCGTCTTCACCACCGGAGAACCACTCACCGATCAGCTCGAGGTCATCCGGCGACCCACCGGGGAACTCGGTTGGTACTTGACGACCAAACTTCCCGTTCGCAACGACGAGGGAGAGGTGATTGGGTTGGTCTCGGTCAGTCGCGACCTGCGCACGCCAAGCGCCGAGAAAATCACGTTCGAAGGTCTGCAAAACGTTGTCGACTATGTGCGCACCAATCTGGCCAAGTCGATCCGTGTTGCAGAACTCGCTGAACAAGCCACCTGTTCAGAAGCACAGCTCGAGCGACGGATGCGAAAGGTGTTCGGTGTAACGCCGACCCAATACATCCTTCGTGTCCGTGTGGAAGCCGCCGCCGCCATGTTGCGGGAGAGCACCGACAGCATCGCCACGATCGCAGCGTCCTGTGGCTTCTACGACCAGCCCGATTTCACTCGACGTTTCGCGCGGCTGACGAACGAGACACCGGCACAGTTTCGGAGTAGATCGGGCCGGCAAGCCTCATGACGGTGCAGCTCACCAACGAAGAGCAGCTCGTACTCGACGGCTCGCGCGGGCCAGGTGTTGCGATGGCTATGCGTCTGGTTCGGCGGCTCGGCGAAGCAATGGGCGCCACCGAGTTGCGGCCGATCTCGGGAGCCCATATCGACTCGTGTCTGTACCACGGGCAATCCGGACTCGATTTCGTGAATGCGCTCGTGAACGGCGGCGCCGAAGTGGTTGTGCCGACCACGTTGAACGTGTCGAGTCTCGATCTGCTGCACCCGGAGCTTTTCCTCGGCGATGAGGAAACCCGGACATCGGCGACCGCGCTTATGGATGCCTATGTCGCCCTTGGTTGCGAACCGACGTGGACGTGCGCTCCCTATCAACGCACGGTTCGTCCCACTGTCGGCGACGATATTGCATGGGCCGAGTCGAACGCGATCGTGTTCGCCAACAGCGTGCTCGGTGCCCGTACCCATCGCTACGGCGACTTCATCGACATCGCCGCAGCCGTCACCGGCCGTGTTCCGAACGCCGGGCTCCACCTCACCGAGAACCGTTACGCCTCGCTCGTCATCGACGTGAGCGAACTCTCGGCCGAGCTGCTCGCCACGAGTGCGGTGTTCCCGATGATCGGTCTGCTCGTCGGACGCTCCGCTGGAAACGACATCCCCGCGGTTGTTGGACTGCCGCCCACGACGACCGAGGACGACCTCAAGGCGCTCGGCGCAGCGGGTGCCTCGTCGGGAAGCCTGGCCATGTTCCATGCGGTCGGGCTGACGCCCGAGGCGCCGACCCTCGATGCGGCCTGCGGTGGCCACGTTCCCCAGCACACCATCACGGTGAGCGCAGCCGACATTCGGGCTGCCCGCGACGAACTTTCGCAGACGACCAGCACAACCCTCACCAGCATCAACCTCGGAACCCCGCACTACTCGGTGAGCGAAATCGGCAAGCTCCACCGGGCCATGACGGGCAAGACCGTGCACGAGTCGGTCGCCTTCTACGTGTCGACCGGTCGTGACGTGCTTGCCGAAGCTGGGCTTCGTGGATGGGTCGCTCCACTCGAAGCCGCCGGCGTCACCTTCGTTACCGATACCTGCACCTACATCACACCGATCGTGCGAGACACGACCGGCGTCGCCATGAGCGATTCGGCGAAGTGGGCGTACTACGCACCCGGCAACATCGGCGTCGAGTCGATCTTTGCGAGCTTGGGCGAGTGCGTGGAGTCCGCGGTGGCCGGACGAATCATCCGAGATGATCGGTTGTGGGCATGATGCGGGTACCGGTTCGCTGCATCGTGAGCGGCACCGTTTCGGCTCCAGCGATCGTGCTCGACGAACCCGTCAGCTTTTGGGGTGGCTTCGATGCGCACTCCGGCCGCATCATCGACCAGCAGCACCCACAATGCGGGCTGTCGCTCACCGGTGCAGTGGTGTTCATGCGTTCGGGCCGGGGGTCGAGTTCGGCGTCCTCGGTGTTGGCCGAAGCCGTCCGACTCGGCACGGCACCGGCGGCGTTCGTGCTGCAAGAAACCGACGAGATCCTCACCCTTGGGGCACTCGTCGCCGAAGAGGTCTACGGCACCGTAACCCCGATCGTCATCGCCGGCGATCTCACCGACATCGAGCCGGGCCAAACCGTCACCATCGACGGCGACACGCTCACCCTCTAACCCCCGTATCAACGGGTCAGACCCGCGTTATGGGGTTAGCTTGCGCGGTCTCGGTACAGGTCGCGTAGTAGCGCTATCTCCGCTGCGTGATGGACCATCTCGTTGCTTGCATGCATTGCCATGTCGGCCACACAGCTATTGGACCAATGTTCCCAATTCGGGCCGAGCGTGTCGAAGAAGTCCCGGCTCGATATCACTGACCGGTAGGCCGTCCACGAACGGTCGATCGCGACAATTGCCTCGCCGGGGTCGACGGTCCATGTGTTGGGAGCGTCACTATCGTCGCCCGCGAACCGGCGGGTGTAGTCGTCAAAGCAGTCGATAGCGATATGCCACGTACGCCATGCGATCGTCGTGACCGGCGGCGGATCGATCTGGCGCACGCCAGCACCGTCCACCACCGCTACTCCATCGACATCGCGAACCGACCACATGCCACCAACGGGCTCCCACAGGAACTCTTCAGCGCTCAATCCTTCGAGGCGCGCCACAAAGGCGTCGTACATCCGATCCATCGACAAGAGCAGCACGTCAGCAACTTCGGTCGTTGGACGAGTGGTTGGATCCATATGGTCAGTCAATCAGATCGACCGAACCCTCGCTGGACAACCCACCCGCATAACAACGGGTCGTCTAGCGTCGGTGTATGGCGATCGTCGACAGTCATGTTCATCTGATGCCGCCTCGGCTTGCGAGAGCGATCCGTCGCTTTTTCGAGCAACACATCGGCGACCAACTGGTGTATCCAGCCGAGATCGAAACGGTGCTCGACCGCCACGAGGCCGATGGCGTGGCTGCGGTGTGGAACCTTCCCTATGCCCACAAGCCAGGTATGGCCGATGACCTCAACGCTGGCATGGCCGAGGTATCGGCAGCCTTCGCCGACCACACGATCGACGTCGTCAACGGCTGCACGATCCACCCCGACGACCCAGCGCCAGGCGACACCGTGATTCGCGCCCACGAACAACATGGCGCTCGTGTTCTCAAGCTCCATTGTTCCGTCGGCAACTACGACGCTGACGACGTGCGGCTCGACCCCGTGTACGAGGCTGCCGGAACCGTGAACATGCCGATCGTGGTTCATGTCGGCCACGACGTGACCGGCCATACACACGACCACGAGCTACAGACGATCGACACCGCCGCGGGCCGCCATGGCGACACCACAATGATCGTTGCCCACTGCGGGCACTACGGCCACGCCGAGACGCTCGAGCTCATGACGAAACACGCCAACCTGTGGGCCGACCTCACACCCGTCGTATTCGAACGACCCGCACTCACGGCGACCGACTTCGAACAGTTCGGCGACCGACTACTCCTCGGCACCGACGCACCCAACGTTGGCCTCACGCTGGCATCCCACCTCGAGTGGCTACGCGACCTCGGCCTCGATGACGGCACACTCGCCGGGGTGCTCGGCGAAAACGCCGACCGGCTCGTACCGCGGTAGAGGTAGCGGCGCTGACGCCTTTGGCGCGTTAGTTGGCGGTCGGCAGCTGCTCGACGCGAACCATGACGTCGTCGAGCGATTTACGGCCGAGGTCGGGGACGCGAACCCCGTCGAGTGGCCGGCCTACGGGGAAGAGCACGAACGGGCGCTCATTTTCGGGCCGGCCGAGCACCTTGGTCAGGAACGCCATCGGAGACGGTGTGTGCGTGAGCGTGGCGAGACCCATGGTCTGTAGCGAGGCAATGAACAAGCCAGCGGCAATGCCGCAGCTCTCCTTCACGTAGTAGTTCTTCCGCTTCTCACCATCGGGGCGAAGCTCGTAGCGCTGCTCGAACAACACCACGATCCACGGAGCGATCTCGAGGAACTCCTTATGCCAGTCGGTACCGATCGGGGCGAGCGCTTCCTGCCACTCATCGTTCATCCGGTTGTCGAGGTAGTTCGTGCGCTCCTCCTCTTCGGCTGCCTCCCGGATTGCTCGTTTCACCTCGGCGTTATTCGTCGCGACGAACGTCCACGGTTGCTTGTGGGCGCCCGACGGGGCGGTGGACGCGGTCATAATCGCCCGCTCGATTAGCGAGACATCGATCGGTTCGTCACTGAACAGGCGTACCGATCGGCGGGCATCCATCAGGTCAAAGAAGCGATCGCCGCGCTCGGCCATCTGGTCGGCATCGACCGTCTCCGCAACGTATGGCACGAACGGAAACTGCGCAGCGTGTTCCTCGGACGGATAGGGGTGCTGATACAGCGGCTCACCGGTCATTGGCGCACTGTAACAAAGGCGGTCTTAGCCCAAGACCGCCAGCGTGACCGGCGCGGTGCCGCGCTGCCACGTGCCAGAGAGCGACGACGCAACGGCCTCAACCTCGGGAACGAGCAGGTGACGAACCGTTACCGAAACGACCCCAGCATCGATATGGGTCTCGGTGCCGTCGCGAGAAACCTGCAGCGCTTCGAGAACCGGAACCGCGTTCCCCGCAGCTCCACTCCCGCGCACATTGACGCTCGGGTCGCGCGGCACCTGACCCTCAGGCGTCTCGACAATCTCGGCAACTTCGGACCCACCGGTCACGATTGTTCGAACCAGCTCGCCGATATAGATCGGGTCGATACATGCGTCGTAGACAAACCGCTCGCCGAGAACCGAATGCTGCATGGTCCCGAGCAACGACTGCTCCGCGCCGTCGAGCGCCTCGTTGCGATAGACCACGGGCACCTGCAAGGTCTCGCCCGAGTCGCTGGTGAGCAGATGCGTCTCGATACCAACCTGACCGGCTGGATCATCGAACCGGTACGCACCGACCTGACGAAGCTCGCCGCTGACATGACCGGCCAGCGCAGGCACCGCCTGCACATGTGCGGTGAGCAGCTCCAACTTCGATGGAGACAACGTGGCTTGGTGAATGATCGCCATGACGCAAATGTACTGCACAACAGAACTTCAAATGAGGCAACGCACCCCACCGCACACAGCACTAGAGTGCGATTCACGAACACGTCTCAACGAAGAAGAGGACACCTCATGTTCAACGTCATGGCAACACTCGCCAACCGTCTCCCTGCCGACGAAGTCAGCGCTCACTGCGACGGACCATGCGGCGTCTACGACCCAGCATCGGCACGAGTCGCAGCTGAAGCTGTGCTGTCGATGACCAAGAAGCTCGTCGACGCAGGTCCAGCGACCACGCTCGAAGCGCAGAACACGCAGAGCCGCTACATCGCAATCAAGGAGCAGCAGGCACACCTCGCAAAGGAAGAGCTGCTCGTGCTCTGGACCGACTACTTCAAGCCACCTCATCTCGAGGCATACCCAGACCTTCACACCACCTTCTGGAACGCAGCGAAGCTGTGCTCAGAGGCAAAGGTTCACTGTGACGTTGAGGTTTCGACCAAGCTCCTCGCAGCTGTCGAAGAAATCCACAACATCTTCTGGGCAACCAAGGGCCGCGACGACGCTTGGGTAACCGCTAGCTAGTCGACACTCCTCGTTGACATCGGGCGCTCGACTCACGTCGGGCGCCCGTTGTCGTTTTCTCCCAATGGCTCATCCACCCATCCCCACCGCCACACGAAGCGACCTGCTCCGATGGCTCCTTCGACGCCTCCGGCGCGTCCGCGTGGTCGGCGCGTCGATGACACCGACCCTGCTCGATGGTGAGGTGGTCCTCGTCGACCGGAACGTCTCGGGATTGCCGGACGACGGAGCCGTCGTCGTTGTCCGACATCCTCAGCAGCCCACGATCGAGATCGTGAAACGCATCGAGTTCACCGACGACACCGGGATGTATCTACGAAGCGATAACGCTGACGAACCCGAGGCGGCGGACTCGAGACGATTCGGAATGGTGCCGGTCGATCACCTCGTAGGCCATGTGATCTCGAAAATCGATCGCGATGAAGCACACTAGGGACGTGCGGATTTCGATTCTTCTCCTGCTCGCGCTGCTGAGCACAGCGTGTGGGCCCTTTGGTGACGGTTCGGCCGCCGAGCAAGACTCGAAGACGGTCGACGTGGCATTCGGCGATCAGGAGAACTTCGCCAAAGACGACGACGCGCCAATCGAGGCCGTAGAACCTCCAAGCGAACCCGCCGAGCCGCCTCCGACATCAGAACCCGACCCGGCCGAAACCGAACCCGCGCCACAACCAACGCTCACCGAGTTCAGCGACGAGATCCGGCGCCGCTCGATTCCCGGAGCCCGAGAGGTCACGATCGAGCAGATCTACCTCGTCGAACAGTTCTGGCACGAAGCCGCAGTCGCCATTGGCCACGAGTACGAACCACTCGACAACGCTCGACTCTTTACACGCAGCGAACTCGAACAGGGGCCGCGTCAAGACTGCGGCTTCGATGGCGACCTCGAAACGCTCGACCCCGACGATGTCGAATTCAATGCCTTCGTAGCGCCATGTGATGAGGGTGTCACCGTCGTGTGGGACGACATCGATCTCGGCGAAGACCTCGAAGCTCGCTTCCCCGGTGCCGGCATAGCCATGCTCATGGCCCACGAATGGGGACATGTGATTCAGTTCCAGCGTGAGCAATGGGACCAGAACAGCATCCTCGCTGAGCAGCAAGCGGACTGCTACTCGGGTGCGTACGCCAAGTGGGCCGAAGACCGCCAGCTCTGGCCATTCGTTTCGCCCCAAGCGCTGGACTTTGCAATCATCTCGACGCTTGAAGCTCGCGACGAAATCGGGGTTCGACCCGAAGACTTCGATGCCCATGGAAACGGATTCGACCGCGTCCGTGCCACCCAAGACGGCTACGACCGCGGCGTCGAGTTCTGCGCGAACTACGACTCGGTGTCACCACCGCTGACCCAAATGGGGTTCACCTCCGAACGCGACCGGGCCAACGAGGGCAACCTTCCCTACCAGCCGGCCTTCGATCTCCTCATTCCCGCAATCACCGACTGGTACGAGTCGCTCGTCGACGAACCCCTCGAACCGTTCGTCGATCTTCCAAGCGAGACGCTCCTTCGAGAACTGCACGGGTCCGTCGGTGATGCATCGATGTTGGCCGAGTACGGCCTGCGTTACGGCTTCGCAGTCCAAGAGGTCCTCGGCGAAGAAACCAGTGGCGAGGGGGCTGCGCTCCAACGCGCTTGTCTCGTCGGCGCCTACCTCAACGATGCGCTGACGAACGGCATCGGTGACGACGGCACCGGAACTGGCACCGCAGCTGGTTCGTTGTCTCCGGGAGACCTCGACGAGGTCATCATCACGTTGGCGAGCTCGGACGAACTCCTCGCAAACCCGGGCCTCGTGTTCGAGATGGTGGCCTCGATGCGCGTCGGCACCCTGCAAGGCCTACAGTCCTGCAGCTTGTCCTAAGCACGACTAGGCGGTATCGAGAACTCGGTACGCCTCGGCCAACAGGTTGCCGGCAGTCCCTGGATCGCCGTTGCTGTCGAAGTGTTCGACACCGTTCTTTGCCGCAACACCGGCAAGACGTTCGCCCCATTCGCGCATTACCTTCGCAAGGTCGAACTCGGCGTCACGCTTTGCGACCTGAGACTGGTGTGAACGAAGCGCTCGAAGTTTGGCATCGAAGGAGTCGGTGACATCGACGAACATGGTTGGATCGACCTGTCCGAGCCAGACATGGTTCACCGTGTGCGGCTCGAAACCCTGGTCGAGGAGTTCCTCGGTGAACGCTCGCGGGTTGCGGGCATCGGGGTACACGGCTCGCAAGGTCGCTTCGGCGGTTTCGATGTGATCGGGATGGCTGCCGTACACCGAGTCGTAGTTGCGCTCCGGTGACTGTGTGATCACCACATCGGGCTTCTCGATGCGGATGATCCGAGAGATGTCGCGGCGCAGCGCAAGGTTTGCCTCGACCATGCCATCGGGGTGACGCAAGAAGTGCAGGGTGTCGACCCCAACCTCGGACGCTGCCGCCGTCTGCTCGGCTTCGCGCATGTCGCGCAACTCATCGGCGGTGACGGTCATGTCGTCCTCGCCCGCCTCCCCTGATGTCACCAAGCAGTAGGACACGTACGAGCCAGCCTTCGTGAGCTCGCAAACGGTCCCGGCGACACCGAAGTCGATGTCGTCGGGGTGCGCCACCACCACGAGTACGCGCTCGGGAATCTCGATCGGGCCATCAGCGGAGAAGAACTGTGCGGTCATCATGTAACGCTAACGGTGAAGCCGCGGGTCTGGGCCGTCGACCGCGGGAGTCTCTCGAGTATCTACCCGGTCACAGAGCTACTTGGAGAAGATGTCGTCCACCATGTCGGTGACGTCTTCAGCTTCAGGAACGACGATCGCTGGTGCAGCGCCATAGTCGTGAAACTCTTGCCAGTTACTCAGCACGACACCCAAACCATCGGGGCCGAACAGTGCGCCGATATCCACCTGGGGCGGACCCTCGGTTCCGGACAGCTCGACCGATGACTCGAACAGGGCAACAACCACATCGGTGACATCGAGCGTGGTCGATACCCGACGAACCCGACCATCGTCGTCGACCGAAATCTCCGCGTTCATGTCGAGTGTTTCGAGCAATGGAATGAGCCCGGAGATTGCTTCGGCTTCGCTCTCGGCAAGCCCGAGGCTTTCGATCGTCGACAACTGATCAGATGCGCTCGCCCCGATTGCCGCGTAGTAGTCGGCAACAGTGAGGGTGCTTGCGTACACGGTGACGGGAATGTCTCCGAGCATCGCTGGACCAACCTCTTGGCCTTCGCTCAGCGTCTGTAGCGCATCGAACATCGCGTTGGGATTCGTAATCTGGGACCCTTGGCCGAACTGGCGAGCAACAGCATTCATATCGACGCTTGTCGCATCACTCACGGTCACGCTGACCGGCCCCTCGGTCAGTGGCTGCGCTGTTTCCCCAACGATGTCGATATCGGTGAGGTCCATGGTCAGCGTGCTGTCATCGGACCACACTTCGAACTTTTGGCCGACGAGCTCTCCGGGACCGAGGCCAAATCCGGCCAGGCTTCCCATCGATTCGGCAACGAACGTCTCCAAGTCGACGAGCACATGGGTCTGGCCATCGACAACCTCGCCAAATGCGTACGGTGCCGAGTCGGGCGCAGGCACCCCTGCAGGCCCGATGTTGATCGATAGGCCTTGAGTGAACGTGAAGCTCTCTTGGTCGGACGCATCGATTGCGAATGCCAGCACCGTCGTGAGATCGCGCGACTCGACCGGTACGGCGTCAGTGTCACCGGCGACGTCCTCGAGCGACTCGTCGCTCGACACATCCTCGCTCGTGCTCACGACCGCAGCAGTGGTAGTGGTAGTGGCAGTGGTAGTGGTAGTGGTCGCTTGGTCCTCAGTCGATGAGCCTGCGTCGCTCGTGTCGACGGTGCCGCCACCACATGCCGTTGCGGTTAGCGCGAGCGCAACCAACGCGGCGCGGGTGCGTCGTGTTCGTGTTGTCATCAAAGAGTGGGCAGCCATGGAAGTCCTCCAACGTTCTTCTACGAACATCGGTGGCCTTCCACGGCTGCTTAAGTACTGGATTGATAGGTCGGCATAGCCCGAACGGACTAGCTGGCGAGAAGCTCAGGAAGTTCCGAACTGACGTCGACCGCATCGGGAAGCACGATGCCGAATGCCTCTCCGTAGTTGTCGAATTCTTGCCAGGTCTCCACGACCATCTCGATGCCGCCGCCGAGAGCAAACTCCATCTCGGCCTGAAGGTCGTCGACGCTCTGTCCGTCTTCGGCAGCGATAGCCCCGAGCAAGTCTGGGTTTGCAAACATGGCGTCGAGCATGGCGCCCATGTCGATCGTGGTTTCCATGCGACGGACCAGGTCTTGATCGTCGATCATGACGACCAGTTCGACCTTGAGATCATCGAGCGCCGGCAGCACTGACTCGACGAGGTCAAGCTCAGCGCCGCTGAAGTCGCCAAGATTCGCGGCATCGAGCTGCTCATCGATGTCGATATCGAGAGCGGCGTAGTAGTCGGCCATCGACATGTCGGCGGTAAAGACACGTACAGCGACACCATTTACCGAGTCGGTGCCAGTCTCGCTCACCGCATCGACGTCACGCAGTGCCTGCAACAATTGTGCCGGATCGGTTACCTGAGCACCCTGGCCGAATTGGTTTGCGAGCATCGTTGCATCGACGCCGTCGAGCTGAGTGAGGTCGATCTTCACCGGCCCATCGGCAAACGCATCGAGCTCGGCGCCAGCTGCTGGGTCGAGTCCGCCCATAAAGCTCGCCAGCTCGCTCATATCCATCACGAGCGTCGACTCATCGGCCCACATTTCCATGGACGCTCCGCCAAGATCGGCGAAGATCTCGTTGAACGGAGGCTCATTGATGTCGATGCCGAGTGAATCGAACGTGGCGGCCATGATGACGCCAATATCGGCTCGGATATGGGTCGTGTTTCCTTCGACTTCACCAAAGACATACGCCTCGTTCGGGGCAATGCTGAGATCGAGCCCAGCGACGTTCATGCGCATCGCCATACCCTGAGTGAACGAATAGCTCTGGGATTCGCTCGCCTCCAGCGCAAACGCCAAGACCTGTGACAGCGGATCGGCTGCTCCAGCGGCGGCATCGGTTGATTCATCCGACGATGGCCCTTCAACAGAGTCCGTGGCGTCGCCGGCCGACGAATCGTCTACTGCTGCAACGTCCTCGATGATGTCGTCGGAGCCGGAGTCCTCGTCGATCACGTCATCTTGTGCTGGTGCTGCCGCGTCAGAATCGTCATCGATTGCTGTTTCGTTCGACACGGGTTCGACGACCGCTGAGTCTTCGACGACAGCGCTTTCGAGTTGATCGGCGGCCGTTTCGGTCGCCTCCGTTCCGCCACAAGCGGATGCGATGAGCGCCAGCAGCGCAACGAGCGCTCCGAGCAGCCGGGATGTCTTACGAGTTGAGCGGGGTGAGCCAGCCATGTTTGTCCTCCGATATACCAGACTGGATATCGGTGAGGGCTTCCCGCAGCTTGAGGGTTGTTCCGCCCGGCTGACCATCACCGATCGTGATGGTCTCTCCCTGGGTGATGACCGTGCCGATCGGCGCGATAACCGCCGCCGTGCCCGAGAGGAACATCTCGCCGTGTTCAGCCCAAGCCCGGAGCTCTGCGACGGGAATCGACCGCTCCTCGATCTCCATATCCATGTCGCGTGCGATCTGCAGAATCGACGAGCGGGTGATTCCATGGAGGAACGAATCATCGAGATTGCGTGTGATCAGTCGCTCACCGTCGCACAAGAAGAAGTTCGCGGCGCCGGTCTCGGTGACGTCATCACCGCTCGCAAAGAGCACCTGGTCGGCGACGTGGTCTCGTTTGGCATCGAGTGTCGGTCCAAGCGCCATCACATAGTTGGCGCCGCTCTTTACCGAACCGAACTGCGGGGTGGTGCGAGGCATATCCGTCTCGATGAAGATCGTCAGCGGGCGAACACCACCAGCGAAGTAGTCACCGACCGGGGAGTTGATGCAATACAACATGGCCTCCGTACTCGGCGTGGCCGCAGCGCCAATGTTTGGCGCGGTACCAATAAACGTCGGCCGAATATAGAGCGACCCAGGAGCATCCGGCGTGAAGGACGCGTTCGCTGTTGTCGCATCGATGATGAGCTGGCGGAGCATTTCGGCGGAGGGTGGGGTCATACGCAGCTTCTCGATGCTGCGAATCATGCGCGCCACCGAGTCGTCAAGGCGGAAGATCGCAACCGACCCGTCGGGCTGGCGATGGGCCTTGAGGCCTTCGAAACACTCGCTCGCATAGTGCAATGCGTGTGTTGCCGGGTGCAGAGAGAAGTTCTCGAGCGGCACTGCTGCACCGGGGTAGTCGTACACACCATCGACGTACGTAGCCACGGCCATGTGGTCACCAAAGAGGGTGCCAAAGGGTGCGTTGAATGGATCCTGCTTCTCGCTCATTTGCTATTCATACTCGGTTCCCGCTCCTTTCGCCATGACGTACGCGAGATGTGGGACTGCTACGTTCGCGGGCGATGGCTAGCGCAATCACCTCGACGACTTCCAATGGCATTGTCACGATCTCGATAGACCGTGCTCCGGTGAACGCCTTGCCACCCGACGACTGGGCCGCGCTCAGCTCGTTGGTCGACGCTGCGAGCGCCGATCTCGACGCTCGTGCCGTTGTTATCAACGGTGGTATCGGACGGTTCTGTGCCGGTGCCGACATCCGGGTGCTCACCGAACCGAGCGACGACCCCGCAATGATGCTCACGATCGTGGGTACGGCATGCGCGGCGATCCGGTCGTGCCGAGTTCCCGTGATCGCAGCAATCGACGGGCCCAGCCACGGAGGCGGCTTAGAACTCGCACTCGCCTGCGATGTCCGTATTGCCTCTCCCAAGGCGACCTTTTCGGCGTCCGGCGTGAACATGGGTCTGGTCGCCAGCGTCCAATCTCTCGTACACGTGGTCGGCGACACCCGAGCTCGCCTCATGTTGTTCACCGGCGAACGCTTCGACGCGAAACTCGCCGAGGAGTGGTCGCTCATCACGCTCGTCGACGACAACCCGCATGCAGCCGCATATGCCATCGCCGAGACCATTGCGAAGAAGGCCCCGCTCGCAATCGAGGCGAACAAGACCGCGCTTCACGCGGCGAGCTCGTTGTCGAACGAGGACCATGCAGCGCTCATGACCGAGCTCTTTGGCGAACTCGCTGGAACGGCCGATCACCAAGAGGCCATCAACGCCTTCTTAGAAAAGCGTCCACGGTCCTTCAACCGCAAGTAGCGCGACTCGCCGAACTAGCCGAGGAGATCGGGCAGGGGCCGGTCGTGCACGATGATCAGGTGATCGGTGGTTCGGGTCAGGGCGACGTAGAGCAGCCCCAGGCCGTGGCTTTGCTCGAGTATCGCGGCGGGTTCAACGACGACAACCCCATCGAACTCCATGCCTTTCGCGTTGCCCGGCGTGAGCGAGCTGATCTGTCGGTGATCGACGGTGATCGGATCGACGCTCAAAATCGCGACCCGGCCACCGTCGACCTCATCGACCAGCTCGTGTGCGAGCGCCACCGCTCGCGACACGTTGGTTTCGATTCGGACCGGATGGCCGGACTCTCGAATAGCGATTGGCTGTGTCAGCGTTGGGTCGATCTGTCGAAGCACGGCCGTTGCGAACGGCGTGATCTCGTCGGGTGACCGGTAATTCGTGCTGAGGTCGAATCTGTTGACCTCGCCGAATTCGGGCGGCAGGAGTTCGTCCCAACTCCCAGCTTCACCTGTCGTGCGCTGTGCAACATCGCCGACGATCGTCATCGAATGGCCCCGAGCTCGTCGTGCGATCATGCGCCATTGCATCGGCGTCAGATCTTGGGCTTCGTCGACGATGACATGTCCAAAGCGCCAGGCCCGCTCCCCCGCCGCACGTTCCTCGATGGTCATCGTGTCGGCGAGCTCGAGGTAATCGTCGGCTTCGAGTTCGGCGATCGGCAGTCCGTCCGGATCGGAGATGACCTCGCCGGTGATCTCGTCTCGCACCGGGTAGTTCAGGTGGGATTCCTGTTTGAGGGCCTTGCCTACGGCGTCATTATCTATGCCCACAGGTCTTGCTCCTCGTCGCCTTCGCGCCAGTCGTCGTAACTCTCGATCTCGGGTTCGCCAGGTTCGGGTTCGAGCTTTTCCTCGTCGTCCTCGCCGTCGATATCGGGATCGTCGCCACGCGCTTCGTCGACCGTAAAGACATCGTCCTCATCGGAGAATTGATGTTCCATGTCGGACTCGACCTCGGTCGCTTCCAACACGTCGCCGAGGAGCCACAAGAGCTCATCGAGCAGGGGAACGTCGCTACGGAACCAACGACGGCGCCAGAGGTCTCGTTGTTTCGCACGCTTGCGAAAGAGCAGCTCTGGGGCATCGGTGTCGAGTCCAGCAGCGTCACACGATGCCTTGAGGAGAGCGGACGATCCGAACAGGTCGTTGAGCATCTGTTCGGGGGTGAGCACCGGCCAGTGCGCTTCACAAAACAGCGTGACGTCACTCGACTCGGCAATGGCCTGGAGGATTTCGTCTCGCCCGCCAAAGCCTGGTTCGTGGACCTCGGAGATCACCCGGTCGAGCACCAAGCGTCGCAACATTCCTGCGCCTGCGTTGTGCGTGGACTGGCGCTTGGCGAGCGACACAAAGTGCTGCAGGTCCTCGGTCGAGATGGTGACGCGGCGGCTGCCGTACCACGCGGTGAGCGGTTCCTTTGGCGTTCGTTGGCGTCGGGCCACCGCGTCCGACAAGACCGTGGCCATCGCCGCGCTGCCTTTGAGGTCGGCGACCGCCTCGGATTCGTCCGGGTCTGTGAGCACACCGGGGAAGAGACGGTCTGCCGTCACCGACACCACGCCGCTCTCGCCGAGCGATGGCAATACGTCGCTGATGTAGGTGAGGAATTCTGGGCTCGGCCCGACGATTAGCACGCCGGTCTCGGCAAGCGCTGCTCGGTCGGCGTACAGGAGATACGCAGCCCGATGGAGCGCAACGACGGTCTTACCAGTGCCGGGCCCACCTTGAACGAGCAATGGACCCTTTGCCGATGCGCGAATGACCGCGTCCTGTTCGGCTTGGATCGTGGCGACGACGGTTTGCATACGACCATCTGAGCGCGCAGCGAGCGTCGCGAGGAGCGCCGCCTCACCCCGCAGCGATTGATGATCGCCGATGTTCTCGGTGTCGAAGACTTCGTCGCTGTAGTTGGTCAGCTCGGTGTCGGTGTAGTGCAGGTGGCGTCGATGTGTAACGCCGAGCGGCTCGAGCGGAGTCGCTCGGTAGAACGGTTCGGCCGCCCGCGCACGCCAATCGATCAGGTAGACCTCGTCGCCATCGATGACGCTCATGCGGCCGATGTAATCGGTGCCGAACTCTTCGGTCGTTAGCCGTCCGAAGGCGAGGGCATCGCCGGCATCTTCGAGCTCGCGCACACGCTTCCAGGCCAGCAGTGTCCGGCCCGCGGCCGCTCGCGCAGTCGCTGCCTCTACGGCAGCCTCAGAATCCTCGTCACCAACTTCGGCTTCGGTTTCACGCGGGCCCTCCTCGGAAAGAAAGGAGGCTTCGTCGGCAAGCCCGGTTGCGTACCGGCGAGCGGATTCGACATGGGCCCGATGCGCGGCCTGGATTCGCGCCACAGCAGCACGTTCACTGTCGAGTTCATCGGGAGCTACATCGGGCTCCGCAGCCGCATCGGTCACCCTTATAGGAAACCAGCTTGGAAGGACGAATCACCTCTCCCACGCCGCGAACTACCACGGAAGCAAGTTCGGCTGGTCAGCACGTCCGATTCTGTTCGAACACTCAACCAATACGATGAGGCGTATGGACCCGAGCGATATCCCGTCCCTGGGACACGATCCCGCACCCTGCGATGTCGTGACCCACCTGGAATGGACGCTGGCGATCAACTGGCGCACTGCGTTGGCGAGCCACCTACCCGACCCAGCTATGGACGAACGCGGTTTGCAACCCGGATGGAAGAAGCGCGCCTCGTCATGGCGCACCGGGCAGGAGGGCACCGATGCCTGGGTTGACTCGCTCGATGCTTCCCAGACGCCATCTTGGAGCGCATTACAGGCAGCGCACACGGCAGCCGGCCTGAACTCTGCGTTTCGGGCTGGACCAGCGACCATCAACGGCCGACATTACGGCTGGTATCAGGATCTCGAACGCCGGATGATCCGCAAGTTCGATGTCGACGGACACAACGACGTACCGCCTATGGCGCGAGCGATCCGTGGGTTCCTCGACATCACGCACACTCGACCGTTCGCGGCGGGCAACACGCGCGCCGCGTGTACGTGGCTGGTATGGAGTTTGGTTGGAGCCGGAATCGACATTCCGGACCTGGGACCGCTCATCGATCTACCGAAACCGCCGGCCGAGGACGACGTGGTCTTCGACATGGTCGAGCTGTTGGTCGCCTGAACCAGCGCCATCGGCAATGGTGG
>CALLAA010000267.1 GCA_938002955.1 uncultured Acidimicrobiales bacterium
AGTGCATACGTCGGCAAGACGCTCGACTGGGTTGTCCATGAGAACGACTGGGGTTTCGCCCAGGGCTATATGGAGGCCTTCCTCACCGGTACCAGCTCTCACTTGGAACACGAGATCCGAGCCGTGCATCTCGATGGCTCAATCCGCCTTCTCGACCTCGTCCTCACCGACATGCGACACGTCGAAGGCATCGAGGGCATCGTGATCAACATCACCGATGTGACCGAGAAGCGTCGACTTGAGAGCAACCTGCGAGACGCCGAAACCACCGATCCGCTCACGATGCAGCTCAATCGCACCGCCTTCATCCGCGAGATCGATGCGGCCCTGCGCCGAACGTCGATCTCGGCTTCGTCGGTCTCGCTCGCCATTGTGAACTTGGATGACTTCCGCCTCGTCAACGAAGGCTACGGAACGGTCACCGCCGACCAGGTCTTGATCGAAGTCGCACATCGAATCCGCCAATCGGTTCGTCTCGACGACATCGTTGCCCGCCTCAACGGCGACGAGTTCGGCATCCTGATGCCCGATGGATATAGCGCGTTCGAAGCCGAGCGCGTGGTCCAACGAATTCTCGAGGACGTGACCGAGCCAATCACCACCAACGGCCGCTCGATTTCGCTTCGGGCAACGGCCGGTCTCGTCCTCAACGGCGATGGCTCTGCCACCGGTATCGACATGCTCCGCGACGCCGACACAGCACTCGACACTGCCAAGACCACCTCTCGCGGAAGCGTCGTCTTGTTCGAAGAAGCCATGGGCCAAGAGGTCTCGGAGCGGATCGAGCTTCGCAACTTGCTCCAAGATGCCCTCAAGACAAAGAAACTGCGGCTCGCATACCAGCCCATCGTCGACATCGACACTGGCGAGATCGCCGCACTCGAGGCACTCTCTCGATGGCAAGACGACTCGCGCGGAAACATCAGCCCAGCAACCTTCATCCCGATCGCCGAGTCGGCAGGCATGATCACCGAGCTCGGCGAATGGGCCCTGCGGACTGCATGTGAGCAGGTCGTGGAGTGGGCCCGCCAGGGGTACGACGACTTTACGGTCAGCGTGAACATGTCGGGACACCAACTCCGCGAAGAGAACGTCATCACCAAGGTGAGCCGAATTCTGCGCGAAACCAAGGTTGACCCGGCACGGATCACCATCGAGATCACCGAGTCGGTCCTCATCGATGACACCGACTTCATCGCGCACCGAATACGAGCACTTCGCGAGCTTGGCTTGCGCCTCGCAATCGACGACTTTGGCACTGGTTACTCGTCTCTCAGCTACCTGCGTCGTTACGAATTCGACGTGCTCAAAATCGACCGAAGCTTCGTTATCCCGCTCGCCGACGACGCCAACAAGCGTGAGCGCGAGATCGTAAACGCGATGATCAAGCTCGCTCAGGCGCTCGGCGCTATCACCGTTGCCGAAGGTATCGAAGAGGCCGAAGAGTACGGAGTGCTCCGCACGCTCGGCTGCGACCTCGCTCAGGGCTACCTCTTCTGGTACCCAATGGAGAGCTACGAGGTCATCCCGGCGCTCAACGTCGTGCCAACCTCTGCTGCCGCATAGTTAGTGCGGGGTTACCACACTCGCCACGGAGCTTCGCCGGTGTCCCACAGGCGGTTCAGCTCGACGTACTCACGGTAGGTGTCCATGCCTCGCCAGAAGCCCTTGTGGAGCCGGAATCCGAGCTGGCCGTCCTTCGTCAGGCGCTGCAGAGCGTCGGACTCGAGCATGTCGCCGTCATCATCGGTCGTGTAGTCGAGGAACTCCCGGTTAAACATGAAGTAGCCACCGTTAACCACACCGGTGTTGAGATCAGGCTTCTCCGCAAAGTCTGTCACCGACTCGCCATCGACCTCGAGCTCACCGAAGCGAGACGTTGGATGGACGGCGGTAACCGTGCCGATCTTGCCGTGCGCAAAGTGGAAATCGCGCAGCGCAGGGATGTCGATGTCAGCCAAGCCATCGCCATAGGTGAGCATGAATGCAGGAGCATCAGCGAGATACTTGCTCGCCCGGGAAAGACGACCGCCAGTCAGGGTGTCGAGGCCGGTGTAGGCCATGGTCACCTGGAAGTTCTCGGTGCCGTAGTCGCCATGGAACGTGCGCTCAGCGTTGTTGAGGTCGACGGTAAAGTCGCTCGTCTTCTCGCGGTACGACAGGAAGTACTCCTTGACCGTCCACGACTTGTAGCCCAGCAAGAGCACGAACTTGGTGTGGCCGTAGGCCGCGTACGTCTTCATGATGTGCCACATGATTGGCTTGCCGCCGACATCGATCATCGGCTTCGGGAGCGACTCAGATGCTTCCCGGATTCTCGTACCCTTGCCACCGGCAAGGATGACGACTGGGATGTCTGCTGGATCGACATTGCTCATGAAAGATTCTCCTCGTCGCCGTCGTGTGGCGACTCACGCTCTATGTTTTCACGAACTCGGCATAGAAACCCCGATGCTTTAGAATCAGTTCTGTTGGTCGAGATGGACCACGCCCTGACGAAGCACCTCGATTGGCTCCACCGTTGCGTCCACGACGGTCGACGCAGTGCCTCCGAGCACTCCCCCATCGATGATGACGGCGACGTCTCCGCCAAAGGCTTGGGCGAGCTCACCGGGGTCTGTAATCGTCGGCATTCCATGCCGATTAGCGCTTGTAGCGGCGATTGGCCCGAACGCTTCGGCACACGCTCGGATGAGTCCGTGGTCGGGGAGGCGCACACCGACCGTATCAACGCTGCCAAGGTGCAGCTCAGCGCCGGCACTCGTGCCGACAACCGTAAGCGCCCCTGGCCAATGTGCATCGACCAGCGAACGAACGGCGGGCGTGAGCGTGATCAGCTGTTCTGCCTGGCCGATGGACGCGACGAGAACAGCGACCGGAACCCCCTCGGGGCGTTCCTTTAGCTCGAACAACCGCCGCATTGCCGATTCTGACGTTGGGTCAGCGGCCAATCCATAGACGGTGTCGGTCGGTATCACCACGACCTCTCCGTTGCGAAGGGCGCTCACGACAAGGTCGACATCTCGCTCAAACTCGGTCATGGCAAACGAGCAACGACCGCTCGGTCGTGTCCTGCGTAGTCGTGATGCACGGTTGTCTCGAATCCTTCCAGCTCGGCAATTGACGACACAGCGTCCGTTTGCCCGGTCCCCATCTCCAACACGAGAGCGCCTCGTGGCCGCAGCCATATCGATGCGCCAGCAACGATGATGCGCAGGTCGTCCAAACCATCGCTGCCCGAAAGCAATGCCGTCGACGGTTCCCACTTCGTCACCGAGTCAGGCAAGCGCTCCTCACTGCGAACATAGGGAGGGTTCGACACGATCACGTCGCACTCCCCTTTGAACCGCTCCGGGAGCGCATCGAACCACGAACCATGCGAGATCTCGACGCTTCGGCCAGCAAGGCCGAGTCCGGTCAAGTTCGCCCGAGCAACCACGAGGGCTTCCTCGCTCGCGTCGGTAAGCAACACCCGGCTCACGGGACGCTCTGCGGCCACCGATAGTCCAATCGCTCCCGAACCCGTCCCGAGGTCGACCACTGTTCCGCCGCCATCGGGGCGCAAACGGTCGAGCTCATCGAGCGCCAACCCCGCGACAATCTCGGTCTCCGGTCGGGGGATCAACACCCGTTGGTCGACCATCAGGTCGAGCGAACGAAACGCCCAATGCCCGAGTACGTACTGAATTGGCTCGCCAGCAATGCGTCGGGCGACGAGGGCGTCGAGGTGGTTGACGCCGCGGACCGTCGCGAGCCCATCGAGTGCGTCGAGAAACTCCGAGCCAGAGGTGCCGGTGACCTCTTCGAGAATCCACTTGGCCTCACGCACTGGATTGTCCGATGCCTCGGAACGTTCGAGCAATACCTCGGTCTCGCGCAGCAGCGAGGCCCACGAGACCGTGCCATCGAGATCGGTTCCGTCTGGGCTAGAGGTCATCGTCCCCGGCGAGGCGCCGCTGTTGTTCGTCGGTCACGAGCGCATCGGAAACGCTGTCGAGCTCGCCGGCGAGCACCTTGTCCAGATTGTGCACGGTGAGGTTGATCCGGTGATCAGAAACACGATTCTCTTTAAAGTTGTACGTGCGGATCTTCTCGGAGCGCCCACCGCCACCGGTTTGGCTTTTGCGCTGTTCGCTTGCTTCAGCTGCTTGGCGGTCTTGTTCGGCTTGGAGAATGCGGCTGCGAAGAACACGCAGTGCCTTTGCCTTGTTCTGTAGCTGACTCTTCTCATCTTGCATCGCAACGACGACACCGGTCGGCTTGTGCGTGATCCGCACCGCCGAGTCGGTCGTGTTCACCGACTGACCGCCGGGGCCCGATGCCCGATACACATCGATCTGCAGGTCGTTTTCGTCGATGTGGACTTCGACCTCTTCGGCTTCGGGAAGAACAGCGACCGTTGCGGACGAGGTATGAATGCGGCCCTGTGATTCGGTCTTCGGTACGCGTTGAACGCGATGTACGCCTGCCTCGAACTTCATCCGGCTCCACACGCCGTCGCCCGAGAGGCTGAACGTAACCGTCGTGTAGCCACCCATATCGGACTCGGTGCCATCCATCATTTCGAACTTCCAGCCCATTCGACCAGCGAACGACTTGAACATGTCGAATAGGTCGCGGGCGAACAGGTTGGCTTCCTCGCCGCCCTCGGCTCCTCGGATCTCGACGATTGCGTTGCGATCGTCGTTGGGGTCCTTGGGGAGAAGCGCCAACTTGAATTGCGCGGTCGTCTCCTCGATCGTGACCTCGAGCTGAGTCATCTCCTCGCGCCAGATCTCGCGGTCGTCACCCTCGGATTCGTTGAACATCTCCTGGGCGGCTTCGTGATCTTCGGTCGCGCTGCGCAGCGAACGACCGATCGTGACGATGGCATCGAGTTCCTTGTGACGCCTCGCCTCAGCTTGGAACCGCGTCTGATCCGCAATCAGTTGAGGATCGCCGAGGCGCGCCTCCACATCATGGAATTCCCGTTCGAGTGATTCGAGGCGTTCTAGCACCCGTCCAACCTAACGGCTAGAGACCCACTCGCCCTCGATCGCAACAACCTGAGACGGCAGATTCAAGGCATCGACCGCATCGGTAATGCGTTGATGTTGGTCACGGGGCGGAACCACCACGATCAGCTCGTCCGGCTCGTGCAACGCAACGAGACCGGCAGCCGTCTCGGCAATACCAAGATCCAGCCCTACGGTGCATGCAACGAGGACCGATGTCTCACCGCGAAGACCAAGCGCTGCGGCTGGCTGCGACTCGTTGAGCCCCGGGCGTTCGCAAAGCAGCGGAATCGGGTTCACCGAGTCGAGTCCGATATGACCGGGTTCTCGGATGAGCTGGGCGCGGAGCCAGCGAGATCGAACCAGACGCCCAATCGCATGCGGCTCTCCGCCAGCGACCCGATGTGGGGCCACCATCGACACAACGACCGCCAGCGACTCGGCAACATCGCGATCGGGGCTGATCGCCGCCGACGCAAACTGATCGTACGCGCCGACACCAATATCGATCGAGCATTCGCCATCGCGCATACCAACACGCGCCACTTCGAGGCCGTTGATCTCCCCCAACCAAACACCGTGGTCGGCGACGACATCGAGACCAGCGCCGATCAGCTCGGCGGTGAAGTTCGCGCACTTCGGTGGCGGCGTGATGTTCGGAACGACAGGGGTCGCCGGAGCAATATCTCGGCCGTTCGCCTGCCAGATCTTGGGGGCGGGGTCAGCGAACGCCTGGGCCGCGTGGGCGAGTTCGCCAGCGCCCTCATCGACGATCAGGTTGGTGGCCGAGCACGCATTGGCGTTCGACCAAATGATCGCGGTGCCGAGCACACCGCGGGTAACCGTTGGAAAGTAGATCCATCCTTCGCCATTCGCGACGACAGACGCGCCACCGCCGAGGCGTGATGCCTCGGCGATGTCGATATCGAGATGTTCGCGAACGAGACCGCGCAGCTTTACCGCAGCGAGCTCGGCGAGACGCTCGTTGTTCAGCTTTCGTCAGCCTCTGGAGCTGCGTCCTCTGCTGGAGCAGCCTCGGCTGCTTCGACAGGGGCCGCTTCTTCGGCTGCGGCTGGAGCTGCTGCTTCTTCTTCAGCTGGAGCTCCGGCCTTCTTCTTACGAGAGCCATAGCGACGCTCGAAGCGCTCGACACGGCCAGCCGTATCGACGATCTTCATCTGACCGGTGAAGAACGGGTGGCTGCGTGAGGAAAGTTCGACCTTGGCGAGTGGGTACTCAACACCGTCGACGGTGATGGTCTCGTTGGTCTGCATCGTTGAGCCAACGATGATGTTGTCGCCCGAGGACTGGTCTTGGAAAACGACCGGGCGGTACTCGGGATGGATATCAGGCTTCATAGTGGTTCCAGTCTCGCTTGTGATGTCTCAAGATCAAACGCCTTTGGCGACTTCTTTGAGGAATGCTTCGTTGGTCTTGAAGGTCTTTAGGCGGTCGATGAGGAGCTCAAGACCGGCCGATGAGCCGTTATCAGACTCCTGAGCGAGGTTTGAGAGCACACGCCGAAGCTTGTGGACCTGGTCGACCTGGGACTGCCCGTCGAAGAGCAACTGCTCTTGGCGAGTCGATGACGCGTCGACATCGATCGCTGGATAGAGGCGCTTCTCCGCGGCCCGGCGGTCGAGGCGCAGCTCCATGTTGCCGGTGCCTTTGAACTCCTCGAAGATCACTTCGTCCATCTTCGAGCCGGTGTCGACCAGCGCGGTCGCAAGGATCGTGAGAGATCCGCCTTCTTCGAGGTTGCGAGCTGCACCGAAGAATTTCTTCGGCGGGTACAGGGCGCCCGAGTCGAGACCGCCAGACATGATCCGACCGTTTGCCGGAGCGGCCTGGTTGTAGGCACGTGCAAGCCGGGTAATGCCGTCGACGATGATGACGACATCGCGACCAACCTCGACCAGACGCTTTGCTCGTTCGATGGTGACTTCGGCGAGCTGAATGTGTTCGTCTGCGGGACGGTCGAACGTAGAAGCGACGACTTCGCCCGACTGCAGCGACCGCTTCATGTCGGTCACTTCTTCTGGCCGTTCGTCGATCAGCAGGACGATGAGCTGCACTTCTGGGTTGTTTCGCTCGATGGCTTGAGCGATGTTCTTCATGATCGTCGTCTTGCCGGCCTTCGGCGGAGACACGATGAGACCGCGCTGGCCCTTTCCGATCGGGGCAATGAGATCGATGATCCGAGCGGTCATGTCCTCGGGGTAGCCCTTGCGCTCCTGTACGAGTTTCTCGTCGGGGAACAGCGGCGTAAGGTCGTCGAAGGACGGACGGTCCTTTGCACGTTCGGGCTCTTCGCCGTTGATCGACTCGATCGACAGCAGCGCCGGGTTCTTCTCGTTTCGATTGGCGGGGCGGCTCGTGCCGATCAGGTGGTCGCCTTTGCGGAGGCCGAACTGGCGGACTTGCTTCACCGAAACGTAGGCATCTTCTTTGGACGAACGCATCGTGCCGACGCGCAAGAAGCCATAGCCGTCATCTCGCAGGTCGAGGAAGCCCTCGACAGAAACCGGATCGGCTTCAACCGGTTCGCCACCTTCGCCGCGCCCACGACGCCGGCGTCGGCGGTTGCCGCGCTCGGTGGGCTCGTCGTCATCGTTGCTCTCGCGATTCGAGTTGCCATCGCGGCCTGCGTTGTTATCGCGGCCTGCGTTGTTGTCGCGGCCTGCGTTGTTGTCGCGGTTCGAGTTGCCATCGCGACCCTTGTTGCGGTTACGTCCGCCTCGCTTTGTAGTCACCTCGCCGAAGTCGAACTCGTCACCAGCGTCGTCGCCTGCGTGATAGGTCGAACCAGCGTCCTCATCGTCACCTGCAGAAGCCGCATCATCACCGGCGGACTTCTTCGATGACTTCTTCGACGACGACCCATTGGACGACTTGGCGTCTGCAGCCTTGCCCGCCTTCGCCGCACCGCGCTTTGGCTTGTCGTCGGTCTTCTCCTCCGACGACTCGCTGTTCGACGATGCATCCTCAGGCACATCGGCGCCCGCTTCGTCGGTCGTGGCCGTGGTGATGATGAGATCGACGATCTCGGCTTTGCGAGCCTTCGATGGTGGCTTTGCACCAAGGGCGGTGGCAATGGTGACTAGTTCGTCGCGATCTTTACGCTCGAGCGTCGATCGACGAAGTTCCGTGGATTCCACGAGTACCTCTTTGGTGTAGCGGTTCGAGCCAGCGCCAACCCATGTGCGGTTGCAGCAAGCCCTCTGGGTGCTCGAGTTGGCCGATCCGAATGGTGGCCACACCCCGCGCAGTGCGGGTTCACAAGCACGGGCAAGCGTAGCGGCAAGCACGCAGCCACACACAAATCGCCATCTCCTGATCTTTCAGCAACCGCCCTCGGCCGCCCCGGCCAGGCGAAGTTCGCTACGGCATCGCCGGCTCTGCGGAGCGCTCCGCGAGGGAACTGCGGATACAGATGGCGAGGCAGACAAGCTCGAGCACAAGCACTACCGCGAACGGAACGTTGAGTGACCCGCCATCGCTAAGGCCCGCCATGAGGTCGCTGATCTCACGCCAGATTGCTCCAAAGAACGCAACTGCATATCCCGCTGCATGGCGCATCACCACCGCGCCGAGCATCGCTGCGCCGAGCCCGAGGTTGCGCCCTCCCCAGGCGGTACCCATCTTGTCCGCTCCCTCAACGAAGTCGATCGCGGTTGTCGGGTCGAGCAACGCTCCGACGCCAATAACAGTGCCTCCGATACCCATGAGCGCCGCAAAGATGGTTATCGGCAGCGGAATACCGTTTGCCGTGATGAACGTCATGTCTTGCTCCTAGTGAACGAGTTGGTGCGAGAGAGTCTGTTGAGATCGCGCCATACGGAGAAGGTCAATATCTGACAATGACTGGTGAGTTTTCGACATCCTGCTCCGAGCGAACCATCGCTGGGTTAGAACGATCATCATGGATCCAGCGATGAACGATGACGTCGTCGAGCTCACGTTGAGTCGACCGGTGGCTGCTACAAACACGACCTTCATTCGAGCGTCCGTCAACGAACGAATCGAGCAGGACCTCCTAGGCGGACCACCCGTCGAGCTTGTGCACTTCCACGTGTTCCTCCATTGCACACGCGGTCGTGGTCGGCACATGGTCGACTTTGAAGACGTCGAGCTGCAGCCTGGAATGGCACTGTGGATTCGGCCAGGGCAGGTGCAGCGCTGGAGTGATGTCGATGATGACTTCGATGCTGACGTCACCGTATTTGCGTCGTCGCAGATCCCCGATCTGCCCCTCTTCGACGTCTTTGCTCACGGCACAACCGTTGCGATGCTCGGGAGTGATTCGGAACCACTTCGACAACAAATGCAATGGTTGGCCGCCGATCTCGAGGCCAACGCTGATACCGCAGTCGCAGCCGCGGTCGTCGGGGTGCTGCTCCGCATATTCGCTCGGCGCGCCGAGCTCAACGAACCGTCCAACGATCCTCGCCGCCAACTCGCGAACGCCTTTGTGAACAGCATCGACAACAACATCGGGCAGCGCTCGGTCGCATGGCATGCACACCAGATCGGGGCATCGTCTCGGTCCGTGGCCCGAGCAACCACACACTCGCTCAAGCTGTCCCCCAAAGCAGTGATGGATTCACGCGTCATCCTCGAGGCGCAGCGAAGGTTGGCCTGGTCGGAAGACGGCATCGCCGCAATTGCTCGATCACTCGAGTTCACCGAGGCATCGAACTTCACGAAGTTCTTTCGATCGAGAACCGGAACCTCACCGACGGAGTTTCGCGAGTCCCTTACCTCGACCGCTTCGAACCTCCGGTAGCCGCAGCAGCTCAGCCGTTACGACCGACGGTTTACCTCGACGAAGTCCTGAAGCATGGCGAGGTCGTTTGGCAGGACGGTGTAGTGCTCGTCCCGCTCGTATAGATCGGCGAGGTGCGCTGGCAGCGGCGGACGAACCCCCGTCGCTGCTTCAACGGCGTCGGGGAACTTCGCAGGATGCGCGGTGGCCATCACGAGGCGCTGCATGGCATCGGGCCGGCGACGAGCGGCGCCAACACCAACCGCGGTGTGGGGATCGAGGAGCATGCCGCTCTCTTCGTACACCTCATGGATGATTTGCGTCGTCTGCTCGTCGGTGAGGCTCTCCCCCAGCCAGCCCTCCTGCATTCGTGGGATGAGTTCGGCGGGAAGCGTGACGTGCTGGTCGTCCCGGAACGTCGACATCAGCTGTTGTACCGCTGCACCGTCGTTGCCAAGAATTTCAAAGATGAGCCGTTCGAGGTTGCTGCTGACCTGGATGTCCATGCTTGGTGACAACGACGGTTCAACGTCCCCGATCGTCATTGCCCCGGTCTGGAAGAATTGCGTCAGAATTGCGTTGCGGTTACTGGCGACGACGAACTCGCCGATCGGCACGCCCATCCGCTTGGCGACGCGTCCGGCAAAAACGTTGCCGAAATTGCCGGTCGGGACGGTGATCGACACCGGGCGGTCGGCTGCTCTGGACGCGGCCCAGTGGTAGTAGACGACCTGTGCCATGACCCGAGCCCAGTTGATCGAGTTCACCGCGCCCAAGTTCACCCGCTCACGAAACGCGACGTCGGCAAACATGGCCTTCACGATGTCTTGGCAGTCGTCGAACGTGCCCTGAACCGCCACGTTGAA
>CALLAA010000268.1 GCA_938002955.1 uncultured Acidimicrobiales bacterium
TGGTCCCGGCGCCACTCGTACAACATCGCCTCTTCGCCAGCGGACAGCGGGAGGAGGGCGTGTTCGCCAAGGCGTGGAATCTCGAGGCTCTCGCGAACCGTCGCCGTGCCGTCGGCGATCGGCGCGTCCGGGTCGACCGAGGCGAGTTCGCCATCGACGTGGCTCGCAAGTTCGGCCACTGTTCGTTTCGTGAATGCGAGCGACTCTGGGATCACGACATCGAAGTGGTCACTGATTCGGACGATCATCTCGAGTGCGTGCAATGACGTGCCACCGAGCGCAAAGAAGTCGTCGGTTGCGCGGACATCGCCAAGACCGAGGACCGTTCCCCATACCGACGCGATGTGGACCTCGGTATCGGTCGTCGCGGCACGGCCCGAGCTGGACAATGGCGACGGGCGGCGAAGAGCGGGCGCCGGAAGGGCGGCCATGTCGACCTTGCCGTTGGTGGTCAACGGAATCGAGTCGACGACTTCGATCGCCTGAGGCACGGCGTGTGCCGGAAGGCCGGCGGCGAGCTCGGCGCGCAGCTCGTCGAGGTCGAGATCGTTGGAGGCCTCGACCCACAGGGTAAGCATTTCGGGTTTGCGAGGTTCGTACCCGACCTGAGCGAGCATCGAGGTAATCGCCGCAAGCTCGTCATCGTCCATTGGATCGTCGAGCTCGTAGAGCGCTTCGTCGCGCGTCTTGTGACCGAGGCGAACGTCCCAGCTGTACGGGGCGGCGTAGTTGTGGTGACCCTGCTCGAGCTTGTGCACAAAAATGCCAGCAGCGTTGATGAGGCAGTTCGTCGAACGTCCCGAGTCTGGCGGGCGCTGCCAGGTGCCGCTGCCCTCGAGCGCGCGGTACAACTCGGCAAGCTCGACATCGATGTAGCGGTAGAAGTCAATGAACGTGATGCGATCGAAGATCGTCGCGTCCTCGAGGAACTCGACGTCCATATTCTCCGACACCGCATCGGGGGTCGTGTGATAGACGTGTCTCGCTTCTTTGACCATCTCGTCGATCGCGTCAGGATCGAATCGATCGCTCTCGAACATGCCGGGAACAAGACGGGTCTCAAAGAACTGGCCTCGCGAGAGGCCGGTCACGATCGACCCAATACCGAGCTCCTCGGCCTTGGCGAGCGCAATGGTGTAGATCGCCTTGTAACAGCCCTGGCAGACGTTCGAGAACCGGTCGAGGCTGTCCCGGAAAATCTCGTCCATGCCCTCGACGGTCACGAACTCGTGATCGACACCAAGCGCTTCGGTGGCTCGACGGACGTTCGCCTTCGCCACCTCAGCGATGTAGCCATTGTCGAGGGTGATCGCGTAGACACGCGCACCCATCTCGACCAGCTTGTAGAGCGCGTAGGTCGAGTCCTTACCGCCCGAGATCAAGTGGACGACGTCGTAGTCGCCAGTCGAACGCTCACGGGCATCAGCGAGTTCGGCTGCGAGATCGTCCTCGTTCTTGAACCATGATTCGGCCTGCGGTGCCACCAGGTCGAAGTGGTGACAGCTCGAGCACACGCCGTCGCCGTCGATGATGACATCGGGAACATCGGACCCCAGACCACAACGAACGCAATTCTCGATTCGTTGTGTCGGATCCGGCGACCACAATCCTGCAACGGCTCGTGTCACGCCGGTGGTGGCCTGCGCGACGTGTTCGATCTCTCCAGGCTCGAGGCGAATGCCCCCAACCTTGATCTGCTCGTCGATGCGACCGAGATAGACCATTCGGTCAGCGTCGAGCATCCGGACGAGGTCGCCCGTGCGATACAGCGTGTCGGTCGTGCCCGACTGCGGAATCTGAACCAGCTTTTGGGCATTGAGATCGTCTCGACCGAGATAGCCGGTCGTCATTCCGGGCCGGCTGATATAGAGCTCGCCGGCGACACCGAGCGGAACGGGATAACCGAACGGATCGAGGATCAACAGACCAACACCGGGAGCTGGGTGGCCGATGGGAACCTCGGGGCCAGGGTCTGACTCCCGGTCGTAACGGTGCTCCATGCAGCCAACGACAGCCTCGGTCGGCCCGTACTCGTTGACGATCATGAGGTCAGCGCCGAGCACATCGATCAAACGGTCGGCGAGGTCGGTCATGAAGGCCTCGCCGCCAACGATCAGGCCACGCAAGGGGTGGTCGGACCCGATCATGCGAACGAGCAATTCGAGGTGCGACGGCGTGGCCTTGAGCAACGTCGCCTGATTCTGATCGACGATCTCACGAAGGGCCGGCAGCCCGCCGTCGGGATGCACGGTCATCAGACCGCCCGAGAGGAACGGCAAGAAAAGTGTCGTGATCGTGAGATCGAACGACAGCGAGGTGAACAGCGGCATGACCGGCGAGGTCGCCCCGATGTACGAGGAGTACGCAAAGCCGAGATATTCCGACAAGCCGCGGTGCGTGATTGGAACACCCTTGGGCAGTCCGGTAGATCCCGAGGTGTAGATGACGTAGGCGAGATCGTCTGGCGATAGTTCGACGGGTGCTGGGTCGGGATCGACCACCGGCAGCGTCAAGAGCTCATCGAGGTCGGTGATGACCAAACCACAGCCCGAATCGGTGCGGATGTGGTCGCGGCGAGCGGCGGGGTACGCCGGATCGATCGGGACGAACGCAGCGCCTGCACGCTGCACGCCATGGATGGCCAACACCGCTTCGACGCTGATCGGCATCTCGACGCCGATGAGATCGCCGGGGCCAAAGCCGCCTCGCCGGAGCGCGGTAGCGATCGTCTCGATTCGTGCATCGACATGGCCAGCATTGAGCTGGACTCGCCCATACTCTGGGCTCGTGTGTTGCAGCGACGGACGGTCTGCGTGGGCGCGTAGGCGCTGAGCCATGATCTGGGGTGCCGTACCGTCGATCGGCAGACCAATGCCCGGTGATGCAAACGGTGACAAGAGGAGCTTCTCGTCGTCACCGACGAGCCCAACCGTGTGCACGGCGGTATCCGCGTCGTCGAGCATGGCGTCGAGGACTGCGCCGAGGTGACCGGCAGCGCGCTGACGGTGGTCGCTGTCGGCAATGCGGTGGTTGATGTCGAGGCCGAGCTCGAGGGTTCCCGAACCGTCGTAGTCGAGCGCCTGGATACGAAGCCGGTGATGTGGGTCGATGTGTCCGGGATGGATCCAGCGCGTCGTCGCCGGAATCGAACCGAAATTACCAAGGGTCGCCCCATGCACGTTCAGAACAACATCGAAGCCCTGACGAGGACTGGTCCCGGGTAATGCCTTTGCGAGCAAGTCGAAGAAGCTTCGCCCCACCCGCTTGTGGAGCGTCGCGAACGTGTCGTCTTCGGCGATCTCGACCTGCAAGGGAAAGAGCTCGACGAGCGGGCCAATGACGGCCTTCGCCGTCTTGGTCGACCGGTGATGAATCGGCACGCCGATCGTGACCACGTCGTTGCCGAGGCGAGCGAGATACGCGGAGAGTGCCGTGGCGAGGGCGACGCTGAGCGAGAGGTCGGGGCTGAGCATTGCGAAACGGTCAGCGAGCAAGGCGTCGAGACGGTCCTGACGGCCACTCGACATGTCGACCGAGACGCGTTCGGCGACACTGGTTGGACCAGAGTCGGGGCGATATGCCGACGTCGGCAGCGCTTCGGGCGCAAGTGCCCATGCGTCGCGAGCTTTCTCGTGCCGCGGCGAGTCCTGCTGAGCGGCGAACTCGGCCCAGACATCGGCGTACGACGGTCCCGGAACATAGGTGCCGTGGTAGTGATCTGCGACCGCATTGAAGAAGTTGGCCGAGCTCGCTGCGTCGATCACGATGTGGTGCACGTTTACAAACCATGCCCACGACGACTCTGACGACGACTCACTGGCAGGGCCGAGATCGATCAACACCGACTCGTATGCGGCAACAGACAGGTCGATCGGAGTGGCGATACGTTGCTGCATCCACTCCTCGAGCTCGTGTGGCTGCAATCGAACAACGGCGCATGGCGACGTCGGGGCCGCAGCGACCGTCGGATGCGGAATGCCATCGAGCTCACGAATGACCGTGCGCAACGCGTCGCTGTCGGCCACAACGGCATCAACCGATGCCAAGAAGCGCCCCGGGTCGATCGCTCCGTCGAAACGGGTGATCAACGCCATGTTCTGATGTGGGGAATCCGGTTGGAGCCGCTGGGACGTCCAGATCAGTTCCTGCGCGGGCGTCAACGACCGGCGCGGCTGAAGGTGTACCGAGTTCAACGTGGAATTCCCATCCGTCATGGAGTTAGGCGCTCACTCGAGCATCGAGATAAGCGGTCATCTTGGCCACGGTCTGGAAGTTCTCGAGCGTGACGTCGCCGGGATCGACCGTTACGCCGGTCTGCTCCTCCATCCAGTGGGTGATTCTGATGACCCCAAGGCTGTCGACAGCACCGCTCAGTAGCAGGTCGGTGTCGTTGTCAACCTCGACCTCATCCATAACGATTTCGTCTTGAATAAAGCGGGTGAGTGCTTCGGTAAAGCTCATGAAGCTGGTTCTTTCAGGGTTGAGACCGTGTATTCACGGAGAACACGGCGGTCGAGTTTGCCACTACCGGTGAAGGTCGCAGCATCGATTCGCACGGTACGAGTAGGTACGGCATAGGCGGGTAGTACAGATGCAGCCGAGCGAAGAAACTCGGCCTCATCGAAGTTGGAAGAAGCACCGAGAAGGCCAGCCACCAACTCGTCCTCCCCCGATTGTGCACGAAGCACCCCAACAACGACATGGTCGGCGCCATCGAGCTGTTCGAGCTCGAGCTCGATTCCCTCAAGCTCAATGCGGAACCCTCGGACTTTGATCTGATGATCGACCCGTCCAAAGAACGCAAGCTCCCCTGCCTCATCGATCGAGATGAGGTCCCCGGTCCGATAGAACCGTTTGCCGTCCAGCTCCTTGAGGACCCGAGCGTTGACCTCGGGCTTGTTCCAATACCCCTCCATCAGCTGCGGGGTATGTGCCCACATTTCGCCCATCTCACCGACGCCAACCTCGTTCTGTGGATCCGGTGTGTCGGCGTCGACATCGATCACCCGAATGTCGGAGTGGTCGAGTGGAAAGCCGACCGATAGCGGCGAGTCGGGGTCTGGAGCGGTCTCGAAGATCGCGAGAGAACATTGGTTTGTCTCGGCGGGACCAAAGATGTTGCCGAAGCGAGCGTTTGGCGCGTGCTCCATCATCTGCCCGATGACCCTGGGTGAGATGACCTCGCCGCCAAAGTGCACCCACCGAAGCGCGGACAGATCTCGGTTCTCCAGGTCGCCTCGCAGGACGAGCTGATGGAGCAGGAACGGCACGGAATACCAGTAGGTCACGGCCTCGTCTTGCAGCAGTTGGGAGTGACTCGCTGGCAGTCGCTGGTATGCCTCGTTGATCACGATGTTCGTCGCCCCAGCGAGCGGTACCGACCACAACGAATGTGTCGAGATATCGAAATGGTGCGGGGCGATGTCGCTCACCCGATCATCGACTGTCAGGTCGTAGGTGCGCACGGTCATGTTGGCGTACGCCAGCGCACTGCGGTGCGTGTGCACCATTCCCTTGGGCTCACCGGTCGAGCCCGATGTGGTGATGATGTACGACGGCTCGTTTTCGTCGATGGTTGCCGGCGGGAGCGGGGTCAGGCCATCGAGGTCATCCACGTCGATCCCGACGAGTCCTTCGGCCGGCGACGCACAACCAATGACGGCTCGAAGCGGTCGGATCGCATGGATTGCTGCGAGGCTCTTCGCACGCGGCTTGTGCGAGACGATGACATCGATCTGCATGCTGTCGCAGATTCGACTGAGCCGTGCAGCCGGCGAGCTCGGGTCGAGGGGAACAGCGATGGCGCCCATCGACACGACGGCGTGCATGGCCACGAACCCGTCGGCTCCTTTGTTGAGGTGCACACCGACGCGATCGCCAGCGGTCACGCCGGTCGAGATGAGGGCCTGAGCGACCCGACCCGCAGCCAGTGCAACGTCTTCGTACGTCCACGTGCGCGCAACATCGACGATCGCCGTCGCGTCGGAACGACGCATTGCCTGGTTTGAGAGCAGCTGGCTGAGGCTCAACGGCACACTTTCAGTTCGGGGCGGCTGGTTGGACGCAGTCGAGTTGGGCGGAGTACCCGCATCCGCAAGGGTGCTACGAAACGTAGACCGGTTAAATAGTCATTTTGGATGCCGTCGAAGAATTCGGCCTCCGGGGTATGGCGTGGGTCAAATTGCATCTCGCAGTCCATGTGGTACTCGTTAACACGAAGCCCGCGCCCTTCGGTGCGGCCGTTAGTAGAAGTACGAGGGCGATGTCCGCCACAGATGCGTCAGTAGAAAACGATCGACAAGTCGATCCAGTGAGTAGTGAGGTCGCCGGCGACGACTTGGACATCACCCCGGCTCCAGCCGATACGGAGATGCTCGAAGCACTCCTCGACAACGACCACCCGCGCAAGCGTGCCGTCGCCGAATGGGCCCGCACAAACCTCGACGACCCCGACCTCGCCGAGCGCGACCTCAACTGCACCTTTTGGCGCGAAGGTTGGGACCGTCTCGCAGCACGAAACATGTTCGGGTTGCTGGCCTCGCCCAAATACGGCGGTCAGGGTCGTGCTCTCACGGCGGCACTTCTCGAACTGGAAGGCCTTGGCCTGGGGTGTCGCGACGATGGCCTGGTCTTCGCCACCACCTCGCAAATCCTTACCTTTGGCCTCGCCCTCGAACGCTTCGGCACCGAAGCCCAAAAGGACGAGTGGATGCCCAAGGTTGTTTCCGGCGAAGCCATCGGTTCGTTCTCCATGTCCGAACCCGAATCGGGCTCCGATGCATTCTCGTTGCAGACGGTCGCAGCCAAGACCGAGGGCGGGTACGTGCTCAACGGCGAGAAGGCTTGGGTCACGATGGCCCCCGTCGCCGATCTCTTCATGGTCTTTGCGACCGTGAATCCGGCGGTCGGCCGTTGGGGAGTCACTGCATTCTTGATCCCGGCCGACACTCCCGGCCTGATCGTCGGCGAGAACAAGCCAAAGATGGGCATGCGGACCACGCCCTTCTCCAACATCACGTTCGACGACTGTTTCGTTCCGGAGACCGCCGTGATGGGAGCCGAGGGTGCAGGGGCGAGCATCTTCAGCTCGTCGATGGAAGCCGAGCGTGGCTTCCTGCTCGTCGGCAGCATCGGCGCACTCGAACGAGTCCTCGACGACTCGGTCGACTACGGCCGCACCCGCGAGCAGTTCGGGCAACCAATCGGTGCGTTCCAGGGCGTGTCTCACGCCCTCGCCGAGGTCAAGCTCGGACATGAATCTGCCAGGCTCCTCATGTACAAGGCTGCGGCACTCCAACAACGTGGCGAAAGCTCGATGATTGCAGCCGCGCTCAGCAAGCTCGCCGGAAGCGAAGGCGCACTCGCTGGGGCTCTCGCCGCAGTCGAGATTCACGGCGCCCGCGGCTACGTGAGCGAATACGGGGTCGAGCGCGACCTTCGTAATCTCAGCGGAGGCGTGATCTATGGCGGAGCCTCCGGCATCCAGAAGAACATCATTGCTCGCCTCTTGGGCCTCCCGGCCTAACAAAAAAGTCTTCTGGCCTGAATCCATTGAGTGTGCTTCGTACGTAAGCCACTCTGAAGACAACAACGAACTTGAACACACCTCTCGGAGAAGAACATCTCATGATTCCCCAACCTCGAATGACGCCCCGGAAGGCCATGGCTTTGCTCGGCCTTCTCCTCGTGCCGCTATTCGGCCTGCTGTTCACCAGTACGGCGAGCGCTCACGATGGCGACTCCTCGGTGGTGTACCTCGACGTGTTCCCCGACGGTACCGCTCAAGGTCAGCTGGAGCACCCGGTCAGCCTCCTCAACGATCTGTTCGACCTCGACCTCGACCCCGACACCGCGACCGACGCTGACCTCGCAGCGATCGAAGATCAGGTTCGTGCCTACAACGCGAACAACCTCTCGATCGCCCGCTCGGATGGGTCGCTCTGGGACCTCACCTTCACCGGCGAGGTCGTCGCGATCGAAACCGAGAACGAGATCTACGCCGGCTTCTTGTTCGACATCGCCGACGTGTTCGACAGTGCTCCTCGTGAATTCAGCGTGACGTTCGATGGCATCGTTGAAGACAACACCCACTTCGCATCTGTCGTCATGCGCACCGACCCGGTCACCGGCGTGTTCCTCAACGAGGGTGACCCCGTCCCCGGCTTCATCCGTGCGGACTCACCAACACTCGACGTCAACCTCGACGATCCAAACACGTTGAAGGCCTTCACCGGAACCGTTGGCCTGGGCATGGAGCACATCTTCATCGGCACCGACCACATCTTGTTCGTACTCGTGCTCCTTCTCCCTGCGGTCATGGTCTTCTCGCTCGCAGACGGATGGGCTCCAGTACCGAGCTTCAAGGACGGCCTGTGGCGAGTCATCAAGATCGCAACGAGCTTCACCATTGCGCACTCGATCACGCTCGCCCTGGGCGGCCTCGGCATCATCGAGCTGCCGTCCAAACTGGTGGAGACGATCATTGCGTTGTCGATCGTCGCCACTGCCTTCCACAACCTGAAGCCGATCTTTGCCAACCGTGAAGCACTCATCGCCTTTGCGTTCGGCATCTTCCACGGCTTTGGTTTCGCCGGCCTCTTGAGCGACCTCGGTGTCGGCCGTGGTCAGCGTTTGCTGTCGCTGTTCGGCTTCAACGTCGGTGTAGAGATCGGCCAGGGCTTCATCATCTTGTTGCTCTTCCCTGCCCTCTACCTGATGCGCCGAACCATCTACTACCCGTGGATGTTGCGCATTGGTTCGATGTTGCTCGCACTCGTTGCCACCATCTGGGCGATCGAGCGCATCTTTGAAACCGAGTTGGGCATCGACAACATCTTGGAGAAGTTCACCCGTGCGCCACGTGTCTTCGTGCTGATCGCCATTGCGACAGCCATCGCCGGTGCAGTTCGCCAGTTCGAAGAGTCCCAGGGACGTTTGCTCGATCTCGACGGTGAGGGCGATCGCAGCGATTCGACATCTGACGACAGCGAGCCTGCTCTGGTCTAACGACCGAACCACAGACGATCCGAAGGCCCGGCTGAGCGCACGCTCGGTCGGGCCTTCGTTGTTTTCGTGCTCGTTCTGCGAACAGCTACCGTGCCGTGCGGCGGCGGATGCCTTCGAGCGTCTTGATCATGTTCTGTTGCAGCATCTCGAGACGACCTTCGATGAACTTCGACTCGTCTTCGGGGTGCTGTTCGATACGATCTCGCAGGCCCGATGGGCCGGGACCGTGAACGAACCCGTAACGGACCTCGGTGCCGTCGGGAACCGAGCGCATGTTCACGGTCCACGTTGCGGTCGGGTTGTCGACGTCTCCGACAACCCACGCAAACTCCTTGCCGGGCGACGCAACGGTGACCGTCGAGAGGGTCTCCCATTCGGAATCGCCCAAGCGCTGCCGACCGCGGAAGCTCGACCCGACCGTTCCTGGACGTCCTCCCGCCCACTCCCCCGCTTGAAACTCGGTTCCGAAACTCGCCATAGCGTCGAGGTCGCTCACGAGCTCATACACCCGCTCAGGAGCGGCCTTGATGACGGTTTCGACGGCGACCGAGGGGGTATCAGACATCTTCATGGTCTTAGCTTGCCAAGTTTCGTCTCCGTTGCCGCGCTGGCTGAGCAACGCGATGGGTCGACGAACGTTTCGTGGCATCGTCACGACTTCGTGATGTAGGTTCTAAAAACAGACTCACTAGCGACAGGGGAACCGCAATGACGACGACCGAGCCAGCTCCAACCACGAGCCAAGACGACCCGGCCCTCGCCTGGCACAAGAACGTGTGCATTCTGTGCAGCAACAACTGCGGCGTCGAGATGCGTATCGACGAGCGCGAAATCACCCGGGTTCGGGGCAACAAGTCCCACATTGCGTCAAAGGGATACACCTGCGAGAAGGCCCTGCGCCTCAACCACTACCAGAACGCAAAGACGCGCCTCACCTCCCCGCTGAAGCGCATGGAGGACGGGACCTACATCGAACTCGACTGGGACACCGCAATCGCCGAAGTATCTGAAGCGCTCCTCGCCGTGAATAGCACCCACGGCCCAGGCAAGATCATGTACTACGGAGGCGGAGGTCAAGGAAACCACCTCGTTGGAACATACGGCGCTGCCCTTCGTGGGGCCCTCGGAATCACCCGCAAGTCCAACGCCCTGGCCCAGGAGAAGACGGGCGAGGCCTGGGTGGAAGGCCGCATGTACGGTGCGCACACCCACGGCGAATTCGCCGACGCCGAAGTGTCGATCTTTCTCGGCAAGAACCCGTGGCACAGCCACGGCTTCGACGAAACCCGCCGGGTGCTCAAAGAGATCGCGGCAGACGATTCCCGTTCCATGGTCGTGATCGATGTGCGCCGCACCGAAACCGCCGACCTCGCCGATTACTTCCTCCAGGTGACCCCAGGCGGCGACGCGTTCTTGATGGCCGCGATCCTCGCCACGTTGATCGACGAAGACCTCCTCGCCACCGACTGGATCGGAGAAAACACGGTCGGCAGCGATGCCGCGATCGCAGCGTTTAGCCAGATCCCCATCGCCGAATACGCCACCAAAGCTGGCGTCACCGAAGACGAGGTGCGGGCGGTGACCCGCCGTATCGCCGCCGCCAAAAGTGTGTCCATTTATGAGGACCTGGGCATCGAGATGGCCCCGCATTCGACGCTGGTTTCGTACTTGCAACGTGCGCTGTCCACACTCGTTGGGAGCTACGGCGTCCCCGGGGGCATGACGGCCCACACGTCACTCGTTCCGATCTTTAGCTATGGAGCGACCGGCAAGGAACCCACCGATCCGGTTACTGGAGGGGCAATCATTTCGGGTCTCATCCCGTGCAACGAAATCGCCCAGGGGATCACCGGCGACCACCCCGAACGCACCCGAGCGCTTTTCATCGAGAGCGCAAACCCGGTCCACTCCCTGGCCGACTCGGCCCTTTTCCGGCAGGCCATGCGAGATGTCGACGTCTCGGTCGTGATCGACGTCGTGATGACCGAGACGGCACTCGAAGCCGACTACGTGCTACCTGCGGCCTCCCAGTATGAAAAGGCCGAGATCACGTTCTTTAGCGCTGGCTTCCCCACCAACACCGCAACGATGCGCGCACCGTTGCTACCGCCGCTCGAAGGCACGCTGCCCGAGGCAGAGATTCATAGCCGGCTTGCCAAGGAAATGGGCTTTCTCACCGACGAGGACCTCGAGCCACTCATCGCCGCTGCGGAGCGGGGCTATGACGAGTTTGCGGCCGCGTACATGACCGCAGCTGCAGCGAAGCCGGTACTTGGAGCGTTGGGAGCTGTGGTCCTGTACGAAACCATCGGGCGGACTTTGCCCGACGGTATGGCGATGGCGGCACCGATGTGGTTCAGCGCTCAGCAACTCGCGATGCGCTTCCCCGATCAGGTTCGCGCCGCTGGCCACGCTGGTGAGGACAGCGCGCTTGGGAACGCACTGTTCGACGCACTCGTCGCGAATCGTGACGGCGTCGCGATCACTCAGCACGAGCACGGCGACAGCTTCAACCTGCTCCGCACTCCCGATCAAAAGATCAACCTCGACATTCCCGAGATGTTCGCCGAGCTCGCCGGCCTCGCCGACTCGACTGCGCTCCGGACGACGGACGACTTCCCGTTCGTGCTCTCCGCTGGCGAACGACGCAGCTTCACCGCAAACACGATCATGCGGGACCCTGCCTGGCGAAAGAAGGACCCAGAGGGCGCTCTGCGGCTCAGCGTCGGCGACGCCCAGCAGTTGGGGGTCGCAACCGGGGATCGCATTCGAATCACGACAGAGGCCGGCACAGCGGTTGCTGTCGCCGAGGTAAACGACAGCATGCAAGACGGCCATATCTCGCTCCCAAACGGGTTGGGGCTCGGCTACTCGCCCGCCGGGGGCGAACCCGAACTCACCGGCGTGGCGCCCAACGAACTGACGAGCGCCGACTGGCGGGATCCAATCGCTGGAACGCCGTGGCACAAGCACGTTCCGGCTCGCCTCGAGGTGGTATCGCCGTGACCACCGATGCTGCGCTCCGGGCCACGACCCAGAACTCACTGTGCCCCATTGCGAGGACCACGTCGCTGATCTCGGACTCGTGGACACCACTGCTGCTCCGCGAGCTGATGGTGGGCCGAAATCGGTTCGCCGAGATGCAGTCCTCGCTCGATATCAGCAAAGCGGTTCTGTCGCAGCGCCTTCGCACCCTCGAAGACAACGGCGTGATCGAGCGTCGCGAATATCAGGAACGCCCTCCTCGCCACGAGTACCACCTCACCGAGAAGGGCTGGGCGCTGTGGGATGTTCTGCTTGCGATGTGGGGATTCGGCGACGCTTGGTTGTTTCGCGACGGCGCTGGCATGGAGATCGTGCATGCGTCGACGAAAGAACGGGTCGAGCCTGTCCTTGTGGACCGTAATTCGGGCGAGCGCATCGATGTGCGCAAGACGAGGCTTCGGATTCGCGAGCGTTAGTCGGCTGGTCGGAGCTCTCGTCCGGACAAGAAGGCAGCTCGCTCGGCTTCGCAGGCATCGTGAACAAAGCACGTGTCGTCGTGGTCGTTCGTCAGCCCTTCGGATTGCATAAACGCATAGGCGGTGGTCGGCCCAAAGAATTTCCAGCCGCGTCGCTTGAGTTCTTTGGCGAGCGCCGCTGAACGATCGGTTTGGGTGGGAATGCCGCCGTCGTGGCGCTCCGGCGTTTCAACCGCCCACTCCCAGATCCAGTCGACGATCGACCCTTCGGTGTCGACCATCTCGACGGCCCGTTGTGCGTTGTTGATCGTGGCTTCGATCTTTCCGCGGTGGCGAATGATGCCCGTGTCGGTGAGTAGACGCTCTACATCGTCCTCCCCGAACTCGGCCACGGTGACGAAGTCGAACCCTGCAAAGACCTCTCGGAACCGGTCGCGCTTGCGAAGGATCGTCAGCCACGAGAGTCCTGACTGGAAACCCTCGAGGCAGATCTTCTCGAACAAGCGAGCGTCGCTGGTCGTTGGCCGGCCCCACTCGTGGTCGTGATATTCGAGGTAGTCGACATGCCCAGTGGGCCAGCCGCATCGAACCAATTCGTCAACCATCACAACCCCCTACTCACATACCCAACCTATGGGTACCAGGTACCTTTTGCCCGATAGGTACCTGGTACCTTTTGGCCAAAAGGTGCCAGGTTCGTTCATATCTTCGATGAGTGCATTCACGCCGCGCTTTAGAAATCGGGGTTATCTGCCGATACAGGAGATATGGCTCGACATCTCCACCTTGTACCTGCTGGCGAGGATCTCCTCGATCAGACAGACGTCGCAACGATCGAGCGCGAAGAAACCAACGTCGTGGATCTCGACACCGAACGGCTCCGTCGCCGCTACCGCTACCACCCGGCAGCGGGCAGTGCGTGGCTCGACGACCTGTTCGACGACGACGATCTCGACCCGATCGCCTAGCGATCGACGACTACCCTTGGCTTAGTTCGCGCAGCAGATCGAGATCGGCGCGCGTCGGCTGACCAGCCAGCGTTGAACGGGTGGTAACACCCGTCTCCCACACCGCGAAGGCCTCTGCGAAGTCGCCCGCTCCAGTAGCGAAGTCGGGTGACTCTGCGTTTGGCCACCACCGCGTCGAACCGGATAAGCCGCGTTGTTCGAGCCAGCGATCACGGTCGGCGGCAGAGTTGAGCTCGACGTCGATGACATGGCCGAGTTCATGGGCGAAGACCCGATGGAGCGTGGCGGCGGTATCGGAACTACGAACGAAGATCTCGACGCGCTTCTCGCTCGGATAGGTGAGCGCCCTGATGCCGTTTCGGGGGCCGAGAAACTGCACATCCCAATTCGGGAACGCCGTGCGCCAGTCGTACGAGACGCGTTCGAGGGCCTGCTCGCCGAGGGAGAGCGATGACACCGTCGTCGTTGGCGCCACAGTCGTTGGCGCCACAGTCGTTAGGGGGACAGTCGTTGGAGACACCGTCGTTGGAGACACAGTCGTTAGGGGGACAGTCGTCGGAGACACCGTCGTTGGAGAGACAGTCGTCGGAGAGACCGTGATTGGAACTGCCGTCGATGGCGCAGCGGTAGTCTCCGGTGCCGTAGGCGCGAGCGATGTCGTAGTCGATGCCGCCAACGAGGTGGTGGTTTCGACGACAGCTGGCTCGGCCTCGGTCGTCGTCGAGGACGGCTGGGACGCGGTGGTCGGCGCCGCGTCAGCGAGTGACGCAACCTCGACCGCCCCGGCGACCTCGGTGTCGGGACGGTCGCTCGGCACGAGCCACATTCCCACCGCGATTAGCGGAACGATCAGCGCCCGCATCCATGCCCTCATACCACCTTGGATACGTGATAGCGCCTCAATTAGCCAATCCGGACAATCGAGGCCCGGAGCGCTGAGAGCTAACTCAAGAAGTCAGCAATGCGCGTCTTTGGGCGGCCGATGATGGCCTTCTTGCCCTTCACCACAACGGGTCGTTGCAACAACGCTTTGCGCTCCACGAGCAGGTCGATGACCGCTTCTGGGTTATCGACGTAGTCGTCCGCGTTGAGCTCGAGCTTCTTGAACTGAGAGTCCTTGCGAACAAGATCCTCGACCGGGTCTTCGAGACCAGCGACGATCTTTTCGAGCGCAGCACGGTCCGGCGGCTCTTTCATGTACAGAACGACATCGTGGTCAACACCCAGATCCTCGGCGACCGCCAAGGCATTTTTGGACGAACCTCAATGCGGGTTGTGATAGATCGTTACTTTCGCCATGGGATCTCCTCTTCGGCGGTCGATGCGACCTAGATCCTAGACAGCGTCAGAACCGAACTCACCAGTGCGGATGCGAGCAACGGTGTCGATCGCCGTCACCCAAACCTTGCCGTCACCGATCTTGTCGGTACGAGCTCCGTCGATAATCGCCTCGACAGCAACGTCGGCCTGATCGTCGTCGACGATGACTTCGATTCGCGTCTTGGGCGTGAACAACACTCGGTACTCGGTGCCGCGGTAGGTCTCGGAGTGGCCGCCTTGACGACCAAACCCCTGGACCTCAGACACCGTCATGCCCTGGATACCCGCAGCGGCGAGCGCGTCCTTGACATCATCGAGCTTGAAGGGCTTGATCACCGCAGTTACGAGCTTCATGGGGACTCCTCAAGGCCAACGAATGTGTTGCTCAGAATCTTACGACCTTCGACCCAGAACCACGATTCCACGATCAGGCTTCTAGTCCAGGCGTGAGCAATGAGGCATCGATCGTCACCGATCCAGAGACCGACTCTGCTGGCCAATCGACACGAATCTCGAGCGAGCCGGGAGCGGGCAGCGGCCATACCCACCAGTCGCCGGTGATGATGTGTTGGTCGTGCTGGCGACGATCGTTCAAGTTCACGTGTTCGTCGCGCTGTCCAAGCGGAACCAAGCGAGGCTCGGCCGGCTGGCTCGCGCAGAAGCGGTCGACGATCGTGCGGTTGTCGAGCGTTGTTCCGTCCGGTAGCACGAGCTGCAACAACATGAAGTCAGGACCGTCGTTGTATTGGGCTCCCTGTCCGGGGATGAGGGCTTCTTCGGGTGCGAAGACCGGCGGGAGAACCCAGCTGCGAAGCGAGCGTACGTTCAAGGTGAACCCGAACCCGAACTTGTCGGAGCCAAACGCAGTGACGTCGACACGGGCCGAGTCGCTCGAAGCGACCTCGAGCGGAACCAGGCCTGGCGTGCGAATCGAGTCGATCCGGCCAGCGGGATCTGGACCCCACCACGCGTAGTGGGTGCCATCGCGACGATCCAGCGTCGTGAGGAGATCGTCGATCTCCTCTTTGCTCAGATGCCGGATCCCATAGGACACGAGTCGCCGCGCTTCGTCGGGTTGCACCCCGAGGTCACGTAGCACCGTGCAGGCGCCGGCGTCGTCGTCGACGAGCAATCCGTGTAGCAGCTCAAACGTGCCGGTTGGTCCAGCGCCATCGATCCGCTGCGTGCGTAGTGCTGCACGGGCGCGATCGGTCAGCTGCGGATCGGCGAACGAGCCGAGCGTCGCCGCTCGTTGTTCGAGCATGCGCTCGATGGCTCGATCGATTCGCAACGTGTTCAGTGCGAACAGTTCGATCAGTTCGGTTAATTCACCATGGGCTGTCGCTACGAGTCCATAGAGCAGATACTCGGTGCCGCAACGCGAGTCGCCATTCGCGAGTGCGGCATGTTTGGCCACCTCAAGCGCAAGGCTTGCGTGGTCATCGAGTGAAAAGTGTTCCTCCATCGATCCTGAAGGTAGAAGGGTTTTTGGCCTGGGTGAAGGGCAAAGAGGGCATTCGATTCCGATTGCCCAGCAGGTAAGTCCGCACGGCCTACGGATGCCCCAAATATGCCGTCTTTCCGGCACCGTCCACCCATCACGAGCCGTCGAGTTCTACGGTATTTTCATGTCGTTATGGCCCCCTGAGGATGTCGACATCCTCGATCTCGAAGATCTTGAGCGCACCGGGCCGCGCCAACAGCGTCGCCCTCGACAGCCGCAACCAGCCCCTCGACAGCCGAACGGGTCGTGGACCGACCCGAGATTTCTGGTGCCGTTGATGCTCCTGCTCGTGGCCGTTTTCGTGATTGGCCTCGCTATTCGATCGAACTCGGTCGACGACTCCAACGCGGACCTGCTCGAGCAAGAATCGGCCGTCATTCCGCCTTCCGAGCTGGCGCAGAGCGTGCAAGAGGCACAGCTGCGTGCCGGTTTCGACAACTTGCAGGTCAGCGAACAGGACGGTGTCGTCGTCATCACCGGCACGGTTCCCGACGAACTCGTTGCCGCATCGGTTGGCGCTGTTGCTCGCTCGGTCGAAGGCACCCAGCGGGTCGACAATCGAGTTGTCGTCGCTGGCGGAACGGGCCTTGGCACCCCAACTACCGCAGCCGTTGGCCAGGTCGTGGTCGAAGCGGGCGGAGGCGGCCTAACCGAACAGCTCGCGTCGCTCGACCAGATCACGTTCGAGACCGGCAGTGCGTCGCTCACCCCCGAGGGTTCGATCGTTGTGGACTC
>CALLAA010000269.1 GCA_938002955.1 uncultured Acidimicrobiales bacterium
GCCGGCGGACTCATCGCCGTGAACACGCAGTCGTCATCAGAATCACTAGAGACGTCACAAACGCGCACGGTCGAAGACGGTGCCGAGCGAGTCGCGCGACAGGTCGGCGAACAGCAGCCCGGTAGGCAGATCATCTCGCCATCGTTGTCATCGGACACGGTGTCGTTCATCGACGCCGACGTTGAGGATGATGTATCGATCGAGGTCGCAAGCGCAACAGAAGTCGCCGACGACAGTGAGCAGGGTTCAGTATCCGACGTTGTCGACGTCGCTGCGCCGCTGACCACCTCTGCTCCGGCGACCACTGCAGCACCCGGGCCACAACCCGCAACAACCACCACGGTGACGCCGCCAACCACTCGAGCATCGGCGACCACCCAAGCGCCAGCCACGACGCGGCCTCCGCGAGCAACAACAACGACGACCATTCGAGCGACCACAACAACGCGGCCAACGACCACCACTCGACCAGCGACAACAACCACCACGACCACGACCACGACCGCAGCGCCCGTCGTCAACGGACGATGGTCGGTGGCCCAGGTGATCGATGGAACGATCGGCGCTGGCGACGGCGGCAATCCCAACGAAGAGTCGCCCATGGGTCGACACGACGCGTCGCTTTACCTACCACAGGGGTGGAACTGGGCTCAGGGCCCAACCCGGAACTCGCTGTGGGGCAAGCTCAGCAGCGGCCAGTTCGCGGAGTTCCGCTGTGCGGTCATCCCCGAGAACGGACACAACCCACCGGTTCCGTTCCGCGTGAACATCCGCAGCGGGGCGTACTACCAGTTCGTCAACGGCAACTGGAACAAGGCATTCGACGTGGCCCTCACGTCGCCCGCAAACGGCGGCTACCTCGGCAACGCGGGCCAACTCAACAACGACCCCTTTAGCTCGGGCAACAAGGGACGCATCGAATGGCGACGCGAAGCCGACGGCAGCTTCTCAGCGCCGTGGAACTCCCAGGCCCTCATGATGCACTTCTGGGCAGGCAAGCGTCAGAGCCCCGCCTCTGGGCAGACAGCCGAATTCTTGACCTCGGAAATGCGTTTGCAGCAACCCGACGGTCAGACCGTCGATCTCAGCAAGGTGCGAGTGCTCTTCCAGTGCGGCATCGACTATTACAACTCGACGGGCGGCCAAGGAACCAAGGTCCCGGGTCCGGGCATCGCCAAGTACCACCGGCTGACCACGTCGTGGAAGCCCGGTCTCTGGGTGACCTTGCCAGGCAATGTGGCTGCGGGCTCGGTGTCCGACTTCCGGTCATGGCTCGAAGCGAACCTGCCGCCGGACGTCCGGCCGTAGCGACTATTTCTTCCAGTCGAAGAAGTGGAATACGAGGCCCTCGAGTGCAATGGCGAACAGGGTCCACGGCTCGCTGTTCGTGGTGTCCTTGCGCACGATCTTGTCCCGGCGATAGGAATCCCCGAGGCGCATCGAGATGCCCTCGTTGAGCGAGTACGCGGCCGACGAGAATTCGAGCATGTCGAAGCCCGGCTTCAGCTCGAGTCCAACGGTGTCGGAAATCTCGGTGTAGAAGTCGGCGTATTGCTCGATGAGGAACACTTCGCCGGCGTCGAGCGCCGCAACTATTGCAGGGTCGACATCGCTACGGGTTACGGCCGCGGTCCGAAGCGCGGTGTAGATACGCCAGTTCGCGCTGTTGGCGAGCGCGATATGGTTGAACTCTCCAACGACCCGAATCAACTCGGAGACGGCCGCACGGCGGACGTCGAGATCGCCGGAGGCCAATGCATCAGCTCGTGCCGCAAGCTCGGTCGTCGTGAACTCGCGAGTAGCTGGTAAGCCGGCAACTGCTGGAATGCTCAAGATGTCGAGCACGGCGGCATGGCGGAACGCGTCCTGAGGTGTGCCGTCGCCGATCCGCCAGATCTTGTAGGACATGCCGCGCGGCACGTCAGCGTCGAGAATCGCTCCGTCGAGGGTGACCGCGTCGAGTCCGCTTTCGACCCCGCTCACATGGAGCGTTTCGATAGCTGCATCGATCAGTCGCCGCCGGACATCGGCCGGGGGGTACTTCGGGGGTCGTCCGCGAGGTCGTTTGGCTGTCGTCAACCCTCTACCCCTTCCGATCGGTCACCTGTCAATACCGAAGTGTGCCACTCTCGGACAGGCCTTGGCCATGAGGGGGTACTCAAACGGTGGTTCTGGTACCGCTGTTTACATGTTCGTAACATCGGGCCGAAACGCGAACGGTTCAACGACCGCTCGGACACCAAGATTGGTCAAGCGGTGAGGTCCGGGGTCGTGTTGTATACGGCTCCACCGCCCGTTTCGAGAACGTCGTCGAGCCACGTCGTGCCATATGTTTCGGTAGCGACCTGCTGAAGATCAGATGGCTGACCCGGCGGCGTAGTCTCGATTGTCCACGCTTGGCGCTTGTAGGTCCAATTCTCCGGATGGAGGGCATGGGCTTGCTTCCACCAGTCGACCGCAGCGTCGTGGTCGCCAAGCGCGTGGAGGTGCTGCCCGAGTTCGAAGCATGCAGCTGCGGCGGAATGTTCAGCGGGACGCCCAGCGGAACGACGCACAACCTCATCGGCGCGAAGCGAGAACGGGCTATCGGCACCGTTCTCGACCCAGTCGACGATCGCCGCACGGTAATCCGCAGACGAGTCGGGCATCTTCTTGATCTCGACCAGACTCTGCTGGATCCGTTCGGGCCATGAGTCATCGATATCGATGTCGAGGAACGGGCTGCGTTCGATCGACGCTGCCTCTGCGGGCCGAACGAGGTGACCGCTTTCGTCGATCCAGACCGCCATCGGCACGTTTCGGATCCCGAACAACTCGTTGATCACATGGGTTGAATCGATCAGGCTTGGGTGCGTCGGCTCCGCCTTAGCAATCCACGGTGTTGCCTGATCAGGATCGAGGTCGAGCGCCACGGTCACGACCGTGAGGCCGCTATCGGCGAGTTCGTTATGGAGTGCTTGCCACCCGGGCAAGCTGTCACGGCAACCTCACCACGAGGCCCATGCGACCAGCAGCACTTTTCTGCCGAGCAGGGAGCGAAGGCGGAACGGATTGCCGTCCGCATCGGGGAGGGTGAGATCGGGAACTTCGGTTGTGGTCAACGTCGACCCGCCCGACTCCGGACCAAGGGCGCGCCAGCCCGATTCCTCATCGGTCACGAGGGGCATTGCGAGGTGCTGGGCGACGGCCTCGATATTGATGAGGCCATCGTCGGTCAATGCGTCGGGTGCGGGCACACATCGGTCGCCCTTGCAGAGGCCTTCGGGACGCACGCTCCAGCCGGTCCGAGCAGTGAACATCTCCGGCGTGGTCGTGAGGGAGTCGAGGAGCATGAGGTGACGTTACCCCTGAGAGACCTCCCACGAACAACTAGGTTCTGGAGGTGATTCAAGCGTTGTGCCGATTTCTGCTGCATCTCTTCTTCTCGACGATCCGAGTTCACAATGCCGAACGCATACCGAAATCGGGTGCGGTCCTGATCGTCGCAAACCACCACTCGGGTCTTGTCGACCCCGCAGTCCTCATCGCAACGTTGCCGCGCGTGCCGAGGTTTTTGGCCAAGGCGGTGCTCTGGAATCTGAAGTACCTGCCGCTCCGCCCGCTGCTGAGCAGTGCGAATGCGATTCCCGTCCACCGGGTCAAGGACGGCGGGGGCGACAACGACTCGATGTTCTCGGCCACCCACGATGCGCTTGTCGCCGGTGATGCGATCGCTCTGTTCGGAGAAGGCGTTAGCCATGACATGCCGGGTCTGCTCGATCTAAAGACCGGCGCAGCCCGCATCGCCCTCGGTGTCGATGGACCGGTCTCGATCGTTCCGGTCGGACTCATGTACGACGATCGGGCCAGGTACCGGTCCCATGTGAACGTCTACGTCGGCGACGTCATCGACATCGTCGGATCTCGTGGCGGCGACCACGACCGTGACGCCGTCGTGTCATTGACGAGCACGATCACCGAAGGCTTGGAGGCGGTCGCCCCATCGTGGGAAACCTGGCGCCAATACGACGATGCCCGTATCGCAGCTCGCCTAACGGTTGCAGCTCGACCCGATCTTGCCTACGGCCAAGTGCTCACGACCCTGAACAACGCGATCGACGAGCAACGAGATGATGCAGCGGTCATGTGTGCAGCCGTCGAGCGTTTCGAAGACGAGGTCGACCGCATCGGCATCGACCTCGACGTCGTTGTCGATGAACCCCGCGAGGACCTCGAAGTGATCAACCGCCGGTCGCTGATCGAATCGCTCCTGTGGTGGCCAATCGTCATGATTGGTCGCGCGCTGAACATCGTGCCGTTCGTCGCGGTGCGAACGGCGGCGAAGCGCCAGCAGCTCAACTTCCGTGCAACGTTCAAAATCTTGCTCGGGCTCGTTCTCTACCCGATCTGGTGGATCGCCTTAGGCATCGTTGTTGGATGGCTCACCGTTCCGCTCATCGGGATCGTCGTAGCGATCGTCGCTCCACCGCTCGGATACCTGTCGGCGAGGGTCAATGGACGACTCCGACACGTCCGGAACCGGCTCACTGTTGAGGCCTTTCGCGAGATCGATCCAGAAGCGAGTAGCGCGTTGGTCGCACAGCGCTCGGCCGTTGTTGACGCGACGGAACGGATCCTCGGCGCCGGCTAACGCGCGTATGTCACGCGGGTTCGGTCAGCTATTTCGCCGCGATTCTCCTAGCCTGAACCCCATGGTTAACGTAGGAATCGTAGGAGCCACCGGCCAGGTCGGTGGTGTCATGCGTACGTTGCTCGAGGAACGAAACTTCCCGATGGACAACGTCCGCTTATTCGCCTCAGCGCGCAGCGCTGGCAAGCAGATCGACTTTGCTGGCAAGACCATCACCATCGAGGACGCAACTACCGCCGACTACACCGGCCTCGATATCGCAATCTTCTCCGCAGGCGGCGACACCTCGCGAGCTCTCGCTGACAAGGTTGCCTCTCAAGGCGCCATCGTCATCGACAACTCCTCAGCGTTCCGCATGGATCCCGACGTGCCGCTCGTCGTGCCCGAGGTCAACGCCGATGCCCTCGACAACATCCCCAAGGGCATCGTCGCAAACCCGAACTGCACGACCATGGCCGCAATGCCTGTCCTCAAGCCGCTCGCCGATGAGGCTGGCCTGCAGCGCATGGTCGTCGCGACCTACCAGGCGGTGTCGGGTGGCGGAGTCGCCGGAGTCGATGAGCTCGACCAGCAGATCCGCAAGGGTGCCGACGAAGCAACCGCACTCACCTACGACGGCAACGCTGTCGACTTTGGTGACTCGGACAAGTTCGCAACGACCATCGCGTTCAACGCGGTGCCGATGTGTGGATCGATCGTCGATGACGGTCTCGAGGAGACCGACGAGGAGCACAAGCTTCGCAACGAGAGCCGCAAGATTCTTGGACTGCCAGATCTCAAGGTTTCGGGTATCTGTGTCCGGGTACCGGTCTTCACCGGTCACTCGCTCGCCGTCACCGCAGGCTTCGATCGGGCCATCACCCCAGATCGTGCACGTGAGCTGCTCGCCGAAGCTGACGGCGTGGTTCTCGACGATCTGCCCACTCCGCTCAAGTCGGCGGGAATCGACCCCTCGATCGTTGGACGCATTCGCCCCGACGAGACCTTCGACAACGGGCTGTCGATGTTCATCAGTGGAGACAACCTTCGCAAGGGTGCCGCGCTGAACACGATTCAGATCGCCGAAACCCTCGTGGCCAAAGGCATCGTCGGCGCTCGCTCGGCTCACTAACGGCTTTCGCCAAGCGAGTCAGTCAAAACGAAGAACACCCGCCCGGATGAACCGGGCGGGTGTTCGCGTTTTCAGTCGAAACGGAATTAGCCGACGTTACGAAGGTCGACGACGAAGATCAGCGTCTCGTTTGGTGCAATGACGCCACCGGCGCCGGTCGACCCGTATGCCATTTGTGGCGGGATCGTGAGGCGACGACGACCGCCGACCTTCATGCCCTGCACGCCTTGGTCCCAGCCGGGGATGACCTGGCCGGCGCCGAGGCCGAAGCTGAAGGTGTCGTTGCGGTTCCAAGACGCATCGAACTCACGGCCGTTGGACCAGTTGATTCCGGCGTAGTCGACCGTGACCTGCATGCCAGCGGTGGCTTCTTGACCATCACCCTCGACGAGGTCTTCGATGACGAGGTCCGTTGGCGGTACACCCTGAGGGACGGTGATGACGGGTTTGACGTTGGTGTCTTCCATGCCCGGCAGGGTAACGACTTCTCCCCAAACCCCCATAACAAAGGGTCAGACCCCGCGTTATGGGGGTTGCCTAGGGTGTGGCCATGACGCTCGATGAAGTCCAGACCCTGATGGAAGAGTTGTATGGCGAGGCCGACCGGGCCAGGGGGATGCCGGCCACGGTGGCGTGGCTCTGTGAGGAACTGGGCGAGCTGGCTCAGGCCGCACGCAAGGGCACCAAGGACCAACAGCTCCACGAGCTCGGCGATGTTCTGGCGTGGCTCGCTTCGCTTGCGAACCAGCTCGATCTCAACCTCGACGATGCAATGGCGCGGTACCGGGACAACCCACCGGTCTAGTGGAGGGTCAGGAACGGGTTGCGGCGTGCCGCTCCCGGAGTTCCACGATCTCCTCTGGTGGTTCCATGATCCAGTTGAGCGCGCCGGTAAGCGTCCGCGCTGCCGGAGCCACGACGGCGTCGCTGACGATCGGGATGCGCGGAGGCAGCCACAACTTTCGCCGAGCCCAGCTGGGGAGAAGGTTCATCGCAGCACCGAGGATCACCAGATACGGGCCCTGGGCGCCGATCTTGTTCGGCGGCAACATCAGCCAACGGATTGCCTCGCGAGCTTGCGCGTCATAGCGGAGCTCGGGGATATAGCTCTCGAGGCGAGCGTTGAGTTCGGCGACCGAGCGGGGGGCGTCGATGACCCCGAGGGCTTCTCCGACCTTGGCCATCTCGGACACGTATTGATCGGCCTCGGCATCGGTGATGTCGACGGTGCCATATCGCTGGTAGCTGCGCAGGAACCCGTCGACCTCGGTGCAGTGGACCCACGCCAGGTTGTGCGGGTCGTTGGCTTCGTAGGGTTCGCCCGACGGCGTGACCCCGGTGACCCGGCTATGAACGCGACGAATCGTTTCGACCATTCGTTCGGCTTCGGCCGCGCTTCCAAAGGTGGTCGTCCCAATGAAGTTCGCGGTCCGGTGCAAGCGTCCGAAGGGGTCTTCTTTGTACGCCGAGTGTTGCGCGACACCGGACATTGTTGGTGGGTGCAGTGTCTGGACGAGCAGTGACTCCACACCGCCGATGATGACCGACCAGTCGGTTTGGATCAGCCACGTGAGGCTGTCGGGTCCAAACCACCCGTCGTCGGCAATGCCGACCCCACCGCCAGCCTCGGGCTGGCCGGTGATGTAGGTGCGAACTGTTCGTTGGAGTTCGCGGCGAATGCCCTGGACGGGGCTGAGCATGTCGGCGGTCATGGCTCAACGGTAGGTCGTGGATTGTGATCTGGCAGGACGGAGTGCCTCTGGACGGCATCAAGAATCCGTCTGAACATGCCGAAGAAACAGAAAGCGCAATGTTGCGGTTTCATTACGAAGCGTGCAACGGAGCGGGTTTTTGGCTGGTCGTCGATGGGCGAAGTGGAGGTGTTTGGGTATGAAGTCACGGTCACGACGCCTACGGGTTGTGCGCGCTTCGGTCGGCACCGCCAGCGTGGCGAGCTTCGTTGGTGTTCTTTCGGCCTTTGGGCCGATCGCGGCCGCCTCCGATGAGGAGGCCACCGTTGCCGCCGAGTCACTCGACCTCTTCAAGCTTGCGGTTGAGCCGTCGATCCCCGAACCTGAAGCGCTCGCGTTCACCGAGGTTGCCGACCCGCTCGCTACCACGACCACGATCTTCTTGCCGTCATTGCGAAACGACCCACTGATCACCGCAACGGTGCCGGCGTCGACCACAACCGCGTCGACCACAAGCGTTGCTCCGTCAACGATCGCTCCAACGGCCACTTCTCGGCCGACAACGACGTCTGCTCCGGCTACTACCGCAGCACCAACCACTGCAGCACCAATAACAGCGGCCCCAACTACAGCAGCCCCAACTACGACAGCGAGCGCACCCACAACAAGCGCCGCCCCAGGGACCACTGCAGTTCCAACCACCGCAGTTCCAACCACCACGACAGCGCCTGCGACCACGGTGGCGCCGACGACGGTGGCACCGACCACGACCGTTGCAACGACTACGTCGACGCCGAGCACGACGCTGCCACCCCTGACCGGAGGAAGCACATGAGCACCACCGAGCTTCGACTGCACGAGGCGACGTTTCGCGCGCTTGGTTCCAACTGTCGGATCGTCAGCGATGTCGAACGAACGGTGCTCGCTGCCGTCCATCGACTCGAAGACCTCGAGAGCCGCTGGAGTCGATTCAGGGCGACGAGCGAGGTGTCGCTCGTCAACGCCTACGCCGGAAGCTGGGTCGAAGTTTCGGCCGTGACCACCACACTCTTTGACCGAGCGGCAGAGGCGCACCGCCGAACCAACGGTCTCGTCAACCCGTTGATGCTGAACGAGCTGCGTGCACATGGCTACGACCGGTCGAACGAAGAACTCGACTCGACGGTCGCCTCAATATCAGCGAGCCCGGGCATTTCCCGAGATCGCACCGGTGCGATCGAAATCGAAGGCGCAGCGGTCCGCATACCCGAGGACACTGGCTTTGATCCCGGTGGTGTCGGAAAGGGATTGATCGCTGACCTCATCATGGCCGACCTCCTCGACGCTGGCGCAGCCTGGGCAATGGTGTCGCTCGGCGGTGATATCCGATTCGGCGGCGCTGCGCTGGCGACGAAGCCAATCGATGTGCAGGTCGATGACCCCCGTTCGACGGGAGCCATCTGGGGAACGACAGCGGTGTCAGGTGGTGCCCTCGCAACGAGCAGCACAATGTCGCGACGCTGGCATCACGAGGGTGCCGTGCACCACCACCTACTCGATCCGTCGACCGGTGCCCCGGT
>CALLAA010000270.1 GCA_938002955.1 uncultured Acidimicrobiales bacterium
TTCTTCGCCGTAAGTCCATGGGTTCGGGGCTGGGCCGAGCGTTCGGCACCTTCGATGACCGACGGAGCCCTAGGCGGCACATTGGTATTCGCCTTTTCGATCTACCTCACCTACTTCGGCTCGGGCGTTGGCAACATCATGTTGGCGATGTTCACGATCCGGGGCTTTGGCGACTTCTTGAGCGCCAACGCAGCAAAGAACATCGCCATGACCATCGGCACGGTTATGGCTGCGGTTGCGTACTCGTTTGCTGGTTATATCGAATGGTGGCCGGCGATCCCCGTGATCGTTGGCAGCACGATCGGGGCGCGATATGGAGCGCGGTGGGCACGCTCGATACCCGTTGCGGCACTGCGGGTGTTCATCATTGGATTCGGCCTCTTCGTGGCAGCCTGGCAATTCACCCAGTAGAGATTTGTACAGAAAAAGGAACCCCACAGGTTCCAAATCCTGTACAAATCTGTGGTGGATACCGATCTGTTGATTCGAAATGCTGGCCTGGTCGCGACCGTCGATGCCGATCGTCGCGAACTGCGTGGTGGGTGGGTCGCAATAACCGGGGGCCTGATCTCGGCCATTGGTTCCTCGACGGACCCGGAGCCTGAAGCATCACGGATTATCGATGCGACAGACCAGCTGGTTACTCCAGGGCTCATTAACACACACCATCACCTCTACCAGAACCTCACCCGGGCGTGGTCACCAATGACCGACAAACCACTGTTCGGCTGGCTGCAAGCCCTCTATCCAACCTGGACCGCAAACCTCGACGAAGAAGCCGTACACACCGCGGCATGGGTCGGTCTCGCCGAGCTCGCGCTGTCGGGCTGCACCAGCTCGTCGGACCACCACTATCTTCATCCGCGTCGAGCCGGCGACTTGCTGGCCGCTGAAATCGCAGCTGCCCAGGACCTCGGCATGCGCTTTCACCCCACCTATGGCTCGATGAGCTTGTCGGTCAAGGACGGCGGCCTACCACCCGACGACGCTGTACTCACCGAGGACGAGATACTCGCGAACTCAAAGATGCACGTCGAACGGTGGCACGACCCAAGCCATGGATCGATGGTGCAAATCGCCCTCGCCCCGTGCAGCCCATTCAGCGTGACGCCCGACCTGATGCGTCGAACCGCTGAACTGGCCGAGACCCTCGATGTTCGCTTGCACACCCACCTCGCGGAGAACGCCGAAGACGACGAGTATGCGCTCGCAACATTTGGCATGCGCCCCGTCGATCTCTACGAGGACGTGGGGTGGATGACCGACCGCACGTGGGGAGCTCATGTTGTGCGGCCGAACCCCGAGGAGGTGACCCGACTCGGCGCTGCTGGCGTCGGCGTTGCCCACTGTCCGAGCTCAAACATGATCCTGAGCTCGGGCATATCGCCGGTCGTCGATCTTCGCCACGCAGGATGTCCCGTCGGGCTCGGATGTGACGGCTCGTCGTCTGCCGACAGTGCATCGCTGTGGCAAGAAGCGCGACTCGCCATGTTGCAGGGCAAGCTCACCTCTGGAGCCGATGCAATGACCGCCCGCACCGCTCTCGAAGTAGCAACCCGCGGAGGGGCCGGCTGCCTTGGCCGTGAGGGCGAGATCGGCGAGCTATCGGTCGGGGCCGTCGCCGACGTGGCGATCTGGAAACTCGACGGCCCGGCCTACGCCGGTGTTCTCGATGATCTCGTCGAGGGCTGGCTTCGCTCCGGCCCGGTCTCGGCGTGGCACACGATCGTTAACGGAACCCCCGTCGTCGAGCACGGGCAACTGGTGCATGATGGCCTGGAGAACACCCTCGACCTACACCGGTCGATCGCTCGCCGCTTTCAGGCGTAGAGGCCAGTTACGCCGCTTCAGCAATGTCGGTGGAGGTGACAATTCGATCTCGCCCCGCACGCTTTGCTTCATACAGCGCCATGTCCGCCAAGCGAAGCACTTCACGGACCTCTTGCAGCGGCCCTTCGGCGACGCCGCCGCTGATCGTGACCGATAGACCTTCGGCAACCTCCTGCCACTCGATAGATCCAACGACATGTCGCACCCATTGGGCAAGGTCTTCGCCGACAATGAGTTCGGCGCTCGGGAGCAGCACCACAAATTCTTCGCCACCGAACCGAGCAACGCTGATCGATCCACTCGACACGCTACGCAGCACGTTGCCGACCTCGACCAAGACGTCGTCGCCTATCTGGTGACCAAAGTCGTCGTTTATCTGTTTGAAGTTGTCGAGGTCGAGGATGACGACGGTCCCACGGCCATCCCTCCGACCCAATGCGTCGAGTTCCTTTTCGAGCCAGCGCCGGGTCGCCAGACCGGTCAACGAATCCTCCGACGCTTGCTTCGCGAGCTCGTCGGTCCGCCGCCGGAGCTGCAGTCGCCCCCATTCGAGGTCGGCACGATGAGCAACCTGAGCGCCAAGGCGCTCGCCCTGGTGCTGTTGCCACTCGCGACACAAGCGCGCGACTTGCCGAGCGTCCTCGAGCGCGCCAACGAGATCACCAGAAAGTGCTCGCGCCTCGGAGCGTTCGTGCAGCGCGCGGACAATCCGATGTTCGTCACTCACAGCGATCAGCGCCGGGATCGCATCATCGAGCAGGATCTTTGCCCGTCGCGGTTCCCGCAAACGCAGCAGCACCGATGCCGACACGAGCTGATGCCAAGCACGCAGCCGCGGCGCTGACCGGTCGTACTCCTCAGTGCCTTGTTCGAGCAGGTCGAGCACTTCTTCCAGAATCTCAACCGCCTCAACAGACGATTCGTCCATGGCACCTGGACCGTCAAACGCGAGAAGGATTTGCTCAGCGGCCATACCGGTTCCAAGCACCGCTCGCTCGCGCTGGTGAACCCGTGTGGAGTTCAACACCTGCACGATCGTGTCGAGGTCTTCTTCGATCGCACCTCGTGCATCGTCAGCGACAGTTCCGGAGCGGATGGCCTCCACCGTGCAATATCCGAGGGTGTAGGTAATCGCCGCGCGGGTGCTTGCGTCGAGCGATGTCGGGGCTCCCGTGAACGCCTGACGCGACGATTCGATCGCCAGGTCGAAGGCGGAGATCTGCGCAAACATCACCGCCATTGCATTGGCTGCACGAACCAAGCTCTCGTCGAGGAACTGTTCCTCGCGCAATAGGACGAGCGCATCCACGGCAAGATCGAGCGAACGCGCGGTGTCTCCCTCGCGTTGGGTCATCCCCGCAGCACACGCCGTTGCAAACGTCGCGGCCCGTCGGTCTCCTGCATCGAGCAGGTAGCGCACACTCTCTCGGGCGTCGGCTGCGGCCTGGGTCGAGTTGGAGACACCTTGCTGAGCGAGGGCTCGTGCGAGATAGAGCTTGCCTCGATCGTTGAGTTGGGTCGTCGTAATAAGAGCGTTGTCGATCGCTGCGAGTGCATCGCTGGGGTCGCTGAGGAACGCGGCGCGCCGAGACGCGGCGATAATCTCGGTGACCTCTGCGGACTCCATACCGATCAATCGGCACGGTGAAGGTTCCCAATGACAGTCAGAATTGGGGTGCTTGTGCCGTAGACGCCCTGCCGCTGGCCTAATCGACGGTCATCGTGTTCAACCGCCAGGTCGTAACGACAAAACTCGTCACGACTATGGCGCCGGTAACTATCAAAATCGTTGCTCCCTGCGGTGGGTCGACGATCGATCCGGCGGACCCTCCGACGCGGGACAATGCCCCATCGGTGTACGTGCGGATGGCGAGCCACCCGGCACTTCGACTGAAACCAGCGACCAGGCCTTCCCAAAGCAGCACGTAGAGCAAGCCCCAGGCAAGCGCTCTCTGGGTGAAGAGCCCCAGCATGGTGAACACCGACGTGTAGGCGACGAGTCCGACAAGCGACCCGGCGAGTATCCCCTGCAGGGCGTCGGTATCGCCGGTGACGATTCCGAGGATCCCCATTGGAACCAGAATGAGCGGCAACAGCACCGCGAGGCCAGCGAGCAACGAAGCTGTGGAGATCTGCCAACGACCGAGAGGCCGCAGCCAGAAGTAGACGAGCGTCTTGTCTTCGACGAGGGACCCGAGCGACGCGGTCGAGATCACGAGCGCGACGAGCGGCACAAAGATCGTGAGACCGAACAGCGCAGCGAACTCGGTCATGTCCGTAGTCGTCGCATCAGCTCGCCGTAGCACGACTCCGATAGCGATGCCCGCCGCGCCGATCAGGAGCATGGCGATGATCCGACCTCGTGTCGCCACCGCCGGGATAATTCGTCTGGTCATTGCAGCGATTGTGTTCATCGGCCCACCAAATATTTGAAGACGCTCTCGAGGTCGTCGTCGAGCGGTTGTACTTCGAGCAGTCGGACATCGGCCGCCTGCGCAACGGCGGCGATCGTGCCGCGGAACGTCGCGGCATCGTCGGTATCGACGATGAGCGACTCGCCGTCGACAACGGTTAGTCCGGCGATTCCAGATCCGGTGAGGAGCACTCCCCCGAGGGTCCGAGCGTTTGAGCTACGAACTCGGATCCGGTGTGGACGGTCGTCCATCAGCGCACGGATCTCATGGAAATCACCTTGGGCCGCTAGCCGACCTTGTGCGATGACCATTACCCGAGATCCAAGTCGTTCTACCTCGTCGAGCACGTGACTCGACACGACTACGCACACACCAGCTTCGCCGAGGGAACGGATCAGCTGCGTCATATGCAGTCGCTGGCGTGGGTCAAGTCCGGTCAGCGGCTCATCGAGCAGCAGCAGTTCCGGCTTGTGTATGAGCGCCTGGGCGACCTTCACCCGTTGGCGCATGCCCTTTGAATACGAGGAGATTGGCCGGGTATCGGCGGGATCGAGCTCGACGATTTCGAGCACCTCCCGAGCTCGACCCGTCGGGTCCATCAAGCCGTTCAAAACACCTGCGAGTGCGACGAACTCGATCGCCCGCTGCTCTTGAAACAGCGACTCCTGCTGGGGAACAATGCCGATTCGTCCTCTCACGTCTTTGTCCTTGCGGGGGTCGGCACCAAAGACCTCGACCGTCCCCTGCGATGGTGCTGCAAGTCCGGCGATCATTCGAAGTGTTGTCGACTTACCGGCTCCGTTCGGCCCGAGGAGCGCGGTCACACCCGGACCGAGACCAAAGCTGATGTCCGAGACCGCAACGACGTCGCCGAACCATTTGGACAGGTTCGTCACTGCGAGCACTTCGTTGTCGGCTCGTTGCCTCGGTAGGGGCGGAGCGGGCGGCGCTGGTTGTGCGACGTACGCACTGGAAGTCGGTGACGCATGTGGCGCTGGAGGCGGCGGCACCTGCGAAGGGATTGGCGGAGGGGGCGGAACGTTGGTCATTTGGTGACCTCCAAACGCCGGTAGCCAACGGTGATAAGGCCCACAAAGACGGCACAGAAGCCGACCCAAACGCCCAACGAGCCAAGGTCGGAGAGACCCTCGATCCGGACCGCGTCGACCCCTGTCTCGCCAAAGACTCGGGCGATCAGGTTTGCGGGCATGGTGAGTAACCCAAAGATTCGGATCCAGTCTGGAGCGTTTGCTTGATCGACGAGTGTGGACGTGAACGCTTCGCTAGCGACGATCAGAATAACTATGGCCGCCGACGCAAAGAGCTGCCGGTCGGTGAACGTCGAGGCTGCCATGCCGAAGAGCCCAAAGAAGATCGACAGGATGAAGCCACTGGCAATGATGCGACCCAGCGTCTTGAGGATCTCAACGAAACCATCGGGTCCGATCTCAAGAAAGCTGTACCCGACCATCTGGAAGATCACGGGCAACATCGTCACCAGCGACATCACCATGATGATGGCAACGAACTTGGAGATCAGGTAGTGCCATCGGGTGAGCGGTGACGCCAGGTACAGACCGAACATGCCGGTCTTGCGATCTGAGCCCATCACCTCCGGAACGACGAAAGCAGCAAGCAGCACCATCAGAATGTTGATCAGACCGAAGTAGCCCGCGTACTCGGGCACGACCTGACCAGCGAGGTCGGCCGGAAGCAAGATCGCAACAGCGAGGAAGCCAATCGCTGGCAGGTACGCCACCGCTACGGTCAGCAGTGGAACGATCTTGAAGCGGAACTTGCGCCGTAAGCCGAGCGCTCGTTGGACCGTCGACACACCAACCGACCGCATGGCGGTTCCGATTCCGGTGCGTGGGCCCTCGTAGGCTCGGTAGCCGCGGTCGAAGATCTCTGCCGATGTGTTGCTCATGATCCGTATACCTCGTCCAAGAAGAGGTCTTCGAGGGTTTGCTTGACCGGTTCCATTCGTCGCAACGGTGCGCCGTTCTCGGCAATGGCGTCGCGAAGTGCGTCGGCGAGCTGCTCGAGTGGCTCGGTTGTACCGACGCTCACCTTGTTTCGTTCCACAGCGACCTCGTACCCAGACCGTTGCAGGCTTGCGGCGACGAGTTCGACGCCGCTATCGAGGATGGCGGTCATGCCTCCCTGGCCGGTACGAAGGTCGTCGATTCTGCCGGAGGCACGAACGGTCCCGTTCGACAAGATGACAACATTGTCGGCAATACGCTCGACCTCTTCGAGTAGGTGCGAGGACAACAAGACGTGGATTCCGAAGTCGGTGCCAATGCGGCGAATCAGGGCCAGCATGTCGTCGCGCTGGACGGGGTCGAGACCGTCTGTCGGTTCGTCGAGCAGGATGAGTTTCGGCCCGTGAGCGATTGCTTGCGCGAGTTTGACCCGCTGGCGCTGCCCAGTCGACATGGTGCCGACTGGCCGTGCACGTTCTTCCCCGAGTCCGACGAGCCATAACGCATCGCTCGATCGAGTCGTCGCTTCACGCTTCGGGAGTCCGTGCACAAGGGCGATGTGGCGGACGAGGTCCTGCGCCGCAACGTCGTTTGGAAGGTTGTGATGTTCAGGTGCGTACCCAATGTGCATGCGGAGCTCGGGGCCAGCGGTGGCTGGATCGGCGCCGAGCACCGAGAGCGTTCCAGAGTCGGGAGCATGGAGGGCGAGCAACATGCCGAGCAGCGTGGTCTTGCCTGCGCCGTTGGAGCCCAGCAGACCGGTCACCCCTGGCAGGACGTCGGCGGTGACATCGGAGAAGACCTGGTGGCTTCCCCACGACTTAGACACCGCAACCGCCGAGATCACAGCGGAGGGGGAGGAAGTTCTCTCGGTGGTTGCGGTGTTCACGAGTACCACTGTGCCTGACCAATCCTGAGAAACCCATGAGGGCTTACCCGGATCCGACCCTGAGCCCGCACGACCAACCCCCATAACAACGGGTCAGAGGCTGCGTTATGGGGTCCGCGCTACGAGGGTTAGCCGTTGGGGGCGGGGTTGTCGCCGTTGGGTTAGCCGAGCAGAGCGACCGCTGCGTCGGAGATCACCTGCAGGCGATCTTGGGCCGACGCCATGTCCGGGGCCACGGCCTCGATGTACGCCTTGATCTTTGGTTCGGTTCCGCTCGGACGCACGATGAGGCGTCCAGCGTCGAGGTGGTAAATCAGCACGTTGGATGCAGGAAGCGCATCGGTTCCATCGACGAGGTCAACGGTCTCGACGACATCGACACCGCCGATGTCCTGGGGCGGAGCGGACCGAAGGTCGGCCATCCGTTGCGCCATTCGCATCATCGAGTCGTCGCCTTCGAAACGGGCCGACACCTGGCTCGTCAGATGCACTCCGTGCGTGGAGTACAGGCTGTCGAGAACGTCGTCAACGGTGTGGCCAAACCCCGCTATCTGTGCGACCAGCTGAGCAAAAACCACACCAGCGGAGATTCCATCCTTGTCCCGAATAGCGGGGAGCACCGAGTACCCGAGCGCTTCTTCATAGGCGAATACCAGTGGTAGCTCGGGCGCGTCCGTTTGCACAAGCCATTTGAAGCCGGTAAGCGTGTGATGGCAGGTCGCACCACTGTCGGCAGCAACCTTGCCGAGCAGCGACGATGACACGATTGTGGTGGCGACTGCACGTGCTCCGTCGGTCTGTCCGAGGATGAACCATCCGAGCAACACCCCGATCTGGTCGCCGGTCAACCGTTCCCACCCGGCCGAACGCCGGACGGCAACCGCAAGGCGATCAGCGTCAGGGTCATTCGCAAGCACAAGGTCGGCGTCGTGTTCGTCGGCGAGTGCCATCACGAGATCGAGCGTTCCGGGCTCTTCAGGGTTCGGGAACGCGGCGGTTGGAAAGTCGGGATCGGGGTCGTGTTGTTCGGGAACCGAAACCACTCGATGTCCGGCCGCCTCGAGCACTCGAACGAATAGCTCACCACCGACCCCGTGCATTGCCGTGTAGGCAATGGTGAGCGATCGCCTCGTTCCGTCCACATCTGGGAGAATCTCGGCGACGTAGGCGTCGACCTCTGCTGCACCCAGATGCTGGAGGTCTGCTGGCGGTTCGGTCGACACCGATTCGGGCCATGGCAGGGACGCCATGTTGGCCTCGATCTCGGCAGCTGCGTCGGGAAGGATCTGGCTGCCATCAGCGGCATAGACCTTGTACCCGTTGTCGGTCGCTGGATTGTGACTGGCGGTCACCATCACTCCAGCGGCTGCGTCGCTGAATGCGACCGCGTGTGCCACGACGGGTGTCGGGACTGGATCTGGGAACATCAGCGGCACGTGGCCGGCTTCTGCGAGTATGCGTGCCGTGACGTTGGCAAAGTCTTCGCTGCCATAACGGGCGTCACGCCCAATGACGACTGCGGAACCGGACGGCAGCCACTCTGCGATCGCCCGTGCGCAGATCTCCACGATCTGCACGTTCATGCGTGCAGGCCCTTCGCCAAGTGCTGCTCGCAGGCCAGCGGTTCCGAACCGGAGTCGTTCGACCATTACTTGCCAGCGTCGGCGGCGACCGCAGTGCGTAGACCGAGCTCGAGCATCTCATCGACGGTGAGCTGTCGTTCGTCAGAGGTCAGGTGCTCGCCGGTCACGAGATGGTCGGTGAGTGTGAACATACTCAGGGCTTCGGCCCCCTCGACCGCACAGACCGAATACAGCGCCGCGGTTTCCATCTCGACGGCGAGAACACCGTTTGCCGTGTGGTGGTCCTGGGCATCGGAGTTCTGCTCGTAGAAGATGTCGCTCGTAAAAACCGTGCCGAGGTGGATGTCGGTGCCCTGCGCCGCCGACACGTCCCGAATGACGTCGAGCATCCGTGGGGACGCAGCAATCGGGGTGGGTGCGCCGATGAGTTCGGGCATGTTGGAGTTCGTCACGGCGTCGGTCGCGGCGACGATTTGGCGAAGCTGCAGCTCGGGCTGATAGACGCCAGCGGTGCCGACCCGAATGATCGTCGAGACGTCGTAGTGCCGTACGAGCTCGGTGATGTAAATGGCTGCCGAAGGCATGCCCATACCCGAGGCCATCACAGACAGTCGGTGCCCTTCGAAGCTCCCGGTAAAACCGAGCATGCCGCGTACGTCGGTCACCTGCGTCCAATCATCGAGGAACGTCTCGGCGATGTGGAGGGCGCGGCGTGGATCGCCGGGCATCAGAACGGTGGGCGCAAAGGCGCCGTCAGCTGCGTTGATATGAGGAGTCGTCACTTGGCCAGTCTGCCACCTCGCCTGCGGCTACGGGACCTTCTCGCTTCACGCAGGAGACAAGATGACAACCGGGGTGTGGTTCCGGCGATGCGAGTGCTGATCGACAAACTTGTCGAGGTCGCGCCATGCGTTCCACAGTCGATCGTGTTCGTCGCCAGCGTTGGCGGCTCGACCGACGACGGTGATCGTGCCGTCGGGCGTGATGAGCTCGGCGGTTGGGTTGGCTTGCATGTTCAGCCACCACGCTGGGTCGGCTTCGTCCCAGCCGTTCATCGCCATCGTGACGAAGTCGTCGCCGTCCATGAGGTACGCGATCATCACGGTTCGCTTCTGGCCGCTTCGCCGGCCGGTGGTGGTCAGTTGCGCCAGGCCCTCTTGGTTTGCTGAGGAGGAACGAAGACCGAACCGCCCACCGCTCCAGCGGACCAAGGCACGGTGGGTTTTCCAGGCGAGTCGAATGATCGGTCGGGGAGGGAGAGGAGCCATGGCGTTAACCTACGAAACCTGGTCGCCGCCGTCATCGGCCGAGTGGGCGGTTGCCGATCAGCCAAAAGTATGACGCTGCTACACATAGCGGTGTCAGATCTCATCTTTTAACTCTGCCGCGGTCGATGTTTCGAGCCCGTAGGCGAGAAACTCGGTTAGTGAGCGAAGCGAACGGCGGTGTCAGATCTCATCTTTTAACTCTGTCGCGGCTACGTGGCCTCCAACCCCGTCACCAGCAAGATGGACATCTCATCGAGCTCGGTTCGAGTACTGGCCGGTCCGCCAGCAGTTCGCCAGATGAATTCGCCGATCAGCACTCGATACATGAGACGAGCACGACGCTCGGCAAGCCCCTTCGACATGCCTGCAGCCCGCAGCAGGCTCGTCACGTAGCCGAGTCGCCGTTCATCTACGCGAGCGACGGCGGCCTGCACGGTCTCATCGGTGGCTGCCCACGACCGGATGCTGGTCTCGATGGCATCGCCGACGGGGTCTGAGGCAAAGGTGGCGGTCGCAAGCGCCCGCAGTTGCTCGAGGGGTGTGAAGGCAACTTCCTCGACATCGTCGATAATCTGTGCGGTTCCCCGCCGCTCCCACTCGTTCAGCATGGCGAGGTGTAGGTCTCGCCGGTTCTCGAAGTGGTGGTAGAAGCTGCCCTTCGTAACACCGAGGCGTTTGGCCAAGGGTTCGACGCGTAACGCATCGATTCCGCCGTCGGTGAGGGCGGTGAATGCTCCACCAATCCATTCGTCGCGTGACAGTTTTCTCATACCCCTTCCACCATACGGTTCCGTACGTTACAGTTCACCATACGGAAGCGTATGGAGGAATAGTCAATGTCTACACCTGAAGTCATCATTGCCGTTTGTCTCGTTCTGCTCGGCATTGCCCACTCAGCACTCGGCGAGCGCGAGCTCCTCCAGCCGTTGTTCGCTACGGAGTGGAAGATCGACACCCCTCGCTGGGCCGTCGAGAAGATCTTCCGATTCGCCTGGCACCTCACGTCCATTGCCTGGTTCACTCTTGCCGGAATCGTTCTTGGGCTCGCCTACCTACCGGTCGTTGGCATCATGTGCATTGCTTCGGCGGCGATCATCTTCGTCATGCTCCGTGGTCACCTCGCATGGCCACTCTTCCTGCTTGCAGGTCTGGCGGCGTTCTACGCCGAGGGCTGGATCACCAATGGGCTTCTGCAGACCAGCGCCGGGGTCACCATCATCGCTCTCGTGGCTGCGGCTGCGCTCCACCTCTACTGGGCCCTAGGTGGCACATGGATGCTCGATCGAGCACTGCCCGAGGTGGAGAGCGACTTCTCACCTGGCCCATGGCTGACGTCGGCCGTTGCCGGAGCACTGTTGGCATTCGCTGGCCTTGTCGCTTTTGCCGGATTCGGCGACCCACCGACGGCTATCCGTTGGCTAGTGATGGCGGGGGTAGCCGTGCTCACTATTCGGGCGGTAGGCGACAACAAGGTTGCGGGTTTCACAAAGCAAGACCACGACAGCCCATTCGGCCGCGCCGACGATCGCTACTTCACTCCACTGATCGTCTTTCTCGCCCTAGGCGCTACCGGAGCCCTGATCTAGCTCTACCCGCAACCAGCTGCGGACGGTGTCCAGCGGACGGTGTCAGATCTCATCTTTTAGCAACAGACCCGTGGTGTCAGATCTCATCTTTTAACTTAGGTCCCTCCTCTTGTTGAATTGCAGGGGGAACCGGCAGGGCGCAGCTCTATCTGCTCCTGAAGTCTTGGTTCACGACCGTTGAAAGAAGGCGACTTTCAGGTCGTAGTTAATAGATGAGCTCTGACACCGGGACACAGAAGATAAAAGATGAGATCTGACACCAAAGGCTTGCGATTGGTGGAGCAGGTCAGCCTGTGTTGCGGAGGCCCGCGGCGACGCCGTTGATGCTCAGCAGTAGCGCTCGGCGGATACGACGAGCAGCGACCCCTTCGGCGGAGTCGGCATCGATGTCGGTCGTGTTGTTGCGGGTGCTCTTGAGCAAGTTGACCTGCAACGCATTCAGCGGATCGAGATAATTGTCGCGGATCTCGAGCGTGCGACGCAGCACCGGCAGATCGCCGAGCAGGTCGTTGCCGGTGATGCTCGTGATCGTCTCAATCGTGCGTGCATGTTCGTCGCGAATGATGTCGAAGACATGGCGGTGTTCGGGTTCGACCAGTGCGTCGACATACGTTCGCGAAATGCCAAGGTCGGTCTTCGACAACGTCATCTCGACGTTCGAGAGGAAGGTGCGGAAGAACCGCCACTTGGCGAACATGTCGTTCATGTCGTCACCGTGACCTGCCTCGAGTGCCGCGGTCAGGCCCGAGCCCACGCCGAACCAGCCCGGGACGATCTGACGAGACTGCGTCCAGCCAAACACCCACGGAATGGCACGCAGGTCATCGATCCCACTCGTCGTGCCCTGACGGCGAGCAGGTCGGGAGCCGATGTTCAACGCACCAAGTTCCTCAACGGGCGTCGATGTCGTGAAGTACGGAACCAGGCTGTCGTCCTCGATGAGGTTCCGGTACGAGGCATAGGCGTTGTCCGAAACGATCTCCATGACCCCCGACCACCGGTCGCGAGCTTCGTCACCGATACGACTCTCGGTGTGCATGAGCGTGCTTTCGAGCATTGCCGAGTAGGCGAGATCGAGGTTGCGTCGAGCCAGCCGCGGTCGGCTGTACTTATCAGCGATCACTTCGCCCTGCTCGGTGGTCTTCATCAAGCCGGTAATGACGCCCGACGGCTGAGCGAGAATCGCATCGTGGGTGGGGCCACCGCCACGACCGACCGTGCCGCCACGTCCGTGGAAGACCGGGATCTCGACGCCGTGACGCTTAGAGACTTCGCGGACAGTGCGTAGCGCCTTGTGGATTTCCCACTGCGAGGTAGAGATGCCGCCATCCTTATTCGAATCGGAGTACCCGACCATGACCTCTTGAATATTGCCGCGCAGCTCCACGATCCGCCGATACCCGGGGTCATTGAGAAGTGCGTCCATGATCTCGGTAATCGCCCGAAGATCGTCGATCGTTTCGAACAGCGGCACAAAGCCAATGCGAGCGATGTCGCGGCTGAGATCGATCAGACCAACCTCACGAGCGAGAACGGCCGGAGCGAGAATATCGTCTGGACCTTGGGTCATCGACACGATGTAACTCTCGACGATCGAATCACCGAAACGGTCCATCTGTTCGCGAAGCGTCGTGAACAAGCCGAGAGCGTCTCCCAAGTCCGGGGTACCGGACGGGGCAAACGGTCGAGGGACCTGAAGTTCGTTGCTCAGGAGCGCAAAGCGGTCGGCACCCTCGGTCGGGTACGGGGTACCGATGCTCTCGAAGAGACCGGCCAGAGCATCGTGATGATGACGAGTGTGCTGGCGAATGTCGAGCGTCGCCAGGTGGAAGCCAATCGTGCGAGCAAGACGACGCAACGTGGACAACTTGCCCTTGGCGACAACCTCAGCGCCGGTGTCTCGCAAGGACTCATTCATCCGGTCGAGATCGGCACAAAGCTCAGCTGATTGGTCGTATGCAGCTTCTGCGCCTCGGCCGTCCGCAGCGAGCGCACGCTCGGTAGCCGCGAGCTTGCCGTCGATAATCGTGCAGGCGATTCGGTAGGGCTCATCGGCAATCAGCGGCGAGATACCGTCGACAAGACGAGGGAACATCGCCGACTGATCGGCGATCCACTCTTCGAGACTCTCGGTGATTGGGCGGATACTGCCCGACACGCTGAGGTCGCTCGCAAGGCCCTGAACACCACGACGCAGAAGCCGCAAGGCCCGCTGTCGCTGCAGGGTCAGGACTTCGTCGGTGACTTCGGCGGTGACGAACGGGTTGCCGTCGCGGTCACCTCCGACCCAAGAGCCAAAGCGGATTGGCGTGAGATCGTCGGGGATCTCGACCCCTCGCTCTCCGGCAAGATGTTCAAGGTCAGCCCACACGAGCGGCAGCGCATCGGCCACCAGGCCCTCGACGTAGAAGATGATCGAACGGGCTTCATCGACCGGGGTTGGCTTGACCTGGCGCAGTTCGTCGCTGAGCCAAAGCAGATCGATGATCTCACCGACCCGACTGTCGATACGCACTTCGCCCGCTTGGGTGGCGTTGGGGCGAGCCCGGAGAAGTTCGGCGATCTCCGAGCGCTTTTCGAGCACGGAACGTCGAGACGCTTCCGTTGGGTGAGCAGTGAACACCGGCCGGTACTCGACGGTCCGGAGGCGCTCGGCGATCTTGTCTGCATCGACACCGGCTTCGTCGGCCCTGGTGAAGGTGTCGAACAGCTCGCCCGACCCTTCGGTCTTGAGGCGTAGCTCTTCGACGCGGTTGACCTGCTCTGCCACGTTGGCGAGATGAAAGTAGATCGTGAATGCACGCACGAGGAGAATCGCTTCGATCTCACTCACACCAGCAACTGTCGCTTCGAGTTCTTCACGCGCTGCATCGTCGCCCTCGCGGGTGCTGCGGGCAAGCACGCGGACCTTTTCGACAAGCTCGTAGAACTCGACGCTCACATTGCGTTGGATCGAGTCGCCTAGCTGAGCGCCGAGTCGCCGAATATCGGCCCGGAGTCGGTCTTGTCGTTCGCTTGCAGATGCTTCAACAATGGTCACCCCCTCAGCCTATGAACGGGTGGTGGAGTCGAGCGCTGCTATCGCGATCGCGAATGCACGACGCGACCGCTATCTCTCCCGTTCGGGACGAATCCCTTCTACGATCTCGCCATGAGCATGCAGAACATCTGGGCACCCCGAACGCCGGTCCAGAACGCCGATGCCGCCGCGAGCTTTTCGGTCGAAGTCTCGCCGGTTGCGGGATCGATGGGTGCGTACGTAACCGGGCTGGACGTGACCACGATCGACGACACCGGAATCGCCGAACTTCATCGCCTACTGCACACCTATAAGGCCGTGATGCTCCGTCAGCAGCGGCCCAATCTCTCGTTTGGCGATTACGCCTCGTTCGGTGCCCGTCTTGGCGAGCTCGCTGTCGACCCGTTCGTTGAGCCACCAATCGCCGAGCATCCCGAAATCATGGGGCTTATTCGTGAGGCGGACGACACGTCGTACAACTTTGGCGGAGACTGGCATAGCGACGGCACGTACCTCGAACGTCCCGGAGGCCTCACCGTGTTGTGGGGCAAGGACGTCCCGCCGTTCGGTGGCGACACCTTGTTCGCCAATATGGAACTGGCGTGGGAAACCTTGTCGCCAGCGTTCAAGCAAATGCTCGACGGCCGTCGATGTCTCCACGCAGCAACCGGGCTCGGACAGAAGGCACCGATCACTCGCAAGGGCGACTACGCGTCGGTGAACTTTGGACAGGAACTCGACCGGATTGCGCACTTCCACCCGATCAAACGGACACATCCCGAAACCGGACAGCGCGCGTTGTTTGTGAACCAGGCGTACAGCGTGCAGATCGAGGGTTGCACCGAGGACGAGAGTGCCGGCATTCTCCAGTTCCTGTTCGACTGGGCGCAGTCGCCGGCCATGACGGCACGTTTGGTGTGGGAGCCGAACACCGTCATGATCTGGGACAACCGAGCAACAACGCATTACGCAATCGCCGACTACGGGGGCTTTCGCCGCGAAATGTACCGTCTAGCCATTACCGGCGAGGTGCCCGAATGACCATGGAGAAGCTGTGATGTTGGAACGTTGGACTCCACCCACGACCGAAGCCGACGCACGGATCGAGCTCGCCGCCGCGTATCGCTACGCCCATGACCTGGGTTGGACAGACCTAGGCGCCACCCATTTCAGTAGCCGCGTTCCGGGCGAACCCGATGCGTATCTCATCCTTCAGGAAGGGCTGTTCTTCAACGAGGTGACGGCGAGCAATCTGGTCAAGCTCGGCCTCGATGGCAGCGTCCGCACCGACGGCGTTTCGGTAAATCCCGCCGGGGTGACGATCCACCAGGCGACGCTCGCTGGCAACCCGAATCATCAGTCGGTGATGCACACGCACACGATCGCTGGTGTTGCGGTGTGTAACCACCCCGAGGGCCTGTTGCCGCTCTCCCAACACGCGCTCCGGTTCTTCGACGATGTGGGCCGCCATAGCTATGAAGGGGTTGCACTCGATGGCGACGAGGGGCCGAGGCTCTCTGCACATCTCGCCGATCACGAGCTGTTGCTGCTCGATAACCACGGGCTTTTGACCGCAGGGCTGAGCGTGCCACATGCCTTTAGTGCGATGTACTACGCGGAGATCGCCTGCCAGATGCAAGTCGCGACGCTGTCAACGACCAGCGACCCCGTCGCACCGGATATCGATACCTGTCGACATACCAAGAAGCAGCACGACGACAGCCATGGGTACATGTATCGAGACTGGATGGCGATTCTGCGTCAGGTCGAACGCAACCACCCAGACTTCGCCGACTAACCAAGATTTGTACAGGATTTGATACCCAGGAGGTGCCTTTTTCTGTACAGAAACCTTGGGCTTGGATTTGTACAGGATTTGGAACCTGTGGGGTTCCTTTTTCTGTACAAATCTCTAGAAGAAGGGGCTTACCCAGGTGGGTTCGGGTTCGACCTCTTCGTCGGGGATTAGGCGAGGCCCGAGGCGGAGCACTCGCATGGCCCACGCACCGAGCATCGGGCCGGGGGCGAGCATGAAGAACGCCCATCCCCAGCCGAATTCGTCTCGCACGACCGGGACCAAGAAGATCGTGAACACGGTGAGGATGAACCCGGTCGCCAGCTGGATCGTGAGCGCAGTGCCCACGTAACGAGGGTCGGTCACCTCGGTCACGATGGCAGAGAACTGGGCGCTATCGGCGACCACCCAGAAGCCCCATACCACTCCGATGCCGAGCACGATCGGAAGCGGGGCGTCGAGGAGAAAGCCTGCAACGACAGCGGTCGATGCCGACCAACGCATAGCCAACGCCGCTGCATCCGACCGGCTTCGCTTGTCGCTCATGATCCCGGCGTACACCGAACCGCCAGCGCCAGCACCGATCACCACAAACGCAGCGAGGCTCGCTGCACGACCAGATGCAAAGACGTCGCCGTAGAAGGCGGCGATCCACGCCCACATCGCATACAGCTCCCACATGTGGCCGAAATAGCCTGCGCTTGCGAGACGGAAATCCCGGTTGGCTACGATCGCTTTCAGCTGCGATGGATCGAAGTTCGCTGCACCCACCGTGTACGGACCGTCGCAGCAGAGGCGGTCGGCAACGAGGCCACCGCCGAAGGTCAGGGCCGAAACCGCGACCAGCGTCAACCGCCAATCGACTCCACCGATCGCATTGACGAGATGCGGCAATGCCGACCCGATCGTTAGCGCTCCGACCATCACACCGAGGGCAAGCCCACGGCCCTCTCGATACCAGGTCGACATCGCCTTGAGTGACGGCGGGTACACGGCAGCCAAGAATGCTCCCGTCGCTAGCCGAGCGACGATCGCCACCTCGAACGAATTGCCGAGCACGACCACAAGGTTGGCCAACGCCGCCCCCATCGCACCGAAGAAGATCAACCGGCGAGGCGGAATTCGGTCAGCGAGATTGGTCGTCGATGTCACGATCGCACCGATAACGAAGCCGATCTGCACGACGATCGTCAGCCAGCTGGCTTGTGCCCTCGAAAGCTCCCATGCATCACGGAGCTGACCGAGAACCGCTGCGGTAGAAAACCACGGAGACATCGCCAACACCAGCCCGAGCGCGAGCAACGTGAGCTCGCGACGCTGTTGTTGTGGACGTTCTTCCATGTCCAAGGAACCTTGCCCTATCGGTGGGCATTCCGCAATGTCCGGACTATCTGCGCGAGCTCGGAACCTCGGCCGCTATCAGCAGCTTGGACAGGCGAGCTGTTCGCCGTGCCTCTCGATGGCTGATGCCATGTCGGACATCCGCTCATACTGAGGTGTGTCGTGACGGGGCGTCCGGTGGTCGACGAGCGCACGAGCCTCGGTCTTCCACTCCTCACCCCACTCATGATCGAGTGCTTCGATCCTGCCGGGCTCCGTTGTCGAGTACGCCAGGTCGAGTGCGCTGCGGGTAATCGCCATCTGCACATCTGGCTGATTCGGCGGCCCGGCGGTATTGCCCAACGGGAAATCGGTAAAGACCGCCCGAGGCGGGTTCACCGATTGGGTGATCGACCACGCGCTCGAGATAGACGTCGTGGTAACTCCGGAGGCTTCGAGTGCTCGTGCGATCAGACCGATCGACTGGTGACACACCGGTCAAACGGGCACCAGCAACGCAATATCGGCCTCGAGTTCGGCGACCCGGTCGACGATCGCTGGCATGAGGGTCTCGCCGAGACGACGCTGACTGTAGATGCCGCCCATGAACGTAAGGGAAACGTCGGCGAGGCTACCGATCTCGCCGGCGTCGACCATCGCCCGTAGCGAGTCGATCGGGAAGATCGCGTTCATGTCCTCCTTTGCCGACGTCTCGTCGTAGGCGAAGTGGGTCACGCGCAGTTCGTCTGTCGGGGCACTCGTTGGAATCTCGCGATGGGTCAGATCGTCCTTGTGGGTGAAGCCAATATCACCGACTCGGTACACCCCACCGGAAGCGATCAGGACAACCTTGCTCTCCGACAGCGGCTTGGCCGGTGACACGAAATCGGCGGGGTCGTCGGTGTTGTCGGCCCAGCGGTATGCGTCGAAGCCCAAGAGTGCATACGAGTCTCGGGTGACCTGGATGTAATCGACCGGATCGAGCTCGTCAGGTGGTGCAGTTCCCATGCCGGAACCTTACTTGTTGTGCGTTGAGCGATTGCCATACGAGCACCGCCCCGGACCCTCTGACTTATCGGCGGGCTTGGAGCAGCACGAACTTCTTGTTGGATGCGAGCGTGTCCACCATGCCAAAGACCTTTTTCAACTTTGCGTGGTAGGCGAGATGACGGTTACCGACGACGACGAGCGAACCACCGGGCCGCAACACCTTGTGTGCGTCGGTGAACATGTCCCATGCCGTGTGGTCGCCGACGACACGGTCCTCGTGGAACGGCGGATTGACTACGACCAAGTCGACCGATCGCTTGTCGACAACCTCGATGAGGCGATGGTGGTGACGGAACGCCACCCGCTCCTCGGCGATGCCTGGCAGCGTTGCTTCCCACGAGGTCTCGGCGGCAGCGAGTGCCAACGCCGAATCGTCGACTGCGTCGATCAAGAAGTTCGCACCAGACGCCGTCAGATGCAGAGCTGCTCGAAGCCCAATGATGCCGTTACCGCAGCCGAGGTCGACCATCCGAACCGGCTCGCCGGTCTCGGGCACGAGATGGGAGAAGGTCGTGATGTTGTCCAACAAGAATCGGGTGCCAACGTCGAGGCCGGATGGCGAGAACCCGCCGCCGTGATTCGTCGTGGTTACGCCATGGGTCGACCACACCGTCGGCCACGGGTTCTTCCCCGGAGAGAGCGCGTAGTCGAAGGTAGAGAAGATAAGGCGTGCCTTCTTTTCGGCCAATGAGGTCTTCGTTGGACCGATGATCGACTCGAAGGTTTCGAGGGTCGATGTGTGAATATGCTTGGCCATGGCGGCCCCGATAATCCGGGTCTCGGCATGCACGTGTGGACGGAGCCGATGCAAGATGTCGACGAGCTGGGAGCCCGACTTTGGGATCTTGACCACGACACAGTCGATTGGGTCGGTCAGCGTCTCGAGGTCGAGGATCGAATACGCCTCGAGATACTTGAGCGTGTTCCGCCCCAGGTTCTCCGCAATCGCTTGCGCTCCGGCAGCCGACTCGTTCACGACGACCGGGTCGTGTTCGCGTAAGGCACAGGCGAGCGCACCGAACGCATCGCCGACGAGAACAATCCGGGCTCCGTCAGCCAGTGGCTCGTCGGCGAGATGCCGGAGGACGAATTCGTCTGCGGCATCCCATGCACGCAATGGCTGCTTCTTGCGCTCGGGCACACGCGCCAAGGCAACGTCACCAAATGGTGATTCGAGGGTTTGCATTGTTCTCCTACGCGGCGGTTTCTCTACGCGCCGGTGGCGGCGAGAAGCCGGGCGGCTTCGATGAAGTCGATCGGTTCGAGCGAACTGACGGTCGAGCGGTCCAACCCTCCAATGGCCGATGACTCGGACAGACGGACGGCCTGACGGTTGATGGCTTGTTCGAACAAGTTGCGGGCATATCGAGCATTGCCGAATGCCTCGTTGCGGGTCGCCCGACCGAGGATCTGGGCGAGCACCTGGTCGACGCCCTCGCCGAGGGAGTAGTCGGCTTCGCGTGCGAGCTTCTCGGTGATTGCGACCAGTTCTTCGCCCGAGTAGTCGGGGAAGGAGATCTCGCGAGCAAAGCGCGACCGCAGGCCGGGGTTCGATCGGAGGAAGTCCTGCATGAGTTTGGGATAGCCGGCCACGATCACGACGAGCCGGTCGCGGTGATCCTCCATCCGCTTGATCAGAGTTTCGATCGCTTCGCGCCCAAAGTCGTTGCCCATGACGCCCTTGGGGGACAACGCGTACGCCTCGTCGATAAATAGGACTCCGTCGAGAGCCCGCTTTACGGCCTTATTCGTCTTGTTCGCCGTATGACCCACGTACTGGCCGACGAGGCCGGCGCGGTCGACTTCGACGAGGTGGCCCTTCTTCAGCAGTCCGAGCGCTCCGTACATCTCGCCGAGCAGGCGGGCCACGGTGGTCTTTCCGGTGCCAGGGTTGCCGAGGAAAACGAGGTGCTGGCTGGTCGGGACCTCGGCGAGGCCGTGATCTTGACGACGTGACTGAATCTGCAGGAAGGCGATCTGGGTTCGGACTTGTTCCTTGACCGAATCGAGTCCGACCAGGGCATCGAGGTCTGCCTGGATGGCCTCGAGATCACGTGTAGGTGGTGAGAGCGCAGTGGTGTTGACGCCAAGGTTCCCGAGACGTTCGTCGAGTCCGCGGTCGACGGCGGTTTGGCGGGCGGATTCGCCCGCTTTCTTCAACCGCTCTTTGAAGCGTTCACCTCGTGGCACGACCGCAACGCTACAGGCTTAGTAACGGTCATCCATCAAGACCCAGAGCGCAACCATGACGTCGTCGCCGGGTTCAATTCCGTGGATGTCGTTCGAGCTGTTCGAGAGAACCTGCCCCTGGTCCACCTTTACGTAGCGGTCCGAGCCACCGAATCGCCATCGGCGGCTGCCGTGCAAAACGAGATACACCTCTGCGGGGAGATGTTGATGTTCGGGATACCCGACGCCCGGAGCCAGCACCATGATGCCCGCGCCAGCGAGATCCATCTCGAGACAAGCGAACAGGTCGACGAGGGCAACGTCTGTGCCGCCGTCGCCCGCTCGGTCAGACGCGGCCCATGGGAGCTGGTCGGCGAGTTCGACGAGCGTGGCGAGCAGTGCATGATCGCTGTTGGCGAGCGTCTGCAAATGCGACACGGCCGGAACGGTCGATGGTTCCACTTCGCGCGGAATCGCGGACGCGCTCGCTGCTGCCGCAGCCCAGCAGCGTCGCTGGACCTGAGCCCCGTGGCCTCGCTCGGCCTCACGGTTCATGACCGTGATGACACTTCGATACCACGTCACGAGGGGGTCGGTTGCATACACGTCAACAGTGTTGCACGTTCCCGACAGCGCATTCCGCTCACCTGCCGTCGCGTGTGCTGGCGAACCTCCTACCCTTTCGACATGGCACGTTGGTCGGTCCTCGCAACACTTGTGCTCGCCGTCGTTGTTGCCGCCTGCACGAGCGACACGCCAGTGACCCTTCCCGGCACCTCAACGCCGGCGACGAGCGAAGCGCCAGAGGCGGAGACGAGCGTCTCGACGACCGATGACGGGAGCGCCTCCGACAACACAGAAGTGTCGTTCCCCATCGTGTTCGCGGCGCCGACGAGCGGCCTCGACGAAGACACGCTCCAAGCCTTCATTTCCGGCCAAGAGTTCTTCGACGAGGTGTGGACGCCCGTTGGGCCTGGCGAAACCGGCAATGACGGGCTGGGGCCGCTCTTCAACGCCGACTCGTGCGCGGTGTGCCACCCCTCTACCGGCCGAAGGCAGGTACCACCCGAGGGTGAGCTCACGAACGTTGGCCTCGTGGTCCGGCTCTCGGTGCCGGGCAGCGACCCCGTCACCGGCGCACCGGTACCCGAGCCCACCTATGGCGATCAACTTCAGGATCGAGCGACCGGCGCCAACGAGCCCGAAGGCACGATCTACACCAACTACGTCACCCAGCAGGGCACCTACCCCGACGGCACACCGTTCGAGATCCTGTGGCCGACGGTCAATATCCGAAACCGCAATCACGGACCCCTCACCGAAGGGTTCCAAGTTTCGGCCCGCATCGGAGCACAGCTCGTCGGCATGGGCCTCCTCGAGCTCATCCCCGAGGAGCAAATTCTGGAGCTCGCGGATCCCAACGACGCTGACGGCGACGGAATCAGCGGCCGGCCCAACGTGGTGTGGAACCCGCAAACCGAGGCCCCTGAGCTGGGCAGGTTCGGCTGGAAGGCCAACGTTGTGCAGCTCGACCAGCAAATCGCTCAGGCATTCCACGGCGATCTCGGCGTCACCAGCACCCTGCTGCCCGAAGACAATTGCGCTCCGAACCAATCCGCCTGCGACGAAACGCCCAATGGCGGAACCTTCGAAGTTTCCGACGAACGACTCGACGCAATCACCACCTATCTGCGGCTGCTCGCCGTCCCGCCTCCACGCACCGTCGGCGACCCCCAAGCCGAGCGCGGCGAGGAGCTCTTCGGCGACTTTGGCTGCGCGGCGTGCCACACCGAGACCTTCACTACCGGTCTCAGCGACATTCCCGAACTGTCCGAGCAGACGATCCGGCCATACACCGACATGTTGCTCCATGACATGGGGTTTGACATGGGCGATGACCGACCCGACTACCGAGCGACCGGCAACGAATGGCGTACTCCCCCGCTATGGGGTTTGGGGCTCGTGCCGGCCGAAGGCGACCGAGGTCTGCTTCA